>NZ_WVUH01000001.1 GCF_017614955.1 Micromonospora echinofusca
GCCGACGCCTGCGCACCGTCACCGTCGGCGCGGCCATCGTCGGCATGGTCCTGTCGACCTCGACGGCGAACGCGGCCACCCCGACCCGGCAGAACCCGCCGGTCACCGCCGGCCCGACCCTGCCGGTGACCGCCAGCCCCGAACTGCTGCGCATCGCGGCCAACGCCCAGGCAGCCGCGCCGCTGACGCTGATCACCGGTGACCGGGTGCACGTCGGTCTGCGCGCCGACGGCAGCCCCGTCGTCCGGAGGATCGAACCCGCACCCCGATCCGACGGGAAGACCGTCACCTTCCACACCGTCACCAGACGGGGCAGCGTCCACGTCGTACCGAACGACGCGCTGGCGCTGCTCGGGCAGGGGCTGCTGGACTGGGGCCTGTTCGACCTCGCCAAGCTGGCCGCGCACGTCGCGGCGGGCACGACCGGCCGGGTGCCGGTCATCGTCACCTACACCGGGAACGTCACCGCCCGCACCGCGCGGGCCACGCCGGGCGCGGCGACGGTATCCACCCTGACCAGTATCAACGGCCAGTCCCTGACGATCGACGGGGACGGCCGGTGGTGGAACGCGCGCGGTACGACCGGCACCGCCGGCGCCGCAGCACGGGCCACGGGATCACTGACCGGGGTACGCAAGGTCTGGCTCAACGAACTCGCCCGGATCAGCCTCGACACCTCCATCGCACAGATCGGTGCCCCGACCGCCTGGCAGCGCGGCTACGACGGCTCCGGCGTGACGGTCGCCGTGCTCGACACCGGCATCGACGCCAACCACCCGGACGTGGCCGGCAAGATCGTCGACCAGGTCGACTTCACCGGGAACCCGGCCGGTGCGAAGGACGGGCACGGACACGGGACGCACGTGGCGGCCACCATCGCCGGCACCGGTACCGCCTCGGGCGGAGCACGCAAGGGCGTGGCACCGGGCGCCAGGGTCGTGGTCGGCAAGGTCTGTAGCGACGGCGGGTCCTGTCCCACCGACGCCATCATCGCCGGGATGGAGTGGGCCGCCCGGTCGGAAGCCAGGATCATCAACATGAGCCTCGGCAGCGCGCCCACCGACGGCACCGATCCGATGAGCCAGGCGCTCAACAGCCTCAGCCTCAGCACCGGACGGTTGTTCGTGGTCGCCGCCGGCAACGCCGGACCGAACAGCGGCACGGTGGGCGCGCCCGGAGCCGCCGACGAGGCGTTGACGGTGGCCGCCGTCGACAAGGACGACAAGATGGCCGGCTTCTCCAGCCGTGGGCCACGACTCGGCGACGACGCGGCCAAACCGGACATCTCGGCCCCGGGAGTCGGTATCGTCGCCGCCCGGGCCGCCGGCACCGCGATGGGTACCGTGGTCGACGAGCACTACACGGCCGCCAACGGCACCTCGATGGCCACCCCGCACGTCGCCGGTGCGGCGGCCATCATCGCCCAGAAACACCCCGACCTGGCCGGGAACGAGATCAAGGCGTTCCTGATGTCCACCGCCACGGATCTCGGGCACGACCTCTACGCCCAGGGCGTCGGCCGGGTCGACCTGGTCCGGGCCGTCGATCCGACCATCACCGCCAGCGGGCACCTGAACTTCGGCCGGTACACCTACCCGCACACACCGGTGAGCCGGACGCTCACCTACACCAACCACACCGACCAGCCGATCACGCTGACGCTGTCCCGCGCCGTCTCCTCCGGCGGGCAGCAGCCCCCCACCGGGCTGTTCACCGTCGACGCCGACCAGGTGACCGTCCCGGCGCACGGCACGGCACAGGTGACGGTCGGCCTGGACGGCACGGTGCTGGAGCACGGCGGATCCTACGGCGCCTACAGCGGGGTACTGACCGCCCGGGACGCCGACGGCGTGCTGCGGGCCTCCAACCGGATCAGTGCCTTCCTGGAACCGGAGCGGATACCGCTGACCGTCAGGGTCGTACCACCGGCCGACGCCACCGCCGTCACGTACGGCAACGCGGTGGTCATCCCGGTGGACGACAGGGTGAACCTGCACGACGACCCGGTCAGCATGCCGGGCGGCGAGCGGTTCAGTACCCCGCTGTTCGCCGGTACCTTCGCCGCCGTCGTGGCCGTGTCCTGGCGGGACGCGCGGGGCGAGGAGCACACCGCCACCCCGATGGCCGCCGAGGTGACCCTCACCAGAGCCACCACGGTGACCCTCGACCTGCGCCGGGCCAGACCGGTCGCGGTGGACACCCCGACGACGACCGAGACCTACCACGCGCTGCACCGGCTCGAACGCACCTCGGCCACGGGTGAATGGTCGATGACGGTGGAACAGGAAGCCGACTACGGTGCCCACGACCCGAACTGGTGGGTCCTGCCCACCACGAAGGTCCGTACCGGCACGCTGTCGCACCGCACGAGCTGGGTGCGGACGGTACCCACGGTCACCATGCGGGTCACCGGTGGCGGAGCATCCTTCGCCCTGCCCGTCCGCTACCCCACTCCGGACGTCTCGGTGCCCGGGGGCATCCAGGCATGGACCGAGGGGGAGAAGCAGATCAGCCGGTACGTGCGGCTGGCGGTGCCCCGCCTGCCGACCAGCGGGACGAGCACCGTCGTCCACGGTGGCAGCGGCACGGCCGCCGAGCTGGCGAGGATCGACACCCGGGGCAGGCTGCTGCTGCTCACCCCCACCGACATCTGCGCGGACGTCTGCGACTTCGAGGCGCTGCGCGAGCGGGTGGCGGCGGCTGCCGCCGCCGGTGCCACCGGCGTACTGGTCGCCGGGGCACCGGGGCTGCGTCGACTGGGCGGCCCGTCGCACCCGACGATCCCCTGCCCGGACGGGCCGCAGAGCTGCCCGGCCCCGGCACCGTACACGGCGCTGCCGGTCGTGACCGTACCCGCAGCGGAGGCCCGGCGACTCGTCGAACGCCTCGACGCCACGTCGCGGTCGGGCCGGTCGGTCCGGATCACCCTCGGCGGCAGCAGCGCACCGGCGTCGTACGTCCTCGCCTTCGACGACACCGGCCAGGTGCCGGCCGACCTGCCGTACCGGGTACGGCCCCGCGACCTCGACCGGGTCGACCACCGCTTCCATGCGGCCCGCCCCGGTGAGGTCACCGCGCTCACCTGGTTGCAGTGGGCCGACGGCCAGCCGGCTCCGCTGGCGGCGAACCTGCCGCACACCAGGACGCAGCACACCCTCACCACCTTCGTCAGCCGGCAGCGCGACGCCATCAACCAGTTCGGGCTGGCCTGGTCCGACCACGCCGGGCCGTCCGTGCTCGCCCCGGCCCGACAGGAGATCCAGGAGGTGCTGGCCGGCGGGTACCGGACGGTCCGCTGGAACACCGGCCCGACGGTGCCCGGTGCGGTACCGCAGGTCCGTACCAGGTCGGGCTTCACCGTCCAGACCGGAATGCTGTGCTCGGGTTGCCGACAGGCCGACACCTTCTACCCGAACATGTACCTGACCAGCAGCAGCGGCGCCCGGCAGGCGATGATCGGCCTGGTCAACAACACCGGCGTCGCGGAGTACGTCTTCGGGATCAGCAACTGTGAGCCGACCGCCTGCGACCTGAAGCTCTCCGACGCGTCCGGTGACCCCCTCGACCGCCGGCTGGCCCCGATCTCCTTCCGGATCGCCGCCGGTACCCCGGGCACCGTGACGTCTGGTGGGCAGCAGCGATGAGGCGTGGATGGAGTAGGGAGACGGACGCGATGAACACGACCCCGTCGTGGCTTCGGCGCAGGACGACGCTCGCCGGCCTGGTGGCCGCCGGCGTCCTCACGCTGGGATGTGCGGTCGGCGGCGACGTCGTCGCGTACGACCTGCCGGCGGAACCGGCGCGGTACACCTTCGAGGCGGAGACGAACGGCGGCCGGACGGTCTGGGAGTACACCTCGGCGCGACCGAGCGGGACGGACGTCCCGGAGTTGCAGCCCTGCATGGGTGAGGCCCTCGGGGCCGACGGCGACTGCCGGCCCGAACCGTTGATCTTCCTGCGCTACGACCTCGGCCTCGGCCTGGACGACACGGCCAGGGCCGGGGGTACCCACCGGATCACCGTCACCGGCTACTACCAGGAACGCCTCAGCGCACCACCGGAGGTGACCACGATGCGGGTGGAGGTCAGCTTCGACGGCGGAGGGACCTGGCAGCCGGTGACGACCCGGGCCGCCGGGAGGAACACCTTCACCGCGACGCTCACCCACCCGCACCGGGACCGGGCCGTCGACGGCGTCGGTCTGCGGGTCAGTGCGACCGACAGTGCCGGCAACACCGTCACGCAGACCCTCCCCACGGCGTACACGCTGCGGTGAGGATGCCACCGGGCCGGTGAGTGGGCCCGGGAACCACGGCCGGGGTGGGACGACGACGTCCTGCCCCGGCCGTCGCCGTGTCGCTGCCGGATCCGGTCGGGGTCGCGCGGGCCGCGCCGGGCGGGTCGGGGCGCTGGTCGCCGCCGCGTCCGGCCCGGTGCCGGGACACGGTGCGCGGTTTCCAGGCGTTGCCACCTCCCCGTCCGGATCCGGTCCCTCGTGATCCGCGCGGCGGCCACGAGTTTGCCTTTCTTTGCGTCCCGAAGGGCTCTTGTCCTGCACCTATGCGGCGGCTACAGTCTGCCAAAGCGCTTTGCCAAAGCGCTTTGCAAACGAAAGGACCAGAACCTTGGCTTCGATCGCAGAGGTCGCGGCGCGGGCAGGGGTGAGCCCCACCACGGTGTCGCACGCCCTGAGCGGCAAGCGGAAAGTCAGCGCCGCCGTCAAGGAACGCGTCGCCGCGGCCATGGCCGAGCTCGGGTACGTGCCGAGCCGCTCGGCGCAGAGCCTGGCCATGGGCGTCACCCGGGTGATCGCCCTGGTGGTCCCGGACATCTCGATCGGATACTTCGCCGAGCTGGCCCACGGCGTCGAGGCGGCGGCGATGCGACGGGGCTACAACGTCATCCTCTGCACCACCGGATTCGACCCGGCCCGCGAGCTGACCTACCTCCAGATGGTCCACTCACGGGCGGTCGACGGCATCGTGTACGCGGCGGGCGCCCCGCCGACCGACCAGGAACTGTCCGACCTGCTCGGCGCGATGCCGCTGGTCTTCGTCGACGAGGAGATCGAGGGGACCCGCCTCAAGTCCGTCATCTCGGACAACGAGGCGGGCGGCCGCCTGGCCGCCGAGCACCTCCTCGGACTCGGGCACCGCAAAGTCCTGATCGTCGGCGCCGAAGGGGAGCCCTTCTCCAGCTCGCGCCGGATCGCCGCGTTCCGACGGCGCTGGGAGGACGGCGGGGGAACGGTCGTCGCCACCGCAGGAGGACAGTTCACGGAGTCCAGCGGCGCGCTCGCCGTGGCCCCCCACCTCGCCACGTTCCAGACCGGTACGGCCACCGCGGTGTTCGCCGTCAACGACCTGATGGCCATCGGCGTGCTGCACGAACTGCGACAGGCCGGCGTCCGGGTACCGGAGGACGTCTCCGTCGTCGGCTTCGACGACGTCATGGCGGCGAAGTACTGCTTCCCGTCGTTGACGACCATCCGCCAGGACGTCCCCGCCCTCGGTCAGGTCTCCACCGACACCCTGATCGACGCCCTCGAAGGCGCGGCCGAACTCGACGGTGACCAGCTCCGGCTCCCGGTCGCGCTCGTGGTGCGGGACTCGACCGGCCCGGTGCAAGCGGGTCGGCGATGAACGGACAGCCCGGACCCGGCGGAAAGAACCCCCGCCACGCGGTGTTCTTCGGCGACGTCGCCATGGACGAGTACTACCGGACGCCGCACTTCCCGGTCGCCGGTGACAAGGTCATCGTCCGGCCCCTCGAACCACAGTTCGGTGGCATGGTCGCCAACTCGGCGGCGATCTTCGCCAACTACGGCGTACCCACCTCCTTCATGTCGCAGCTCAACCCGGGTGACCTGACCCGGCGGCTGCTCGCCCAACTGGAAGCGGTGGGACTGGACACCCGCTTCGTCATCCTCGACGAGGACGTGCCCGACTCACGCTGCATCATCCTGCTCGCCGACGACCAGCACATCGTCCTGATCCCCACCCTCGGTATCACCCACACCGAGATCACCCCGGCGGCGTTCGACCACATGGCCGCCGCCGCGTACCTGGTCACGACCGTGACCGACGCGACCCCGTTCCGGATGGGGGAACGGGGCGCCGGTGAGGTCCTGGCCGACATCCGGGCCGCCGGCACGAAGATCGTCATGGACCTCGACGTCTACAACCTCGAAAACCACCCCTCACCCCTGATCGACCACTGCGACATCGTCTTCATGAACGCGATCGGGTACCAACGGTTCCGCAGCTGCGGCCAGAGCATCCAGGGCCTGCTCGACCGGGGCACCCTCGCGGTCGTCGTCACCGGCGACAGCGCCGGCTGCCGGGTGCACGCCCAGGGCGACGCGTTCGACGTCGCCGGCCACCAGGTCGACGTCGTCGACGTCACCGGCGCCGGGGACACCTTCACCAGTTCCTTCCTCTACTCCTACCTGGTCTCCGAGGACCTGCGGTACGCGGCGGAATTCGCCAACGCCGCAGCGGCGCTCTCGGTGGGCAAGGTCGGAGCCCGCGGCGGAATGCTCGCCGAAGCGACGGTCCTCGACTTCATGGCCCGCACCGGCCGGCTCTCCCCCCTCCCACAGCCTCAACGCGTCACAGAGGAGTCCTCGTGTCGACCCAGTCCCTGATCTCCCGCTACGGGCGGCTGACCATCTTCATGATCCCCATCGGCATCGCGATCAACTTCGTCGGCGGACAGCTCGCCCTGCTGCTGAAACTGCCGGTGTACCTCGACAGCATCGGCACGATCCTGGTGGGAGCCCTCTGCGGCGGCATCCCCGGCGCCCTCGTCGGGCTCATCTCCAACGGCATCAACTCCATCACCTCCCCACCCACCCTGGCCTTCGGCGTCCTCAGCGTCATCTTCGGCCTGCTGGCCGGCTGGCTCGGCAAACGGGGCGTGTTCACGGTCTTCTGGAAGACCCTGGCGAGCGCGATCCCCTTCGCGCTCATCGGCGGCGTACTCGGGGCGCTCATCACCCTCTGGGTCTTCGGCGGACTCGCCGTCGGCGGGGGAGCCCTCGTGGTCGGCGCGCTCATGGCCACCGGCATGGACGTCACGACCGCGAACTTCGTGGCCCAGGTACCCATGGACTTCCTCGACAAGGTGCCCACCGTGCTGGCGGTCTTCGTGGTCCTGCGGGGCATCCCCCGGCGCATCTACGCCAAGCTGCCCCTCGGCGAGGTGTACCTGCGCGCCCGGGGCGTCACCCCGGCACCGGCCTTCACCGCGTCGCGGCCGGCCCCCGGCGGGCAGATGTGAACCCGCTGCTGCCCGGCGGCGCCGGCGCCACCTCGGACGGGACCTTCGGCGGTGTGGTGTCGTACGGCAACCGGGTACGTGACATGCACCCGTTGAACGTGGCCGTGGTGCTCGCCTGCATCAGCCTGCTGGCGCTGGTGACACCCCGTCCCGTCGGCCTGGTGGCCGGATGCGTGGCCTTCCTCGGGCTGGCCGTGGCCGCCGGCGTGGGCGTCCCCTTCGCCCGGCTCTACGCGAAGCTCCTGCTGGGGGTGGGCCTGGTGCTCTTCGTGCTCCGGGCCGCGTTCGCCGACGGCAACCAGGTGCTCTTCGAGTGGGGACCGCTGGCCCCGACCCGGGAGGGCGTCCGCGACGGCACGGACTTCGCCCTGACGGTCATGGTGCTCTGCGGCGCGCTGACCCTGTACTTCGCCCTCGTGCCGATGAAGACCCTCATGCTGGCGCTGGAACTGAGGGGGATGCCGCCGCAGGCGACGTACATCCTGCTCGCGTCCTTCCAGGCGATCAGCGACCTGAGCCGCAGCGCCCGCGTCGTGATGGACGCGCAGCGGTCCCGGGGCATCGAGACGGAGGGCAACCTCTGGGTACGCGCCAAGGCGTTCCTCCCCGTCCTGGCCCCGGTGTTCATCACCGCCCTCAACCAGACGGAGGAACGCGCCGTCGCCCTCGACGCCCGCGCCTTCAACTCGGGTATCCCGCACACCCATCTCCTCCAGTTGCGGCCGACGCCCACCTGGGAGCGGGCCGCGACGACGCTCGTGGCCGCCGGGTGTCTGGCAACGATCGGAGTGCGACTGCTGTGGACCTAGCGAACCTCCGCGACGTCACGTTCACCTACGCCTACGCCGACAGCGCGGCCCTGGAGGGTGTCACCCTGCACCTTGAGCGCGGTCAGCTCTACGGGGTCGTCGGGACCAACGGCAGCGGCAAGAGCACCCTGTGCAGCCTGCTGCGCGGGCTGATCCCGCACTTCCACAAGGGCACGGTCGAGGGGACGGTCGAGATTCTCGGCCGTAACCTGGCCGACTGGAACCCCGCCGAACTCGCTCGGACCATCGGCTGCGTCTTCGACAACCCCTTCACCCAGATCAGCGGCATCAAGGACACCGTCTTCGAGGAGATCGCCTTCGGCCTGGAGAACCTCGGCGTCAGCCGGAGCGACATCGTCGACCGGGTCACCTCCATCAGCGACCGGCTGGGCATCACCGCGCTCCTGCCCAAGAACCCCAACGGGCTGTCCGGCGGACAGCGGCAGAAGGTCGCCTTCGCGTCGATCATCGCCATGGACGCCGAGGTGCTCGTCATCGACGAGCCCACCTCCCAGCTCGACCCGCAGTCCTCGCAGGCGGTCTTCGAGATCATCGCCGACCTGAAGGACCGGGGTAAGTCCATCGTGCTCGTCGAGCACAAGATCGACCTGATGGCCCGGTACGCCGACCGGCTCGTCGTGATGCACGCCGGGAAGGTCGTCGCCGAAGGCCCCACCCGGGAGATCCTCGCCGCACCCGCCGTCGACGCCGCAGACGTACCGCGACCCGAGGTGACCGACCTCGCCTTCGCCCTGGAGTCCGTCGGCAAGGGCCTCGGCACCATCCCGGTCACCCGTCCGCAGGCCGAGGCGGCGATCGCCGCGCGGATGAGAGGAGCGCAGGTCCATGCCCATCACGTTGCATGACGTCCACCACGCGTACCCCGACGGCACGCTGGCCGTGCGGGGCGTGGACCTCACCGTCGACCGGGGCGAGCGGCTGGCCATCGTCGGCCAGAACGGCGCCGGCAAGACCACCACGGTCAAACTCATGAACGGCCTGCTCCGGCCGACCCGGGGCACCGTCACCATCGACGGGCAACCCACGGCGGGCCGGACGACCGCCCGGATCGCCCGGCAGGTCGGGTACGTCTTCCAGAACCCCGACGACCAGATCTTCGCCGGTGACGTCCGGACCGAACTCACGCTGGTGCCGAGGTACCTGCGCTGGGACGCCGCGTACACCGCCGAACGGGTGACCCGGGCGGTCGACCTGACCGGGATCGCCCCCCACCTCGACAGCAATCCCAACGACCTGCCCTTCCCGGTCCGGAAGTTCGTCGCCATCGCAGCCATCCTGGTCGGGACGTGCGACTACGTGATCCTCGACGAACCGACGGCGGGACTCGACCGGCCGGGCACCCGGCAACTGCTCGCCCTGATGGACCGGCTGCGCGACGAGGGAATCGCCGTCGTCACCATCACGCACGACATGCGGTTCGTCGCCGACGCCTTCCCACGCGTCGTGGCCATGGCCGACGGGACCGTCATCGCCGACGGAACCGCCGCCGACGTGTTCGCCGACGACGACGTGCTGGCCCGCTCGCAGCTCCAGCGACTCGAAGTGGCCCAGCTCGCCCGCAACCTCCACCTCACCGACCGGGCGATCCGCATCGACGACGTGCTGCACCTGATCCCCTGACCGCCCGCCACCCGGTACACCGCTTCAGAAGGAGACCTTCCGCATGCCCCAGCGCCCCTTCCTCGACGAGTTCGACAGCCAGCTCCCCGTCTTCGCCATGCTGCACCTCAGCGGCGACACGGCGGCGGAGAAGCTGGACCTCGCCAAGCGGGAGATCGACGTCCTGTGGTCCGAGGGTGTGGACGCCGTGATCGTCGAGAACTACTTCGGTGACGTCGACGACGTGGAGAACGTCCTGCGGTACCTCACCGAATCGGCACCGGAGGTCCGGTTCGGGATCAACATCCTGCGCCAGGACTGGACCGCGTTCGAGCTGGCCCGGCAGTTCCACGCCCTGTTCATCCAACTGGACTCGGTGGCCGGACACCTGCCCCCGGACGACGACGGGACCTTCGCGGCCCGCCTCGCCGCCGAACGGGAGCAGACGACCAGCCACGTGCTCGGCGGCGTCCGCTTCAAGTACCAGCCGTACCTGTCCGGCCGCTCGCTGGAGGAGGACCTCAGCCTCGCCCGGGCACGGTGCGGGGCGGTCGTCGTGACCGGCGACGGCACCGGGATGGAGACCCCGCCGGAGAAGATCGAGCAGTTCCGGCGTCTTCTCGGTGACGACTTCCCCCTTGTCGTCGGCGCCGGGGTCACCCCGGCGAACTGCGTAGACCAACTGGCCCACGCGGACGCGGTCATCGTCGGCAGCTACCTCAAGGACACGTACACCGACACCGGTACCGTCGACCGCGGCCACGTCCGGGAGTTCGTCCGGGCGATCCGCGAGGTGCCGTCCCGCCGTGCCCTGACCCGGGCGGCGAACGGTGCCTGACCACCCCGGTCCGGCGACCCCGGGCGGACGCGCCCTTCCCGACGAACCGCCGGACGAACTGGTGGAGGCCCAACTGCTCGCCATCCGGGCGGCCGAGACCATCGCCGCGTCCGCGCGACCGGGCGAGTCCGAGGTTGTCGTGCACCGGCGGGCCGGCGAGATCCTCCGTGACCTGGGCGCCACCGGTGTGTGGAGCCCCACCACCGTCGGCTTCGGCGCCGGGACGCTGAGCTGCTTTCCCACCGACCTCCCCGGCGACCGCAGCCTGTGGAACCTCGACCTCGGTATCGTCGACGTCCACCCGGTCACCGCCCGTGGCGGGTGGGGGGACTGCACCCGCACCCTCCAGCAGGGTGCGAACCCCGCCCAGCAGGCGGCTCGGCAGGCGGTGGAGCGGATCCACGCCGCCGTACTCGCCGCCGCCACGCCCGGCATGCGCGCCTGCGACCTCTTCGCGGTGTTCCAACAGGAACTGGCCAGGACGCCCTACCTGCTGCTGGACCGGCTGTCCAACATCGGCCACTCCCTCGGCGCCGGCACCTCGTACGACGAGGGGTACCTCGACGCGTGGAACACGACCGAACTGCGGGGCGCGTGGGCCGTCGAGCCGTTCATCGGCAACCATCTCTACGGAGTCAAACGCGAGGACGTCGTCTGGTTCGGCAGGACCCGGTGCCAGGTCATCGCGCCCTAGCAACCCACGACCCGTCGGTGGGGCAGGGTGGCCGGCTCGCCCCGGTCACCCTGCCGGCCGGATCACTGCGGCTGGGCGATGTCGACCATCCACGGGATGCCGAACCGGTCGACGCACATGCCGTACAGGTCGCCCCACATCTGCTTCTCCAGCGGCATCATGACGTTGCCACCGTCGGACAGCCTCTCCCACGCCTCCTCCAGGCCCTCGCCCGGATCGCCGCTGAGGCTGCACGTGATCGTGTCACCGGGGCGGTACGACATGCCGGGCGCCGTGTCGGAGGCCATCAGGACGTAGCCCCGGTCGGTGGTGAGCATCGCGTGCATCACCTTGTCCATCATGACGGGATCGGACGAGCCGAAGTCACCGAAGGTGTTGATCTGCAACTGCCCGCCGAACACCGAGTGGTAGAACTCCATGGCCTCGCGGGCGTTGCCGTCGAACGTGAGGTACGGGTTGAGTCGGGTTGTCATCCGTCAGGCTCCCTGGGCTGTGTGAGCGTGTCACCGTCGGACGTTAGACGCAGCCACCGACAGAAGAGGGCATTCCCGGCACCGACCCCCCGATCAGGCTGACCGACCGCCGGGCCCGGCCGGCGGTCTTCGCCGCCCGCCCGATCGGTAGCGGCCTGACACGGCAGTGCGGTTGCAGGTCAGGTGCGGTCACAACTCCGCCGGAACGCGGGGCGAGTGGACGGCCAACCGGGAGTGATTCTCGCGAAGCCCGAGCAGTACCACTATCCCCGCCAGGAAGTAGGCTGCGCCCTGGGTGGCGATGACCGGCACGATGCCGACACGTTCGCCGAGAGCGCCCGAAATGATCGTCCCGATCAGCATCGCCGCACCCTTCAAAGCCGCCATGGCGCCGAAGATGCGACCACGGTTGTCGTTCGTCGTGGCGTTCTGGAATACGGTGATCGCGCCAGCGGTGAGGAATGCGGCGGGTAGCCCGACGAGAGCTATGAGCAGTGGCGAGGGCCAGAGCACCTTTGCGGCCAGCGGATAGAGAAAGAGAACGAGGTCCAAGACGCCGAAGACGAGCGCACCCCAGCCGAACATCGCTCGTGGTGAGAAGCGGTGACCGATGGCCGTCGCGACGAGGCCACCGACGATGCCGCCGACCGACTGGGCTGCCATGATGACGCCGAAGGCCTGGGAGTCCCCGCCGAGCACGTCCCGGACGAACGGTGCGATCAGCGTACCCATGATCGCTTCGCCGACACCGGTGACCAAAGTGAAGAGGAAGAAGACCCTGAGGGCCCTGCTGGCGCGTACGCTGCGTAGGCCCTCGATCCATTCCCGCACCACGTCCAGACGAGTCGAGACGGCTGGTGCCTGCCGTTTCTGCATGCGCCACAGGAGCCCGGCCGCGAGTGCCAAGATTGACATGTTGGTGATGCTCAGTCCGGCTGTACCGCCGAGACCTCCGATGGTTCCACCCAGTGCTGCCCCGACGAGGCGCGCGATGTCACGTACCTGAGCGTTCAACGAATTGATGGTGACGAGCTGATCTTCTTTCTTCACCAGGGACGGTAGTAGCGCTGCCTCCGACGAGATGAAGAAGGGTGCCAGGCTGCTCTGCACCACGATCACGAGATAGACCAGCCATACTCTGCCTGCGTCGTTCACGACGAGCAGGGGGGTCAGGGCTACAATCATCACGAGGTGGGAGATGGCCATCGTGCGGCGGCGATCCCACCGGTCGGCGAAGACACCGGCGATTGATCCGAGAAGCAGCTGAGGCAGCAGTGACGCCATCACCGAGGCTGCGGAGGCCAGGGTGGACCCGGTCAGGAGATAGATCTGATAGGCGAGCCCGGTGCGCAGGATCCATTCACCGGTCAGAGAGATCATGTTGGCCGTGAGCAGTAGCTTGAGGTCCCGGTTGTTCTCAAGTGCCCGATAGAGCTGTCGCATGTCAGCCGCCAGAGGGTGTCGTGGGCAGTAAGGTGGCGACGGCCGTCGGAATGAGTCGACAGGGTGAAACCGGCGTCGATCCGGAACTTGCAGTAATCGGCTTGAGAAGCAAGCCGCACCACCTCCCAGATGTGTGACCGAACCGTGCCGCGTTACTGCTCGACGTCCCTGTGGAGCCCGGCATACGCCCGTTGCCTAGACGCCTGTCGTTGATTCGGGCAGAGCCTTGCGGTCCACCTTGCCATTGGCATCGAGGGGAACGGCATCGATCTGGACGAAAATGGCCGGGACGAGATAGCTCGGTAGCAGCCGCTCCAGCCATGCACGCAGTTCCGCGGTCCGTGGCGCAGCCGGACCCGACGGCACCAGGTAGGCCACGAGCTGATTGTGCCCGTGCGCGTTCGGGCGGGCCACCACGACAGCGTGCTCGATCCCGGGGTGCTCGGTCAGCTTGTGCTCCACCTCGCCGGTCTCCACCCGGTAACCATGGATCTTCACCTGGTCGTCAAGCCGCCGCAGGAACTGCAGGTTTCCGTCACTGCGCCAGTAACCGCGGTCGCCGGTGCGGTACATCCGCGCGCCAGGGACTGCGGAGAACTCGTCGGGCAGAAAGGACTGCGCGGTGCGCTCCGGCATGTTCAGGTAGCCGCGGGCCGGGCAAACCCCGCCGATGAAGATCTCACCGGCCACGCCCGGCGGGACCGGATTGAGGTGTTCATCGAGGACATACATGGTGGTGTTCGGGATTGCCCGGCCGATCGGTACCGTATTGGTCCCCACCGGCCCGGTCGGGGTGTAGATCGAGTTCGCGACTGAGGCCTCGGTGGGGCCGTACTCGTTGAGGATGTCCGAGTCCGGCGCTAGGCGCCGCCAGCCATCGAGAATGTGCGTGGGGAACGAGTCCGCACCCACGGCGAGTACGCCGGCCAGGCGGGCGGCGTCAGCCGGCAGCAACTGCTGGGAGAGCAACTCCAGGTGCCCCGGGGTCATCTTGATGAAGCTGAAGGGCGCCAGTTCGAGCAGGTGCCCGGCCAGATCCTCCAACAACAGGTCGTCCGGAAGCAGGTGCACCGCCTGGCCGAGGACCAGGGGGGTGTAGAGGTTCGGCACGATCATGTCGAAGCCTACCGAGGAGAACAGCGGCGCCCCGCCGTCACCGTTGTACGCGTAGCGCCTGGCACAGAAACCCAGATAGTTCACCAATCCACGGTGGTGGCAGGCAACACCCTTGGGGCGCCCGGAGGAGCCGGAGGTGTATATGACGTACGCGAGCTGGTCGGGATGGCTCGCCGCGTTTAGATTGTCGCCGTCACGGGTCGTGATCGAGGCCGCTTCACGCTCCAGCACGCAAACGTTGTCCTGGCCCTCCACGAGATGGTGCAGGCTTTCCTGCACGACGAAGCACACCGGCCGGGCGTCCTCGATCATGACCTTCAGCCGCTCGGACGGATTGTCCGCGGCTAGCGGAACATAGGCGGCACCGGTCTTCATCACCGCCAACAGTGTGACCACCAGGTCCAGCGAGCGGCTCACGGCCACCGCGACCAGGTCCTCGCGCCGTACACCGCGGTCGACCAGGTGGCGGGCGAGCCGGTTGGCGCGGGCATTGAGCGCCTGGTACGTAAGGGTTTCGTCCCGGTAGGTGGCGGCGACGGCGAACGGGGTCGACGCCGCCTGCCGCTCGATGAGACCGTGGATCGTCCCTTCGCCGGTGAAGCAGGCATCGATGCCGCCGAGACGATTGGTGTTGAACCCGTGGACGACTTCGGTGTGCTCGGCGTCGCCGAGGATCCGTACGTCGGCGAGCCGCCGCCCGGGATCGTGCGCGAACACCTGGCACAGGGTGCGCAGATGACCGGCGATACGCTCGACCGTCCTGCTGCCGAGCCGCGAGCGCTGGTGACGCAGGGAGAAGCGCAGCCGCTCCTCGGCCTCCTCGACCAGGAGCAGTAGCGGGTAGCCGGTGCCGTCAGGTGTCTCGCGCTCCCGGACCCCGGTGCCCGCCTGGGCGGGCGAGTACCGGGCGACGACCATGGTGTCGAACAGTTGCGTGCCCTCGGCGAGTCCGGTGTACCCCTGGATCTCGGCCGGTGGCGCATACCCGTGCTGCCGTACCCGTGACAGGTCCTGTTGCAGGCTCTGCAGCCAGTCGGCAAAGGTGACCCGCGACGCGACCGACACCCGAACCGGCAGCGGGTTGGCGAAACGGCCGTGCTCCACGCCGGACAGCTCTGTTGGGCGCCCGGACATGGCCGATCCGAAAAGAACGTCGCGTCTGCCTCCGTACCTGGCGAGCAACAGTGCCCAGAAGCCGTGTACGAGCGTGTCGAGGGTGAGGCCGGCCGACCGCGCCGACCGCCTCAGGGTGTGGAGGAGGTCGCCGGTGATGTCGAGCGGGACATCGCTCACGGTGTCGTTGCCCGGCTCCCCGCCGGGCTCGAACAGTTCCAGCCGCGCCGGCTCGGTGACGCCGGCGAGGTAGTCGCGCCAGAAGTTCCGGATGGCGGTCCCGAGCCGGCCTCCGGTCGGGGGGGACACGCCCTCCGCCTCGGGCACCGACGACAGCGCCAGCGGGGCCCCCGCAGGTCCGTGGAGCGTGTGCACCTGAGCGCCGATCAGTTCGAGCGCCTGGTTGGCAAGGTCAGCGGGAAGTGCGGCGCCGCTACACATCACCTTCCGTACGACGCCCTTCAGTCGCGACACGGTCGGCTCGTGGAGAATCTCCGCCAGCGCGGTCGGTGTGAGGTGGACCCTGCTCACCTGCTCCGCCGCCACGAGTGAGACCACGTCGGCGGGACTGCGGTTCTCCTCCCGCCCCGGAATGACCAGCCGCGCGCCGGTGACGAGCGGCCAGAGCAGCTCCCGCACCCACGCCTCGTACGTGCACGGCTGGATCTGGGCCACCACGTCACCGCACGAGAGCGGCCAGGTACGCTGCCACGACGCCAGGCAGTCGACGACGCTTCGATGCGACACGCACACGCCCGTCGGGCTGCCGGTGGTGCCGGACCTGTACCTGACGTAGACGGGATCGTCCGGGATGGGTACGCGGTCCGGCTGTGGTGCGCCCACGGATCCGTCGGCCAGCGACAGCTCGTCGATGTCGCCGACCGGTATCGGGTCGGTCCAGACACCAGACAGCGCACCGTGCGTCAATACCATCTCGGCGGCGGAATCGGCGAGCACACCTGACAGGAAACCAGCCGGTTGCTTCGCATCCAGCGGTACGTAGACACCGCCCGCCTTGAGGATGCCGAGTAGTCCGACCGTCAGTGACAGGCTGGGTTCGGCGCACAGGCCGACCGCGGTTCCCGGGCCGACGCCGCGGGCGTGCAGTGTCCGCGCGAGCCGGCGGGCCCGCGTGTCCAGCTCGACGTAGGTCAGCGTCCGGCCGTCACAGGTGACGGCGGGCCGGTCCGGCGTCCGCGTCGTCTGGGCCGTGAAGAGGCTCGACAGCGTGGCGTCAGCGGGGATCGGGGTGGGGACCGCAGTGACTTGCTCTGCCATGGCTGCACGATGCCGCGCTTCGGGTATCCCGCCCCTATCCCGGTGCTATCTCCGTCCGCCCGGATCATGGCCCTGAAGGTGACGACGTTCATGGAAGAAGCACGATAGGTCGCGGCCATATGGTCGGGGCCCCACGGGTTGCCGGGATGTCGGACCCTGCTGACATGATGCGATCGCCGGCCCGGGACCGTCGGTGGTTCGCGGCTGCTCCAGGATCACGAGCGGGTCCGCCACCGCTGCTGATCGGGGGATCGCGCGTCGTCAACCCGTCGCGCATCATCCGCAGGCGCGGTCGGCCCGCATCACCGCACTCCGCCTGTCGCGCCAACTCCTGTGGCTGTACCTGATGGCCGGATCGGTACGCCGACCGCCGGGTCGCCCCGGACAGCCGCGCCAGCCACTCCGCGAGCGGTCTCCTGGTCGAGGCGCTCGTCCTGGCGACCGAGGATCCGATCCAGCTACCCCGTTGCCTGCGTGCGGTCCAGACCGGACCGGTTGACGGCGGCCCAGTCGACAGCGTCGCCGCGGACCCACGCGTGGGCGGCGGCGACCAGCAGCGCGGCGACCGAGCCGTGCTGGCCGGTGCGGGTGCGAACTGCGGAGAGCACCACGGCGTCACGGGCCCTTGCTCGATCCGGATGCTGATTGGCCAGCGAGCGCAGCATCTGCCCGGGGCCCAGCTCGACCGCGAGAACGCGCGGCAGGCGCCACATCTCGGTGAGGTTGTCGAAGAACCGGATCGTGTTGCACGCATGCCCGGCCCAGTACCGGGCGTCCGTGGCCTCGGCCGACCCGATCCAGGTGCCGGAGACGTTGGAGAGCACAGGCAGGGCCGGTGGCTGCAGGTCGACCTCGGACAGCAGCTGCTGCAGCGGAGGCTCGACCGACGCCATCAGTGACGAGTGGAAGGCGTGCCGGGTCGGCACCGGGAGCGTTGCCACACCCAGGGCCGTGCAGCGCCCCGTGAAGTCGGCGACGGCGTCGGTTGCGCCGGAGACGACACACTGTGCAGCCCCGTTGACCGCAGCGAGGGACAGACTGCCGCCGTACTCCTGAAGGGGGGTGGTGAGGTCGTGCCGGCTTGCGTTGACCACCAGCATGGCGCCGGGTGGAGCTTCTTCCATGAGCTCCGCCCGTGCCGCGACCAACCGGAGCGCATCGTGGAACGAGAACACCCCCGCCAGACAGGCCGCGATGTACTCGCCGACGCTGTAGCCCACCATGCCACCGGGTGTGAGGCCCCAGGACATGAGGAGCCGGGCCAGGCAGTACTCGACGGCGAATACGACGGGCTGGGAGAAGCGGGTCTGATGCAGCTGGCTCGAGCTGTCACCACGCGCTTTCAGAGCGGCGAGCAGGCTGACGTTTCGCTCCGGTTCCTCGCTGCAGCCAGGGGGATACAGCAGTTCCCGGATGTCCAGGCCGAGCGCGGGCCGCAGCACGTCCGCTGCCTCGTCCAGGGTGTCGCGGAAGACGCGCAGCCTCTCGTAGGCGTCACGGGCCAGGCCGGGGTGATGGTCCCCGACGCCGGGGAACAGGAACATGGTGGTGCGTTCCGCCTCATCCGCGACGGCCTCGCCGTCGACGACGAGACCCGGGTCGGGCTCGGTCAGCAGGACGCCGGCGTGGACCGGTCCACGCGCGACCACGACCCGCCGGAACCGGCCCTCCGCCACCGAGTGCGGTGCTTCTGGTAGGCGAAGAGCAGCCTGTTGGCAGAGGTGGTCCAACGCGGTCAGCGAGTCGGCGGCGAACGGGTAGGCCCGCCAGGTCGGTTCGATATCGGTCATCGTCGTGAGCTCTCAGAGTGCGGGCGGGATCGGGAAGCCGATCGCCGCGAGGAAATCGGGCAGGAACGTCGCGGCCAGACCGATGTTGGCCATCACCACGAGGCCGTCGCCGCTCTCCACATCCATGGCGGTGAAACACTGGAAGGTGTCGAGGTCACCGGGGTGGCCGAACCACAGGGATCCCCTGCCGGGTTTGAGGATGGTGCCGAGTCCGAAGCCCACACCGTTGCGGGGGCTGAGCATTCGCAGCGCGAGGTCGCGGTCGAGTATGACGCCGCCCTGACCGTGCACGCTGCGGTAGATGTCCTGTGCGACCCGGGCGAGATCGGTCGGCGTGGTCCAGAGGCCGCCGGCGGCCAGCTCGTGGAAGGTTCTCCAGCGGGTGTCGGCCGGGCTGCCGTCGGGGGTGTGGCCGACCGCCACGTTGGTCCGGTCGACGGGATCGCCGTAGCTGCTGTGCGTCATCCCGAGTGGGTCGAGGACCAGTTCCTGCATCACGTCCGTGAACGGTCGGCCCGTCACTACGGTCACCAGACGTTGCAGCACCGCATAGTTGCCCGACGAGTAGTGGAAGTCGTCGTCCGCTCTACGTACCAGGTTGAGGGTCGGCTGCTTGCTCGTGTCGATGATCGGGATCTCGTCGAGCCCGGAGGTGTGGCGGAGCAACTGCTCCAGCGTCACTGGTCGGTCCGCCAGGCCAGGCAGGTCCGGCAGATGTCCGCGCAGGTCCGATTCCAGATCCAACACCCCGCGCCGTACCAGTCCCAGCACGCCCAGCGCGGTCACATGTTTGCTGACCGAACAAGCGCGGTAGGCGGTCTCCGGTCCCACCGGTACCCCGGCCTCGGCGCGCGTGGAGCCCTCGCTCCAGGCCTCGGCGAGCCTGCCACCGGAGAGCAGCGCGACGCTCACCCCCGCGACCCGGTGCCGGGTCCGGGCCTCGGTGATCGCCGGTGCTGCCGGGAAGAGCCGCCAGTGCCGTTCCGCCCTGGTCTCGGCAGCGGCGGGGTGGTTACCCGCGGCGACGATCTCACGTAGCTCTGCCAGAAAGCGGTCGGCCAGTGCCTGAATCGTCCCGTGGCGGTGCACGTTCGTCGAATAGTTCCAGGTGATCTGTAGGTACCGGCCGTCGATCGAGGCGTCGACATCAAGCAGGTAGGGCCGCAATGTGGAGGGATCGCGGGCCACCGACTGGTCGTCGGCGAACCGGTACCAGCCATTGGAAGTGGGCAGTTCACCCTGCCGGCCGTGGTAGTTGAACGCGACCTGGGCGTGTGGTCGCTGCTCGCTCACGGCACCCCGCAGATAGCGGGCGATGCCGTAGCCGACCCCGTGATGCGGGGTGCAGCGGACTGCCTCGGCGACCGCGGTCACGCAGGCGTGGACATCGGAAGGGTCCGGCAGGTTCACGGTCAGCGGATGGATGCTGGTGAACCAGCCGACGGTACGGGACAGGTCGATGTCGGGGCGTAGTGGCACGCGCCCGTGCCCTTCGATGTCGATCAGCGCGCTTCCGCCCCCGGACCAGCCGGCCAGTGTGCGTGCCAGCGCGGTGAGCAGCAGGACATGCGGCGGTGCGCCGTAGGTCTCCTGCGCCCCGTGGACCAGGGCAGCGGTGTCGCTCGCGGGTACCACGGTCTCCACCGAGCTGAGCGAGCTTTCTGTGTTGACGCCGGCGAGGTCCTGCGGCAGGCGGTGCGGCGCGGGCCCGGCCGGCTCCCAGCGCGGAAGCTCCTCGGCCATGGCTCGGCTTCCGGCATGCGCCACCAGGTGGTGCGCCCATTGCCGCAGGGATGTCGTGGCAGCGGGCAGGACGGCGTCGCCGCCACTGGCCAGCTGGTCGTAGGCGGACCAGAGGTCGTCGAGGATGATCCCCCACGACACCGTGTCCACTGCAAAGTGATGGATCACGATTGCCAGCCGGTCGGCGAGTCCGCGCGGTGCGCGGATCAGGGCCGCGCGCAGCAACGGTCCCCGGCCCAGATGGACGCTCTGGTGCAGCTCGTCGGTGATCTCCCTGATCCGCCAGGTCCACAGCGACCGGGGTGCGTCCGCCAGGTCGATCAGCCGGACGAGGGCGTTCTCCTCCCGCTCGGCGGCGTGCTGTCGCCATGCCGGACCGTCCTGGCTGCACCGCAACCTCAGCGCCTCATGCTGGGCGACCACCGCCTGGAAGGCACGCGCCAGTACCGACTCGTCCACCCTGACCGACAGGTCGAGCTGCCGCGACTGGTTGAAGTGGTGCGGATTGCCGACATGGCTGAAGAACCAGTGCTGTATCGGGGTCAGCGGGATGTCGCCGCCGGCCGCACCGGCGTCGGACGGCGTGTCCACCGTCGGTGTCTCACCGTCGACCGCTGCGGCGAGGTCGGCGAGCACCGGGAACTCGTTGATGTGCCGGATGCTGATGGGCAGTCCGGCCCGACGCCCCTCGGCCACCACATGGAAGGCGAGAATGGAGTCGCCCCCCAGGTCGTAGTAGTCGTCCTCCGGCAGTACCGGGCCGGTCTCCAGTAACCGGGCCCAGATGTCCGCGAGAATGTCCAGCGTGTCTGCGCTCGTACGCGCTGATGCTGTCTGCGTACCAGCGATGATCTCGGCGAGGGTCGTATCTGACTGCGCCGCCGCCACGACCGAGAGCAGCCGGGCGAACTCGTCGAGTAGCCGCGCGGCTTGCGCATCGTCGTGATGGCTGAGCCAGTACTCAAGGTCGAGCGACAGGTCGGCGTCGAGTTTCACCTTGCACACCAGGGGGTGGAAGGGGCGGCCCGGCTCACCCTCGACCGGGGTGATCCGCAGGCCGTCGCGCGGCCGCAGGTCTTCGCCGGGCGTTTCGAACGTGAAGACGGCGTCGAACAGCCGCTGCCCGGCCGGCAGTCCAATCGCACGTTGGATATCCGCCACCGACTGCGGTGGCCGGTTCTGCTGCTCCAGCAGAGTGCTCTGGAGCCCGTGCAGCCAGTCCTGGAGCGTACTGTCCGGGGTCACCCGTACGCGAGTCGGCACCGTGTGCAGCAGCAGACCGACCATCCGCTCCACGCCCGGTATGTCCATGCCACGCCCGGACAGGACGGTACCGAAGACGACGTCGTCGTGGTCGGGTCGAGTGAGCGCCAGACCCCACACCCCGAGCAGTACGGCATGCGACGTCACCCGGTGGAGCCGTGCCGTGTCCCGCAACGCCTCCACCAGGTCCTGCGGCAGCACGACCCGACGGCTGCCCCAGCCGGTGTCGTCCTTGGGCTCACCGACGGCCGGCCGGTAACCAGAGAGCAATTCGCGCCAATAGTCAGCGCCGGACTGCCTGTTGCGCTGGATCCAGTCGATGTAGCCCCGGAACGGCACTGCTGGCGGAACCTGACCGTCCGAGTAGAGGTCCAGGACCTCGTTCAGCACGACCTGCTGGCTCCATCCGTCGATCACCAAGTGGTGTGTGGTCCACACCAGACGGTGTTCGGTATCAGCCGTCCTGACGAGGGTCAGCCGGAGCGGCGGGGTGGTCAGGCCGAGGCCGCGCGCTTCGTCTTCGGCCAAGACCCCGTCCAGCCAGGCCGCCCGATCAGGCTGAGGCACCGCGCGGCCATCGAGATGGCGTACCTCCAGTGGCGGGGCCTTGAGCACCACCTGCACCGGGTGGCGCAGGCCCTCCCACCGGAAACAGGCCCGCAGCATGGGATGACGGCCGGCGACCTGCTGCCATGCCGCGACGAACGCGTCGACGTCCAACGCCCCGGTGATCTCCCAGACGTACTGGCGGAAGTACTCGTCCTTGGCCGGGGAGGCGAGCCGGTCGAAGAGCATGCCCAGCTGTAGCGGTGACAGTCGGTATACGTCCTCTACCCCACCGTCCTCCTCGTTGAAGGAAGCCAGCAGCATGGCGGTCTCCTTGTCGCCAAGACCCGCCAGCGGGTAGCGGGCCTTCGCCGGCGGCGGTGCAGGCAGCGGTGGCGTCGTCGAACGGACGGCATTGTCCTGCGTCACGGCGATCAGTCGCGCAATGGTCTGCTGCTCCAGCACATCCCTGGAGGTGAACGTCAGTCCCACCGGGCGGGCGAGTGCCACGACGCGGACGGACAGCAGCGAATCGCCGCCGAGCGCCAGAAAGTTGTCGTGGATGCCCACGTTCTGGTGACGCAGTACCTGCGACCAGATGTCGGCCAAGGCCCGCTCCGCTGGCGTGCGGGGAACGACATGGTCTCCTGAACCACCGTCCACGGGAAGATGCTTCCGCACCGGCGGTGCAGGACGCGGCACCGTAGCCTCGCCTACGACGCGGCCGGGATCCGCCACCGCCGCACGGAGTACCTCGACGAAACCGGCCAGCAGATTGGCCGCGGTCTGCGGGCGCATCCGGCCGCGCTGGTACTGCGCCTGCAAGGTCAGGCGATCGTCCAGAAAGGCGCCCACCGCCAGTGGATAGCCCACCTCGATCGGGGTGGGTACCGCGTTGGCCTCCGTACCGGCCGGGGTCCAACCGTCCGGCGAGGGACCGGCCTCGAACTGGAAGATGCTGTCGAACAGGGTGCTACCGGCCGCCAGTTCGCTACACCGTTTGACGTCCACCAGCGAGCTGTTGGCGTGGCTCTGCAACTCGGCCACGGCCACGCCGGTACGGCTCATCAGCTCCGACATCGGCCTCGCCGGATCGATGGTGACCCGTAGCGGCAGCGTGTTCATCACCATGCCCACAACGTGGTCGAGACCGGGCAGATCGCCGTAGCGGCCGTTGACGATCGTGCCGAACACGATGTCCGGGCCGCACCCGTTGCGGTAGAGGGTGACCGCCCACGCGGCATGTACCACGGCACCGACCGTCACACGGCAGCGCCGAGCGAGGTCCCGTAGTTCCCTGGCCAGGGAATCGTCGACTACCAGGAGCTCCACGGCCGATCCACCCGTACCGCCGGTGGGCCCGTCGAAGGGCAGGGGAGTGGGCTCGGTGATTCCCTGCAGGTGCTGTCGCCAGAAGGAGGTGTCACCCCGGCGGCGGCGTTCCTCCCGCCACGCCACCCAGTCGCGCAGCGCCACCACCGGCGGCAGTTCGGGTACCGGCTGCCCGGACCGTAGCGCCTCGTAGACCGCGAGCACCTCGTCCAGCACCCGGCCCCGGCTCCAGCCGTCGAGCAGCAGGTGATGTGTCCGCCAGGTGAACCGGTACGTACCGGAGCCGTTCGGCGTCAGGGTGAAACGGTGCGGTGGGGCGGCGAGGTCAACGCCGTCGTCGGCCGCGGGCGCGGCGGTCTCGATCCGGACCGGCAGGTTACGGCACACCACCTGGACCGGATGCGGCAGCCCCTCCCACAGGAAGCGGCTACGCAGTGCCGGATGGCGGTCCACGACGATCTGCCACGCCCGGCCGAGCGCGTCGGCACTGACATCGCCCTGCAGGTCATAGACGTGTTCCTGGACGTACGGCCGGCCTGTGGGGTCGGCGAGGACGGTGAAGAGCATCCCCTCCTGCAACGGCGACAGCGGGTAGACATCCTCCACCTCGTCCGGGCCGAAGTGCCTCAGTACCCGATCGAGCGCCCGCTCATCCAGCCCTGCCAGTGGGAACTCGACCGGGTCGCCGCCGTCGAGTGCGGTGGCCAGCTCCGCGATCGTCTGGTGTCTGAGCAGCATCGGCGGAGACAACGGCAGTCCGCGCTGCTGCCCGACACTGGCGATCTTGATGGCCAGTAACGAGTCGCCACCGATGTCGAAGAAGTTGTCGTACACGTCGACGTCGTCGCGGCCCAGCACCTCCGTCCACACCGCGGCAATCCTGGACTCCGCCTCGGACCGCCGGGACGTCGCCCGCGGTCGCTGCCGAATGGATGCCGGGCGCACGTCGCCCGCACCGACCGGTTGACGCGGGTTGGCGGCGACCCGCCGGGTGAACGCCTCCAGCGCCCCCAGCATCGCCGCCGCCGTCTCCTCGCGGAAGAGGTCGGTGGCATAGTTCAGGTCCAGCTCGATGGACTCACCGCGATCCGTCGCGGAGAGAGTCAGGTCCATCTTGGAAGAGCCGGTCGCCAGGTCCATACGCTCGATCCGAACGCCGGGCAGGTTCCAGCGCCCGTCACCGGACTCCAGATACTTGAACATCACCTGGAAGAGCGGGTTGCGTGACGGGTCACGTTCAACCCTGAGTGCCGAGATCACCTGCTCGAAGGCGACGTCCTGGTGGGTGAGCGCGTCCAGCACCTGCCGCCGGGTCCGCTCGACGGTTTCCGTGAACGAGGGGCGCTCCCGCAGATCGAACGGGACGGCGACGGTGGTGGAGAAGAGGCCGAGGGACGACTCGGTCTGCGGGACACCGCGTCCGGCCGCCAACGAACCGACCGCGAAGCTACCCTGCCCGGCGTACTCGCTGAGGAAGGACCCGAAGACAGCCAGCATGAGGGTGAACGGCGTGGTGCCGTGCTGCCGGGCGAGGTCGCGCAGTTGTCCGCTCAGCTCCGGGTCGAGGAGACGCCGCACCGCCGCACCGCGGTACGACGGGTTGACCGGTCGGGGGCGGTCAGTGGGCAGGTGCAGACGTGTGTCGACCCCGGACAGGGCCGCGCGCCAATGGTCGAGGTGGGCCCCGATCCGCTCAGGGGTGAGCTGGCCGCGCAGCCAACTGGCGTAGTCGGCGAACTGTACCTCCACGGGAGCCAACCGGGGGGCGTCTCCTTCGGTCCGTGCCCGGTAGAGTTCGCACAGCTCTCGGGCGAGCAGCCCGCAGGACCACTCGTCGGCAATGATGTGGTGCAGGTGCAGGAGCAGGGCGTGGTCCTGCTCGGCCAGTCGCAGCAGCGTGGCCCGAACCAGCGGACCACGGGACAGGTCGAAGCCCTTCGCCAGCTCCTCACCGACGGCCTGCACCACCTGCTCCGGGGCGGCGTCGCGCACCACGAAAGCGGTGCTCTCATGGGGCACCACCCGCTGCTCCGGTTCGCCGTCACGCTCCACGAACACCGTGCGCAGAACCTCGTGGCGCTCCACGACCTCGGTGAACGCGGCCCGCAGGGCCGCCAGGTCGAGCGGGCCCCGCAGGCGTACGGCGTCGTACACGCCGTAGAGCGCGTTGTCGGTCAGCATCCGGTCCACCACCCACAGGCCGTGCTGGGCCGGGCTGAGCGGAGTCGGCTCCCCGGCCGGGCGAGGCGGTATCGAGTGGGCATCGCTCGCCTCACCGCGTAGACGCCTGGCGACGAGCGCGCGGCGAGCGGTTGCGGCCGGGTCGGTGTCCGGGTCGGCTGAAGTGGTTGCCATTGCTGATCCTCCTTGCCCTACTGCCGGTTCCATCCGAGATCCGCTGCACCGGCCAGGGCGGCACGGTCGAGCTTTCCGCTACCGCTGACGGGTAGCTGGGCCAGCCGTTTGATCCGGCTTGGGTGGTACTGCGCCGGCAGTCGCCGGCGTAGGTGCTGCCGGATGCTCTCCGCGTCCACGTCGCCGGAGTCGGTCACGACGTACGCGATCAGCCGCTGGTGCCCGTGTGACGTCGTTTCGAGGCCGGCCGCGACCGCTTGGACCCCCTTCAGGTCGGCGATGACCGCCTCGACCTCACCGAGCTCGATGCGGAAGCCGCGCACCTTCACCTGGTCGTCCGTTCGGCCCAGGAAGTGGTACTCCGCGCCGTCGTGGCTGACCACCCGATCGCCGCTGCGGTAGTAACGCACGCCGTCGGACACGACGAAACGCTCCTCTGTCAGCTTCGGGCGGTCGAGGTAGCCGCGCGCCACGCTCGAACCGGCTATCCACAGCTCGCCGGGGGTTCCGTGGTCGACCTGACGTCCCTCGGAGTCGCGGACCGAAACGTGGACGTGCGGCAACGGCCTGCCGATCGGTGTCTCGGCCGGCGACATCCGCCGGCAGTGCTCCTCGGAAAGCGGGCTGGTGGTGACGATCACCGTGGTCTCGGTGGGCCCATAGGCGTTCACGATCCGGGAGTTCGGTGCCAGCCCCTGCTCGATCCAGCCGATTACGTCGTGCGGGCGGAACGCCTCGCCGCCGACGACGACCATGCGTAGCCGTGGCAGCGAGCGCCCGAGCATCATGAGGCCGGTGCGCAGGTTGCCGAACATGGTGGGAGTCTGGGCGACGATGCTGACCCGCTCCCGGTCGAGCAGGTCGATGAACCTGACCGGATCCCTTGCGGTCTCGGCGGGGACGAGCACGCAGGTCGCGCCACTGGTCAGCGGGGCCCACAACTCCAGCACGCTGAAGTCGAAGGACAGTGAGTGGAACATCGTCCACACATCGCCAGGACCTGTCGGATAGGTGGCGTTCCATGAGTCGATGAAGGCTGCCAGATGTTCGTGGGCGGTGAGGCAGCCCTTGGGCCGACCGGTGGAGCCCGAGGTGTAGATGATGTAGGCGACATCGGACGGGATCTCCCGGGGCACGCTCGTCGGGCGGGTGGCGATCTGTATCGGCCCGACCATGCCGGCCGGTCTCTCGTCTGCCGACAGCGGCCGATCGGTGAGCACGATGCGTGCACCCGAGTCGTCTTCGAGGAGTCGTCGGCGGTGCGGCGGATACTCCGGATCCACCGGTACGTAGGCCAGTCCTGCGGCGAGTACACCGAGCAGGCCGATGATTGCGTACCGGTCGTGGCCTATCCGGACGCTGACCAGACGGTCGCCCGGGTCGGACAGTGCCTTGAGCGCCGTGCCGACGGCTGTCGCTGCCGACCGCAACTGTCCGTAGGTCAGCGTTCCGGCCGCGTCGGCCAGCGCGGTTCGGGCGGGCCAGCGCTCCGACGCCTCGACGAACAGGTCATAGATCGAGTCCATTTCCTCATCTCATCGTTCGGGCGGACGGCACCAACGGCCTGGGACAGCTGAAGGGTTGACCTGTGGTGATACCGGTACCTCATCTACAGCCATGGCCCTATCGGCGCGCTATCAGGACCGATCCGGGACCAGCACGCCCGGTTTTCGAGGTCGCCAGGCAAGCGAATGGTGCGGCCGGATTCGTTCAACGGGCCGAGAGGCCAGTGGATGCTGGATTCCTGCGATGGAGAATGCGCCTGCCATGACGCTGCGCTGAGCCGGCCGGTTGATCTCCGCCGACCGACTCGCAGCAGCAATCTCGGACCAGCCATCCCCGATCAACCGCGTGCGGATCCAGATCGTGATTCCCGTGACACGCAGGCTACCGGGACAGTCGGCTCATCCCCAGTTGGTGTCCCGGGTGGCGAGCAAAGGCGACCACGAGACGACCGCAGATCGTTCCCGCGCGGCGGAGGAAACGGAGAACGAGGTGCCGACCGCGATCAGGAATGAAGCCTCCACCGCCGGAGTAGCCGGAGCGGCCTGAGCCTTCACGATGGGGTCGCAAACCAACATGGTGTGCCTCTCTGAGCTTCGTGGCGTACCCCCGTGGTAGCCGTTGTCACTCAATCGAACGCTGCTAACTGATGACTGTCGGTTCGCCATTGCTGTGGCCCGTCGGATTCGCCGGTGCGGTGCTGCTACGAAAGCCGGACGAAAGAGGGAGCCGTCAGTGATTCTGGTCAGCGCGGCTGTCCACGCCGGAGAGCCGGCCGGTGAGCGACCTCACCACCTCGCGGGCGTCCTGCGACTCGATGATGGCCGCCATCGCGAGCCCTTCGCGCCACGCGGCGACAGCGCTCTGCATCGGGCCGGACGCGTGGTGAACGTCGCCGAGTAGCCGCAGTGTCCGCGCCTGCCACAACTGCGCACCCAACCGTTGGAACAGCGGTAGCACATCCCCGGCGAGGCGGGCGGCGACGTCGTGCGAACCCATGGCATGGTGAGCCTCGGCTCGGGCGAGCCAGATCCGCGCGTGGATCATCGGATCACCGGCCTCGGCTGCCACGACCGCAGCCCGGCGGAGGGTGGCCGCAGCGTTCTGGGGAGCCCCCGCCGCCATTCGCGCCACACCCAGACCATAGAGGGCGTATGCCTCGCCGATGCGGTCTGCGGCTTCGTGTACGGTGCTGAGCACCTCGGCGAAGGACGCGCTCGCCACATCCACCTCACCGGACATCAGCGACACCTCACCCAGCCGGTAGGTCAGCTGGGCGTGCACGCGTCGGTTGTTGCTGGATTTGATCAGTTCCAGCGCCTCATGCAGTTGCCTGGTCGCGGCGGCGTGGTCCTGCTCGGCCAGCGACAACTGCGCCAACCCGGACAGGACATGCGCCTCGCCGATCACGTCGCCGAGCTCATGCAGCCAGTTCCGGGCCTGTTCATAGCGGGCCAACGCCTCGGCCGGGCGGCCCTCGACGCGGTCGACGAAAGCGAGGTTGCGTAGCGCGAGAGCCCGCCCGTGCAACACCCCCTGTTCAGCGAAGAGCCCGTCGGCGGCCAACAGCAGGTCGACCGAGTCCCGCAGCCGGTACTCCGCGATCGCCAGTGCGCCCATGGAGTAGAGGATCGACGCCTCGCCCAGCCGGTTGCCCGCGCGGCGTACCGCGATCAACGCGAAGTCGTGCGTGGTCCGCCAGTCGTCGAAGTACGACCGGGCCTCGAACAGCGTCACGCTGGAGAACGCCAGATCCCAGCAGAGGTCGTCGGCCCCGATGTCGGCTGCCTGACGAATCATGGCGACCAGGGCGGAGCGTTCGGTGGCATACCAGCCCAGCGGGTCGGACAACAGCCGGTCACAGGCGCCCTGCGCCAGTGGCCAGCGCTGCACCGGGCTGTGCAGCAGGGTGTGATCGCCGCCGTAGACCCGCCGGTGCGCCTCGTCCGCGACGGACAGCCACGCGCGCAGGACCCGGTGCAACGCGGCCCGCCGCTCCTCCTCCGCATCCTCCTCGATCAGCCGCTCCCGGGCGAAGGCGCGCACAAGGTCATGCAACCTGAACCGGGTGTGTCCCTCGGCCGGCGTCTCCACGTCGATGAGCTGCGCGGCCACCAGACCCGCGAGTACGTCCTCCCCTTCGGGGTCGCTTCCACCGAGCAGCGGCCCGCAGATCCACTCGCCGAAGTCCGGTGCCTCCAGCATGCCCAGCAACCGGAACAGCCGCCGCTCGGCGTCGTTCAGGCTCTCGTAGCTGAGCCCGATGTTGGAGCGCACGCACTGCCCGGCGTGTGTCAGCTCGTCCAGCCGGCTGTCCTCGACGGTGAGCCGCTCGACCATCTTTCCCACTGTCCAGTGCGGGCGGGACAGCAACCGGCCGGCCGCGATGCGCAGTGCCAGTGGAAGCCGTCCGCACAGCTCCACCAGTTCCAGCGCCTGCGTGGGCTCGGCGTAGACCCGAGCCGGTCCGGCGATGCGTGCGAGCAACTCCACCGCGTCGTTGGTGCTGAGTTCCTGGCATTCGAGCTGATGGATGCCGGGCAGGACGGTCAGCCGATGCCGGCTGGTCAACACCACCGCGCTCGGCCCGCCGCCCGGTAGCAGCGGACGCACCTGGTCCTCGTCGGCGACGTCGTCCAGCACGATCAGTACCCGGCGGCCGGCCACGAGGCCGCGGAACGTGTCTGCCCGCTCGTCCAGCCCTTCGGGAATCTTCGATCCGCTCACGCCCAACGCGCGCAGGAACCGTTCGAGTACCCAGGACGGCGGCAACGGCTCGGCGGTGCTGCCGTTGAGCTTGGCGTACAGCTGAGCGTCGGGGAACTCTGCGGCCACGGCGCGGGCCGCGTGGATCGCCAGCGTCGTCTTCCCGATGCCGCCCTTACCGAACACGGACACCACGGTGGGCGCGACGTCCTCGGCCGCTGAGCGGGCGACGATCAGGTTCTGCAGCCGTTCGGCGAGCAGGCTGCCGGTGAAGTCGGCGATGTCCGGTGGCAGGATCCGGGCTGGGGTGTATGCCGTCTGTACCAGCGACTGGGCGACGCTCGGCAGGTGCGGTTTCAACTCGTACTCGGTGTCACCGAGCAGGATTGCCCGTTCGAGCTCGCGTAACTCCGCCCCAGGCTCGATGCCGAGCTCACTGACCAACGTTTCCCGTGCCTCGCGGTAGCTCTGCAGGGCTTCGGCCTGCCGTCCACTGCGGTAGAGTGCCAGGATCAGCTGGGCGCGCATGTGTTCGCGTAGCGGGTACTCCTCTACCAGGTCAAAAAGCTGAGCGACAATCTCCGTATGCGCGCCCTGTCGGAGCCGCAGGTTCATATGTTCCTCGTGAGCTCGGCTGCGCATCTCCTCGATGCGGGCGCCTACGGCCCGAAGGACCCGACTTTCGAGTCCGGCGAGAGGGTTGCCACGCCACAGGGACAACGCGCGGCCGAACAGTTCCACCGCCTCATCAAGGTTGCCCTGCTCGCCCATTCGACTGCCCTCGCTGATCAGTCGCTGGAAGACCAGGAGGTCCACCTGTTCGGGGTCGACCTCAAGGAGGTATCCAGGTGGGCGGGTCTGTAGCACGTCGGACAGGCCGACCTCTGCAAGGCTCCGGCGCAGCGCCGAGACACAGATCTGAATCTGCCCCTTGGCGGTCTGTGGCGGTGACTCGTCCCAAACCGCCTCGGCGAGCCGGTCAACGGAGACGACTCGTCCCGCAGCCAGTAGCAGCATCGCCAGGATGATGCGTTGGCGGTGTGCCGCGATGTCCGCATGCCCCTTGGGTCCAGCCACTTGCAGCGGCCCGAGAAGACGGAAATATATGAAGTTCACCGTCGTCGACCCCCGTCATTCCATTCGACTACGGCACCCCCTATGTGCAGGAAAGCCAAGGGGAGTGGGCGGTACCACTATAGGCATAATCGTCCCTCCACTGCGACGTTCGTCGATGAAACTGCCAAAGTTCGGCTACGACCTGCGGGAACTCGGAGACGGCGCGGACGGTGGGTGGAGGCGGCGCCGGAGCCAGCGGCGTGGGCGGCGAACAGCGGCGCGACCAGAGATCGTCACCACGCGCGGTGACATCGCGGCGGACCAACCAGCCAACGGGGCCACCACCGGCGCAGGACGAAACCGGCGCTGCCCGGCACGCGCCCCTTCCCGGTGCGTGGCGTTGGTGGTGGCGCCGACGGTCGGTTTGGTGCCTCAGCGCGGGGCGGCCCCACAGCGACAACGGACGGTGCCGTACGCAGACTGGCGGGAGTGCGCATCCGTCGTGCCGACCCGGCAGGGCCCGGCCGGAGGCCGGGCCCTGCGCCGTTCTCCACGGTCACCAACGTGACGGTCGCCTCGTTTATGATCCGACGTGTGGTCGTCCCGCATCCGGTTGATCAGCGTGGCCAGGCCCTATGCCGTACTGGCGCACGGCCTGACCAGGGCCTCCCGGAGTCGGTCCACGGCCTGGAAAATCAGGGACTCGTCGATTCCGCGGTACGTGACAGCGCGAATGCGACCATGCCCGAACCCCGCCACCGCGACCCCGGCTGAGGCGGCAGCCGACACCAGTTCCCCCGGGTCGCGGCCGGCCACCCGGAACAGCACGATGTTGGTCTGTGGCAGGTCAACCGTGACTCCCGGCAGCGTCGCCAGCCCCTCAGCCAGCAGCCGGGCGTGGGCGTGGTCCTCGGAGAGCCGGTCGACCGAATCCTCCAGGGCGACGATGCCGGCCGCCGCGACGACGCCTGCCTGCCGCATCCCGCCACCGATCATCTTGCGGATCCGCCGTGCGGCCGCGACGAACTCCCCACCGCCCACCAGCACGGAGCCGATCGGTGCCGACAGACCCTTGGACAGACAGAACTGCACCGAGTCGGCGTACCGGGCAACGTCTGCCACGGACCGACCACTGGCGACGGCGGCATTGAAGATGCGCGCGCCGTCCAGGTGCACGGTCACCCCACGGTGCCGTGCCAGGTCCCGCACCTGCTGCTGGTACGCCTGTTCCAGTACCACGCCCCCGCACCGGTTCTGGGTGTTCTCGAGACAGATGACAGCGGGTAGGGCGAACTGTGGATCGTCCATGTCCTCCGGGAACGCCGCCTCGATCGCGGCCACGGACAGGGTGCCGTCGGGTTCGTTGGGAACGGGTTCGTACGCGATGCCGCCGCACACCGACGCACCGGCCGCCTCGTAGAGGTAGATGTCGGACTCCACGCCGACGATCACCTTCGCGCCCCGTGGCGCGTGGGCCATGAGAGCGGCCAGGTTCGCCATGGTTCCGCTGGGCATCAGACAGGCAGCCTCCTTGCCCAACCGCTCGGCCGCCAACTGCTCTAGTCGGTTGACAGTCGGATCCTCGCCGTAGACATCGTCGCCCAGCGGTGCCCTGACCATCGCGTCCAGCATGGCCGTGGTGGGGCGGGTGAACGTGTCACTACGAAGCTCGATCACGGGTGCACCTCGATCCTGACGCTCGCGGATGCGGCTTCCAGGGCCGACCCGACCACGTCGGCGGTCTCACCGGCGGCGATGATGTAGCCGAGGCGGTCGTAGGCGTTGCGTGGTGGGCGTACGCGGGCCCCGGGACGGGCGATGGCCACTGCGCGGTCCACTCCCGGTACCCGTGCGGCAGCAGCCAGACCGTCGAGCCCGACCAACGTCCCGGCCCGCTGCGCGGTCAGAAAGGTGATCCCGGCGTACCTGGCCCGGGTCGGTGCGAGGTCGAGGGGCAGACCGCATGCGGCCCGCAGATGCTGCTCGACGATGTCGATCCCGGTGGCCAGGAAGATCAGATCAGGGATCATCCCACCTGCGGGACGGGCGTTGATCTCGACGATCGCTGGACCGTCGGCGCCGAGACGGATCTCGGTGTGCGTCGCACCGTGGGTGATGCCGACGGCTACCAGGGCGGCCTGTACCGTGCCGACGATCTCCGCCGAGAGCTCGTCCGGCAGGTCGGCCGGGAAGACGTGTCGGCCCTCGACGAAGTGGGGCTCGGCGAGGGTCGTCTTCGCCGTGATCCCCAGGCAGGTTGTCCGACCGTCGTGGCTGAACATCTCCACCGACACCTCGGGCCCGGCAACGTACTCCTCGGCCACCGCCCAGCCGAGCATCCGTTGGCCCCGGACATTCTCGGTAGCCAGAAGGACGTGCTCGATGTGCCGGGTGGCCTCCTCCTCGTCCCGGCACAGCAGTACGTTGTTGGAGCCGGAGTCGTCGGCGGGCTTGACGACACAGGGAAACCTGAGCCCGCGCAGCCCGTCCGCGATATCCGACCTTTGCCGTATCACCGCGTAACGCGGCTGCCGGATGCCGGCGGCACCCAGAGCCTGCCGGCACAACACCTTGTTGCGACAGACCTCGATGGCCCTGCGCGGATTGCCCGGCAGGCCGGCCGACTCGGCCAGCGCCGCCACATGCGGCAGGTAGAAGTCACTGGTGGTCGTGATCCCCGCAGGAAACTGCAGCTCGGCCTTGACCGAGCGGCTCAGGTCCTGCTCGTTGTCGGTGTCGCAGACGACGACCCGCGCGCGGCTCTCGTCCAGCTGCTGGTAACGCTGCGGTGCGCCGGTGAACAGCACGGGCTGCACCCCGAGGCGGGCGGCCACGCGCAGTGCCCGCATGCCGGTGCCGGTCGTGTTCGACTCGACGAAGCCGAGCTGCGGCCGGGCCACCCGACCCAGCCGGGCATACGACCAGGCGGTGACCGCAGTGCCGTAGTCGACCTGCACCGGGGCCCGCCTGGGGGTGGTTGCCGGCACGTGTCGGTAGACCGAGTCGACGTAGCGGTCACCGCGGTCGGGAAAGATGCCCACCAGGCACGAGCCCGGTGGCATCCGGGTGGCCGTGTGGGTCAGCACCCGGTAGACCGAGCCGGACGTATTGCCACCGAAGATCTGCTGCTCACGGGCGAGTGCACCGGTGGCGGCGAATGCCTCGTCGTCGGAGAGCCAGTGGACCTCGTCCAGAAGCGAGTAGTCGATGTTGCCCGGCTGCAGGCTGTTGCCCAGCCCGCCCTGCAACCGCTGCGGCCGGTCAGGCTGGCCGAACAGCATGCTGCCCACGGCGTCCACGCCGATGACGGCAAGGGAGGGCAGGGCCGGCAGCAACGCGGCGGCGGTCCCGCACAGTGACCCGCCGCTGCCGACCGCTCCGACGAGCCCGTGCAGGGCGGGGAGCTCGGTGCGGAGTTCGTCGGCGAGCGCCCGGTACGCCAACGGATTCTCCGGATTGTGGTACTGCCGCGGCCAGAACGCGCCATCGAGGTCGTCCATCAGACGGGCCAGCCGTTCGAGCCGCGCGCTCTGCCAGCCTGCCTCGCTCATCGCGTCCACGATGTGGACCACGCAGCCCAACGTCTGGAGCTTCGCCATGGTGATCGGATCGATGCGGGGGTCGGTGACGATGTGTACCGGATGCCCCAGATGAGTACCGACCAACGCGAGCCCCAACGCCATGGTGCCGGAGGAACTCTCCACGATCGGCGCGCCCTCGGCCAGTACACCCTCCGCCCGCGCGCTCAGGACGACCTGCCGGGCTACCCGGTCCTTCATCGCGAACAGGTTCTGCAGCTCGAGCTTCGCGTACACCGCCACCTCCGGGGCGGCCGGGACGTTGAGGCGTACCAGGGGGGTGTGACCGATCGCATCCAGGACGGACTCAAACCGCATCGCACGCTCCTCGCAGTAGTCGGTCGAGCTCGGACATGGCGGTACGGACGTTCGACTGCCGTGCGTGGGACCACGCGAGAAGCTCGTCGAGCGCGGACCGTTGCTCGGCGAGCAGCCGCTCGACCTGCACCGGGTGGGTCGAGCCGGGCGAGACCTTCGCAGCCAACCCGGAGTCGACATCGAACGCCTCGCTCAGCATGTCGCCCGGGTCGACCAGGTCGTGACCCTCGGCAAGCCGGCGCAGTAGCGCGACGTCCCGTTCGGCAGGTGAGCGGCCGGCGCTGACCGCCTCGGCGATATAGCCACCCGCGATGACCTGGGCGCTTCGCCAGGGAACACCCGCCCGCAGGGCGAGCAGGTTCGCCAAGCGGAAACCGCCGAGGTGGTCACGTTCGCACAGCATCCGCATCCGGTCGGGCAGGAACCGCAGGTTGCCCACGACCGTGGTGGCGAGGCGCAGGACCGACGCGGCGGTCGTCAGCAGCGTCGGCAGGTGCGTGCCGGCCTCCTTGGACACCTCCACCATGTTTGCGTACGGGGTGCCACGCTGGCCGAGTACCAGGTCGAGGTGCAGAGCGCTCAGGTGGGCGCTGCGCCCACGAATGCGTTCCAGGACCGGGAAGTTGCGTTTCTGTGGCATCGCGGAGGAGATCCCGGCGAGCTCGTCCGGCAGGTCGACGAAGCCGTAGGCGCCGCTGGCCCAGGCCATCAGGTCGGTGGCGAACCGGCCCAGTACGACCCCGTACGCCGACAGGTCGCCGGCTATCCGCAACGCCCAGCCGCGGGAGGCGACCGCGACCAGCGCGTGCGGTGCGGGACGATCGAAGGCCAACAGGGTGCTCATCCGGTCCAGGTCCCAGTCCAGTTCCTGACCGGCCATGGCACCCGCCCCGAGCGGGCACTGGTTGACGGCGTCATGGGTGGCGCGCAACTGTCGTGCCGCACCCAGGGTCTCTTCGACGAAGGCGGCCAGATAGAAGCCGGGTGTGACGATCTGCGCGGCCTGCAGGTGCGTGTAACCGGGCATCGGCGTACGGGTCCAGCCCGCGGCGACGCCGGCCGCCCTGCGGGCCAGCATCGTCAGCGCGCCGACCAGATCGACCACGCGGCTGCGGGCGTACATCAGCTGCGCGCAGGCCTGCAGGTCGTTGCGGCTGCGGTCGACGTGCCAGGTGCCGGGCGGGGTGACCGGCCCGTCCTGGACGTAGCGTTCGATGGCGAACGCGATGTCGGACAGGTTGCCCGCTGAGTCGGCGACGATGCGGTCCTGGTCGACCTCACCCAGTCGAGCGCCGAGAGCCGCGGCGCTGGCCGGGTCGATCAGACCCATCCGTAGGTACTCCAGGATCAGCACCTTCTCGATTGCCACGTACCCCGGCAGCAGGGTGCGGGCCTCGGCGGTGAACTGGGGATCGAGGATCTCCTCGCGCAGCACATCGTCCGGGAGCGCCGTGATGCGTCCGGTCAGCTTCATGGCCGGGCCCCGGGTGCGGGGACCGTGAACAGCATGCGGCGTACCGTGCCCAGCAGAACGTCGGCACCGGCGACCAGATCCTCCGGATCGGTGTGCTCAGCCGGCGCGTGGCTGATGCCGTCCCGACTGGGCACGAAGATGACCGCGACGGGCGCGGCGGCTGCGATGATCTGTGCGTCGTGGCCGGCGCCACTGGAAAGGCCCATGGTGGCGAAACCCAGCTCAGCGGCGGCCTCGGCGACGCACGCGCGGATCCGGGGATCGGTCTCCGTGGGTGCCGATCGCATCGTGACCCGGGCGCTGTTGTGGTGCGTGTCGGATTCGGCCACGAGTTGCAGGATCGCGCGCTCTGCGGCGGCAAGCCTCTGGGGCGAACCGTCGCGAATCTCCGCGGTCAGCGTCACACTACCCGGAATCACGTTGGTCACATTGGGCGCGGAGTCGATGGTGCCGACCGTGGCGACCGAACAGACCCCCTGTTCACGGGCCAGATTCTCGATTGCGACGATCAGCTTGGCGGCAGCCACGAGGGCGTCGCAGCGTGCATCCATCGGAGTGGTGCCAGCGTGGTTCTGCCGGCCGTTGAGAGTGATGTCGAGGATCGAGCGGCCGGTGACGACGTCCACGATCCCGATCGGAGTGCCGCAGCGTTCCAGGATCGGTCCCTGCTCGACGTGCAGCTCCAGGAACGCCCCGATGCTGCCGGCCGGCCACGCGGCGGTGGCCAACGCGTCAGGGTCACCGCCGGCGGCGCTCAGCGCCGCCCGTAACGGCCGGCCGTCGTGGTCGACGATTCCGTCGGCGGAGTTCACCATGCCGACCAGCGCCTTGGAGCCGAAGAAGGGGCATGGGAACAGCGCGCCCTCCTCGTTGGCGAAGGCAACCGCCACCGGCTCGTACGCCATCGGCCCGGGGTGCTCGGCGAAGTGCGCCAGCACCTCCAGCGCGGCCACCACGCCGTACGCGCCGTCGTAACGACCACCGTTGGTGACCGAGTCGAGGTGTGAGCCGAAGAGCAGCACGGGACGCTCGGGTTCATGGCTGCGCCGGCGGCGGATGAGGAGGTTGCCGGCAGGATCCACGGACGCGGTCAGTCCCAGGGACTCCGCCTGTCCGGTCAGGTACGCGCGAGCGGCATTGTCGGCCTCGCCGAATCCCTCCCGCGAGACACCCCCACCGTCGGCGCCGCCGAACCGGGCGAGCTCGTTGAGGTGTCCGAGAAGCCGCCCACGGTCGACGCGGTGCCCGACCCGGGTCAGCACATCGCCTCCTCGGAGACGTCGTGCCCGACGGCCTCCGCCTCGATCGTCGCTATGGCCTCGGCTGGCCGGGCGACCATGTGCAGCCCGCACCGGTCCCGGTCGGCGTAGCCGTGGCGGCAGATCTCGTCGACCAGTGTGTGCAGTCCACGCCAGGCATCCTCGACGTCGAGCAGCACCAGCGGCTTGGTGTGTTGTTCCAGGTAGGTCAGGCAGAGCACCTCGAAGACCTCGTCGAGCGTGCCGAAGCCGCCGGGCAGCGCCACGAACGCGTCGGCAGCCTCGATCATCCTGGCCTTGCGTTCGGTCATCGTGGTGGTCAGGCGCAGGGTCTGCGGCGGGGCGGCGATGCCACGCTCGATCTCGTACAGGAACGTCGGCATCACCGCGACGACCTCGGCGCCCGCGTGATGCGCCGACCACGCGAGCGTGCCCATCAGGCCGCTTCCGCCGCCGCCGTAGATCAGCCGGTGGCCGCGTGAGCCAAGCAGTGAGCCCAGCTCCTCGGCCGCGGCGGAGGCGTGCCGGCTCGACCCGGTGCGGGCACCGGCGAAGACGCATACTGACAGGGGCCGCCGGTGGGGGACTCGATTCTTCATGTGCCGGCCTTTCTGGGACGTGTGCGGTCAGGAGGCGACCTGGGTGCGGTCGATCCAGGAGTCACCGGCCAGGACGCGGCAGGCGTGGCGGGCGGCAGCCACCTTTTCGTCGTACTCGTGGTCGTTGTCGGCGAACATCAGGCCGAGGATCGTGCCGCTGTGCGCCGTCACGACACCCAGCGCACCGGTGGTCTCGGCGAGCGTGATCATGTCGGTGAGCTTCGCCTTCGGTCGCAGACGCTGGTTGAGCACGGCACTCCGGGTGGCGACCCGACCGATGGCGCCGAGGTCGCCCGAGCGCACCGCGGCGGACACCACGGCGAGCAGGTGGTCGTACTCGCGCCGTTCGGCCATCGAGAACCGCTTGGGCTGGCGGTTGAAGGCCACCGTGTCGAGCTGACCGCCCTCGTCGATCCCGACGATCGTGATCGGTGGCAGGTGTCCCAGGTGCGCCAGGAGGCGTACCCGCCGATGGTGGAAGGCCACGACACCGGCGTACATGACACCATCGGACGGCTCGATGGTCGCCATCAGCGTCTCGATCTCGGCCGGGTCGGGGTTCACGCCGATCGCCCCGCCCACCGCGCGTGCGGTGGCCACGAGGTCCGCCGAGGAACTGGCATGACCCTTGCCCTCCGGGAGTTCGGTGGTGAGAGTCAGGGTGCCGCCGCAGCCCAAACCGTGGCGACGCAACATCAGCTCAGCGAGCTGGCGGGACTTGCACTTACCCGCTGGGTGGACGCTCACCGTGTTCCGGTCGGGCGCAAGCTCGAAGTGGGCGGTGGACGACCGCGCGATTGGCAGGGTCACCAGGAAGTCGCTGTCGGCGTCGATCAGGGCACCCTGCAGCAATTCTCCGAAGGTTCCGCAGGCAGTGCCGCAACCGTCGGCCGCGACGAGGGCACGGGCGGACATCTGCGAGCGGGCCGCTAGCTCGGTCACGGACGTTTCCTCTGTCTGTCGTTTGTTTCCGTCACTCTCGGCGCGGGCCCTTTCGCGACGCTGTCGCTGTACTGTCGTGGACGTGACGCGGGGCGGAGCCGGTCTCCCGGTCTGCGATATCCCGCGAGAAGCGAAGCGACAGCCCCACCGGTTAGACCGTGAGCGTGAGTATCGATCTGCGGATTGTGGACGTCGCCTACGGCCGCCCGGCGCGCGACGTGGCAGTCCGCCTCGAACGCCAGTTCGCCGAGGGCTGGCAGCTCGTCTACGTCGGCCGTACCGACGACACCGGCTACATCGGTGATCCGTTCCAGGCGTACGTCGGGCTGAACCGCCCGCATACCGGCGTCTACCGGCTCACCCTCGACTGCGCCGGCTATTTCGGGTTACAGGGCACGGTGACGTTCTACCGGGATGCGGTCCTGACGTTCTTCGTGGCCGACACCGATGAGAAACACGGCCTGTGCGTGCTGATGGGCCCACAGACCCTGACCGCCTGCCACACGAGGTGTGAGCCGTGAGGTACCTCAGTCTGCCCCAGGTCGAGCTGCTGCTGCACGACCTGCGCGATGGGCCATCCAGTGAGTTCAGCCGGATGGTGACCTGGCGTCTCCCGGTGGACGTATGTGTGGAACCGCTTCAACGCCGGTTCGCTGACCTGATCGGGGAACTGCGGCTGGCACGCCGGGTACGCCGTGACGATCATGGCTGGTACCTCGAGCCGACGCCCTATCCGCCCGAGGTGTACGTCGAGCGTCATCTGGCCGACGGCGACGGCGAAGCCGCTCAGCAGCGCCTGGTCGTCGAGCGTCAGCGGTCGCTGGATCCGGTGTCCGGCCCGCTTGCCCGGGGCACCCTGCTGCTGTGCCAGAGCAGCTGCGCGTACCTGGTGGTGGCGGTGCACAACCTGAGCCTCGAATGGTGCTCGCCGCTGCGACTGGCCAGGGAGCTGACCGAGGCGGCGCTACCCGAGCAACCGTTGGCCGGTCGTCACCCGCGCCACTGAAGACAGCTCCGACGGTGGAGTCCGCGAGAACGCCGGGCGCGACGGGTGGAGTCGTGGGCGGGCGCGGCAGGAACCGCCCACGATGACGCCGATACGCGACAGTGTCGATGTCCCGAGCGGGGCATCGACACCGTACCGTGCCAGGTGGCAATCAAGCCGACGCGGGGGCACGCATCTGAACGAACTGGTGAATGGCGGAGATACTCCGGAAGTTTCCGATGTCGAGATCGTCACCCTTGACGGCGATATCAAGGTCCCGTTCCACGAACATGACTATCTGAATGGCGAACAGTGAGTTGACGTAGCCGGTGGCGAAAAGGTCCTCGTCGTCGCCCACCGGGTGTCCGCCCACGTGTCGCCGCACGAAGTCGCGGATGATGTCCAGCATGGTGATGCACGCACCTTTCTCTTATGCGTAGGAGAAAAAGCCCTGACCACTCTTGCAGCCCAGGTGACCCGCGTCGACGAGCTTGCGGAGCAGAGTGGAGGGGCGGTACTTCGGGTCGTTGAAGTTCTCCAGCAGGACGTCCAGGGAGTACAGGACGGTGTCCAGGCCGATGAGGTCGGCAGTGGCCAGCGGACCCATCCTGTGCCCGAAGCACTCGGTGAACAGGCGGTCGATCTCGGGGGCCCCGGCCACGTTCTCCTGCAGCAGGCAGATGGCCTCGTTGACCATCAGCATCATCACCCGGTTGGTGACGAAGCCGGGCGAGTCCTCGACCACCAGACTGTCCTTGCCCAAGCCGCGGATCAACTCACGGGTGAATGCGACCGTCTCGTCGGACGTGTGAAATCCGTGGATCACCTCAACGAGTGGCTTGAGCGGGACCGGGTTCATGAAATGGACCCCGATGACCTGCTCGGGGCGTCCGGTAAGCCCGGCGATCCGGGTGATCGGGATCGCGGACGTGTTGACACCGAACACCGTCTCCGTCTTGCAGACCGCTTCCAGCTGCTGGTACAGCGGCTTCTTGACGTCCCAGTTCTCGGTAACGTTCTCCACCACGAAGTCCGCGTCGGCGACGTCCTCCAGGTCGGTGGTCAGGGTAATGACGTCCATGATGGCGCCCGGATGCGGTTCCGGCGGGGCGCCCAGCATGGTGTAGTACCGGATGTTCCGCGAGATCAGCTCCTCGGCGCGGTCCAGTGCCTGCTTGCTGACGTCCAGCATGACCACCGGGTGGCCGGCTGCGGCGAAGGCGTGCGAGACGCCGACACCCATCGTGCCGGCCCCGATGACTGCAATTTTCTCCTGCACCGCGTGCTCCTTCCTAGTAGGGCTCAACCATTCGGGCCGAGGACGGCGCGGACGTGATCCGGCCACGCGTCCGGTTCGACGCCGTACTGACAGGCCACCGCGTACGCCAGTCGCTCCAGCCCGAATCCGGTGCAGGCCGTGAACGGGGTCTCGCCATCGGGCAGAGTGATCGCAAAGGCGGTGCCGAAGGCGCGTTCATGGAAGTTGAACGAACCTACTGCGATGTCGCGGCCGCCGCCCACCTCCAGACGTATCTCGTACTTCAGTTCCAGCAGCCGCTGCGACGACGAGCTCACCGCCACGTCGGTGTTGCCGAAGAACGGGTCGTTGGCGACCTCGCACCGCCCCGACAACTGCAACTGCTCCAGCAACCTGAGGATCCGGTCGAGGAACCACCGACGCCGGGTCAGAACCTGCTCGCGGCTGCCGAAGAAGACCGTTTCGCGGATCGTGAAGTCCCACAGGCGTTCAAGGCCCCGGTGGTACTTCTGTTCGTGCCGGAACGACTTGCCCTTCGCGGTGACAGTCCGCAGCCCGGGAGGCAGTTCCCGGTCGGCGTACTGGGCGAAGGTGTGGTAGCACATCGTCGGCGGCAGGCAGTAGTCCACGTCGCTGCAGCGGTCGAGCACATTCGGCACGAGCTGCCCCGCTGCCCGGGTGTCGTCCACGAAGCGCTGGTAGACGTCCAGGTCACTGTGCAACCGGGCAGCGAACATCAGATACTGGGGGAACGATGTGAGATAGCCGCAGCGGTGCATGGTCCGCGCCGAGATCAGGGTTGGGTAGCGGTACTCGATGCCCCCCAACTCGTCGATGACGATGCCACGGACGACGTCGTCGAGTGCGTCCATCAGGTGGAGCATGGCCGGCCCCAACGACACCTGGCCCTCGCCGGCAGGGAAGACCTCGCCCCGTTCCCTGAGGCGTGCGAAGGTCCCATCCGATATCTCCACCGCGGTCGGCGACGACCAGATGACTTTTGGCGGCCGGATGAGCTGGGCCAGAACGTCGTTGTCGAGGATGGCCTTGACTTTGCGGGTCACCGTCTCCGGATGCCCCGTCGGCGCCAACGTCAGGTCCACCGCCGTCACCAGGTCGTCCCGGGTGACGAACCTGAAGTCCAGGATGTCACCGGTGGCGAAGTAGATTCGCCGGCCGAACTCCTCGGCGGCCGCGCCGGCCAACGGCTCTTCCAGGGTGATCGTGACCTTCGGCGTCATGGCGTCACCTCTCCCGCGCGGAAGGCAGGCCGACCAGGCCGGCGATGATGTTGCGCTGGACCTCCGACGTGCCGCCGTAGATGGTCGAGGCGAGCGCATCGCGTACGTCCCGTTCGACAGGAAGATCGGCGACGTAGCCGCGGGCACCGTGCAGTTGCATGGCCGCGAGCGCCGTGTCGACGAGACTCTCGCTGGCGTAGAGCTTGAGCATGGCCGTCTCCAGCAGCGCCATCCGGCCCTCGCGTTTGAGCCAGCCGACCTTGTACAACAGCAACCGGGCCAGTTCCAGGCGTACCCGCATGTCGGCGATGGGGTGCGAGACAGCCTGGAAGTCGGCGATCGGACGACCGAACTGGTGCCGTCGCGCGGCGTACGCCACGGCGCCGTCGAGGATCCGCTCCATCGAGCCGACCTGGGCGGCGAACATGAACCCCCGCTCGAACTCCATCGCGGACGTGAAGATCTGGTAGCCGGCCCCCTCCGCTCCGAGCCGCTGGCGCACCGGGACCTCACACCGGTCGAAGCGGATCTCACCCATCGGCGTCGCTCGCAGACCCGCCTTGGGGATGTCGCGGACGACGGTGACCCCGGGGGTGGAGGCGGGGACGATGAAGGCTGACAGCCGCCCGTGTGGTGCAGCATCCGGATCGGTGCGCGCGAATACCACGAACAGGTCGGCAACCGGGCCGTTGCTGATGAAGCACTTGGTGCCGTCGAGGACGTAGCTGTCGCCCCTGCGGACCGCCGTGGTGGTGATCGACAACGCGTCCGAACCCACCGCAGGCTCGGTGAGCGCGTGCGCGCCCACGACCGAGCCGTCGATGAGCCCGGGCAGGAACTGCCGCTTCTGCTCGTCCGTGCCCTGCGTCGCGATGTAGATCGCGCATGCCCAGACGTGGTTGTTCACCGCGAAGACCAGCCCGTTGTCCGGGCAGCCGTAGGCCAGGGCCTCGAAGGCGATGATGGAGGTGAGGGGGTCGAAACCGGAGCCGCCGTACTCGGCGGGCAGCGCCCAGCCCAACACGCCGAAGCGGGCACAGGCGTCCCAGCCCGCCCGGTCGAAGCTTGCGTCACGGTCGTGGCCCGCCGCGTCCGCGCCGAGACTCGACCGGGCGAACTCGACGATCCTGCTTCGTAATCTCCGCTGGGTGGGGCTCAGCGCGAAATCCATCCGAATCTCCTCCGGGAGACGGCCCTGATCGACAGCGGGCGCGGCACCGACTTGTGGGACCCTCCAGGGGAGACCCGTCGGTGTGGCCGGTACGCACCCACACCAGCACGCCTCCTTCGAGGCCGCGCGGTGGAAAGGTCAGTCGCCCATGTGTCGGCGCAGGCTCAACGGCCGCATGTCCTGCCACACGTTCCTGATGTGATCCAGGCACTCGTCTCTCGTGCCGGATGCGCCATCCTCGCGCCACCCGTTCGGCGGTGTCCGGTGCACAGGCCACAGGGAGTACTGCTCCTCATCGTTGACCACGACCTTGAAGAGCTCAGACTCCTGCTGCGTCATGACGGGTCTCCTCCCTAGCTGCTCGCCATGCGAATGGCGTCCTCGTCAGTCAGCGCGCGCACGCTGGCGAGCACCAGTTCCTCCACGCGCAGCGCCGCCTGGTCCACCGTGGGACTTTCGAAGATCAGGCTCACGGGGATCTCGGTGCCGAACGCGCGGATCATGCGGGCGGTGGCGCGCACTGCAAGAAGCGAATGACCGCCCAGTACGAAGAAGTCGTCGGTCGCGCCCACCCGGCGTGCACCGAGCACATCGGCCCAGATCCGGGCGATCGCGTCCTCGGTGGGCGTTCTGGGCACGACGTACTCGACCGGCTCCGGCGCTGCCGGCGTCGGCAGCGCCTGCCGGTCGAGTTTGCCGCTGGGCAGCCGCGGCAGATGCTCGATCACGGCGATACTGGAGGGAATCGCATAGGCGGGTAGGCGCTGTGCGGCGTACTCCCGCAGCGTCGCTGCGGTCACCGTGGCATCCGCCGTGACCACGAAGCAGGCGATGCGCTTGTCGGTCGGGGTTGCCTGCCAGACCGTAGCCGCGATGTCCGCCACCCCAGGGCAGCCGCGCAGAACCGTCTCCACCTCGCCGAGCTCGATGCGGACGCCGCGGATCTTCACCTGGCGGTCCTGCCTGTCCAGGAAGTGCAGCAGACCGTCGCGACCGCGCCAACCGCGGTCGCCTGTGCGGTACAACCGTTCGCCCTGCCGGAAGGGATGTGGCCGGAACGCGTCCGCGGTCCGCCGTGGGTCGTGCAGGTAGCCCCGGGCGAGACCGACTCCACCGATGTAGAGGTCGCCGGGCTCGCCGTCAGCCACCGGGTCGAGGTTGCCGTCCAGTACCAGCACCTCGTTGCGGTCGATCGGGCGACCGAGGCTCACGGCGGCCGTTGTCGCCTCGCCGTCGGCAGGTCCGCAGACGTGGCAGGTCGAGTCGATCGACACCTCGGTGGCGCCCCACGTGTTGTCCAGACTGACCCGGGCGCCGAAGCACGCGAAGAACCGCGCCGCCAGCGCCGGGCGTAGGGCCTCGCCGCTCGACAGCACGCTGCGCAACGCCGACAACCGCGCGAGGTCCGCAGGGGTGAGCGTCTCCAGGAACAGCTCCAGCATGGCGGGCACGAAACTCAGGTGAACCGCCTGGTACTCCACGGCGGCCTCGATGATCGCGCGAGGATCGCGGTGCAGGCGCGGCGGCAGCATCGCGACCCGGCCACCGACGATCAGCGGCCAGAACAGCTCGACCGCAGAGTCGTCGAAGGTGAGAGTCGTCTTGTGCAGCACCGTCTCGCCAGGACGGAGACCATGGCGGTGTTGCATCCACGTCAATCGGTTCAGCCAGCCCTCATGGGTGCACGCGACGCCCTTCGGGCGGCCGGTCGAGCCTGACGTGTAGTAGACCGCGCACAGATTCGCGCCGTTCACCCGGGGCGGGGATCCAGCGGCGGCGGAGCTGTCCGGGTGGACCACGTCCAGTCCGGCGGCCCGCAGCTCGGCGATGCAGGTGTCGTCAGCGGCCAGGACGACGGCGGCGCGGGCGTCCTCGATGATCTGACGGGCACGCACCGGCGGGGTGCTGGTCTCCAGCGGCAGGTACGCGGCGCCGGCACGCATGATGCCGAGCAGTGCAGCGGCCAGCGTCACCGAACGGTCCAGCAGCACGGCGACGGTGTCGTCGACGCCCACCCCCCGGTCGGCGAGCGCGCCGGCGAGCGCCTCGGCACGGGCCATCAGGTCGCGGTAGGTCAGCGCCGAGGACCCGTCAACGACGGCCACGGCGTCGGGGGTCCGGGCGGCCTGCGCCGCGACGGCGTCGTGCAGCGTGGGCAGGGACTGCTGATCCATGCCGGTGACGATCGCCGGCTCACCTATCGACACCCTTTTGGACCTCCGCCGGGTGCACAGGCGTGCGGGCACGTGGGGCGGTCGGCGGAGATAGACCGACGATAGCGGCCAGAAAGCCACCCGCCCGCACTGTGAACCCATGCGAGCGGCGCCGAGTGATGAAACGTTGGACGGCTTGTTCCGGACTCAGGTCGCGGCCACACCATTGGCACCCGCCATCACCTTCCGCGGCCGTACCATGTCCTACCGCGAGCTCGACCTCAAGGTCGACCACCTGGCGGCCGTGTTGCGCGCGGAAGGAGTCGGTCCGGAGGTCCCCGTCGGGCTGTGCGCCGCACGGGGCGAGGCGATGATGGTGGGCCTGCTGGGCATCCTGCGGGCCGGCGGTGCCTACGTGCCGCTGGACCCGGACTACCCCGACGACCGGCTGGCCTACATGCTGACCGACACCGCAGCACCGCTCGTGCTGACCCACGACGGTCTGGCCGGGGCGTGGACCGGTGCCGTTCCGGTCCACGACCTCGACCGCCTCCCACCGGCCATACCGCTGACCGGGGCGGAGGCGACGCCCGACAACCTGGCCTACGTGATCTACACGTCCGGGTCGACGGGCCGCCCCAAGGGGGTGCTCGTGCCGCACCGATGTGTGGTCAACCGGCTGACGTGGGGCCAACGTACGCTGCCCATCGGGCCCGGGACCAGCGTGCTGCAGAAGACCCCGTTCAGCTTCGACGTGTCGGTGTGGGAGCTGTTCTGGCCGCTGGTGACCGGCGCCCGCCTGGTACTGGCCAAGCCCGGCGGCCACCGCGACCCGGCATACCTGACGGAACTCATCCGGGCCGAGAAGATCGACATCGTGCACTTCGTGCCGTCGATGTTGACCCAGTTTCTCGCCGAGCCGTCGGTTTCGACACTGACCTGCGTCCGCCATTTGATGTGCAGCGGCGAAAGACTTCCGGTCGAGGCGGCCAACCGGGTGGTCGAGTTGCTGGGCGCGCAGGTGCACAACCTCTACGGCCCCACCGAGGTCACCATCGAGATGTCGGAGCACCTCTGGCGGCCGGACCCGGAGGCGACCACGGTGCCGATCGGCAGCGCGATCGACAACGTCACGATGTACCTGCTCGACGCCGACTTCTGCCCGGTGCCGCAGGGAGCGCAGGGCGAGGTGTTCGTCGGGGGTCTGGCGGTCACCCGCGGGTACCACGGCCGGCCGGATCTCACCGCCGACCGCTATCTGCCCGACCCCTTCGCGGGCGACGGGACACGGATGTACCGCACCGGTGACCTGGCCCGTGAGCTACCGAACGGGGAGTACGACTTCGTCGGCCGGTCGGACCTCCAGGTGAAGGTCAACGGGTACCGCATCGAGCTGGGCGAGATAGCGGTGGCGCTGCGGGCCCATCCGTCCGTCACCGACGCGGCGGTGAAGTTGTACACCGACGGGGACCGCACCTCTCTGATCGCCTACTTCACGTCGGCCGGCCCCGTTCCGCAGCGCGAGGAGTTGCACGACCTGCTCGGACGGACGTTGCCGACGTACATGCTGCCTGCCCTGTACGTGCCGCTGACGGAGATGCCGCTGACCCGCAACGGCAAGACCGACCTGGATGCCCTGCCCGCGCCGCGGTTCACCCGCGCCGCCGTGGATACCGACTACACCGCTCCGCGGAACCACACGGAGCGGACGCTCGCCCGGGCCTGGTCGACCGTACTCGGCGTTGACGAGATCGGCGTCGACGACGACTTCTTCATCCTGGGCGGCGACTCGATCGCCGCCTTGAAGATCATCGTGCGGGCACGTGAGGCCGGGCTGCAGGTGACCTCCAGCCATATCCTCGGCAGCCGTACCATCCGCCGGCTCGCCCCGACCGCGACGCCGGTGGCCCGAAACACGGCGGTCGCCGACATCGCCGAGGACCCGGGCGTGGCCCGCCTGCGGGAGCTTCCGGGGATCGCCGACGCGTATCCGCTGACCCCGATGCAGGCGGGCATGGTGTTCCACCACCAGTTCTCTCCGGAATCCAGCGACTACCACCAGCAGGCGGTCTTCGAGGTGCCCGGTGCGGATGTGGACGCGCTTGCGACGGCGTTGCAGGACCTCGTCGACGCCCACCCGGTGCTGCGTACCCGCGTGCACCTCGACGACGTGACCGCCCCCGCCCAGGTCGTCCTCGACGACTTCCGTATCCCGGTACGCCGCCTCGACGGCCGGGACGCCGACCTGAGTCAGGTGCTCGTGGCCGACCGGGCGGAGCGGTTCGACCTCACTGCGCAACCACCACTGCGCGCCACGGTCATCGCGTACGACGACCGGATCGAGCTCGTCCTGAGTCACCACCACCTGCTCCTCGACGGATGGAGCCTGGAGACGCTGACCGACCAGCTCGGTAGGGCGTACGCCGCTCGGCTGGTGGGGGAACGTGTCGAACTGCCCGACCGGCCCTACCGGGGGTTCCAGCGGTGGCTGGCGACCCGGGACCGCCGGGCGGCCGACGGGTTCTGGCGTCACCATCTGGCCGGCCTCACCATGCCCACCCGGTTGGACCTGCACGAGAGGCCGACCCGGCCGGTCGAGGGGGACGACGGTGCGGTGGGGGAGCTGCATCTGGACATCGAGGGCGATCTGCTCACCGACGTGCGGGGTACGGCGCGGACGGCCGGACTGACGGTGAGTACCCTCGCGCACGGTGCCTGGTCGCTGCTGCTGTCCGTCTACACCGGGAGCCGCGAGGTGGTGTTCGGTTCCACCGTGGCCGGCCGGCCGGCGGAGCTGCCCGGGGTCGAGGACACCCTGGGCCTGTTCATCAACTCGCTGCCGGTACGCGTCGCTGTGCCACCGGAGCAGGCGTTCCGGCCATGGCTGCGTACCCTGCAGGACCGCCTTGCCGAGGTCAGGGAGTACGGCTACGCCGCCCTGACCGACATCGTCGCCGCGAGTGCCCTACCCGCCGGGACGCAACTCTTCGACACCATCGTCATCCCGCAGACCCCGGCACCCGTCGGGTCGCACGGAGTGCGGCTGCGCGAGGTGCACGAGCGCACCGGCTACCCGCTGATCCTCATGGTCGAGGAGAGCAGCGAGCGGATCCGCCTCAGTCTCCGTTACCAGCACAGGCGCCTGAGCGGGCCCACCGTACGACGGATCGCCGGCCACCTGCGGACACTGGTGACCGTGTTCGCGCAGGATCCGGACCGACGCCTGGGTGACCTGCGGGTGTTGGACGCCATCGAGTTCGACGCGATCGTGCACGGCTTCAACGCCGAAGCCGACCACGACCCGACGGACGGGGCAACCATCCACGCCCTGATCGAGCAGCAGGTCGCCCGGACTCCGGACGCCCTCGCCGCCACCTTCCGTGACGAGCGGCTGACCTTCCGGGACCTCAACGAGCGGGCCAACCGGTTGGCCCGGCACCTGCGCGGGCGCGGCGTCCGCCGGGAGACGCTCGTCGGAGTGGCGCTCGACCGCTCGTTGGACCTGCTCGTCACGCTGCTGGCGGTGTTGAAGGCGGGTGGGGCGTATGTGCCACTGGCAGCCGACAACCCGCCGGAGCGGCTCCGGGTGATCACCGAGGATGCCGGCCTGCGGCTTGTCGTGACCCGGGCGGACCTGGAGCGTGACCGGGACACCATCGACGCGCAGGACGGCGGTGACCTCGACCTGCCGTCCTGCCCTCACCAACTGGCGTACGTCATCTACACATCGGGTTCGTCGGGTCGGCCGAAGGGGGTGGCCTGCCACCATCAGGGCCTGGTCAACTACCTACGTTTCTGCGCCCGCCGGTACGCCTTCCGCCAGGGCGGTGGGGCTCCGGTCTTCTCCTCCTTCGGCTTCGACATGATCGTGCCGAACCTGTACACGCCGCTGCTGCTGGGTCAGCCAGTACACCTGCTGCCCGAAGGACTGGATCCGGCCGAGCTGGCGGCCGAGCTGGTCCGGCTGTCCCCGTTCAGCTTCATCAAGCTGACCCCCGGCCACCTGGAGCTGCTGACCCAGCAGCTGGCCCCGGCCGAAGCCGTCCGGTTGGCCGGGGTGCTGGCGGTCGGTGCGGACGCCTTCCCCGCACATGCGCTGGAGCGGTGGCACGCGCTGGCACCGGGTACGGATGTCATCAACGAGTACGGGCCGACCGAAGCATCGGTGGCCAACTCCGTCTACGATGCCGTCGCCCCGGTGTCGACCGACCTGCTGCCGATCGGCAAGCCGATCCCGGGCACCAGCATGTACGTGTTGGACGAGCAGCTCAACCCGGTACCGGTCGGGGTGTCGGGGGAGATATACATCGGTGGGGTGTGCCCGGCCCGGGGCTATCTGAATTTGCCGGAGCGGACCGCGGAGCGTTTCCTGCCCGACGAGTTCTCGCCCGTGCCAGGGGCGCGGATGTACCGCACCGGTGATCGCGGCTACTGGCTGCCGGACGGCAACCTCCAGTTCCAGCAGCGTGTCGACGACCAGGTGAAGATCCGCGGCTACCGGGTGGAGACCGGCGAGATCGAGCAGCACCTGGTGCGTCATCCCGGCGTCGACGCGGCGGTGGTCGTGGCCCGTCCGGACCAGCAGGGCCGTAAACACCTGGTGGCGTACGTCGTCGGCCCGGTCAGTGGGGCCGCGGAGCTGCGTGCCTTCCTGGCCCGGTCGTTGCCGGAGTACCTCGTACCGGCGATCTACCAGTCGATCCCCGCAGTACCGCTGGACGCCAACGGCAAGGTGGACCGACGGGCGCTGCCGGATCCGGAGTACGCCGATCGCCGGCAGGAGCGACCGTACGCCGCGCCCCGGGACGCGGTGGAGCGCACGCTGGCCGAGGTGTGGCAGCGCACGCTGAGGGTCGACCGGGTCGGCATCCACGACAACTACTTCGAGTTGGGCGGCGACTCGATCATGACGATCCAGATCATCGCGGCGGCCCGCGTCACCGGGCTGGTCGTGACCCCCAGGGACATCTTCCAGCACCCTACCGTCGCCCACCTGGCGACCGTCGCCCGGCCGTTGACCGCGAAGCCCGGCGGCAGGGGAGCCGAGGTGCACGACACGGGCGGGGAGATTCCGCTCACTCCGATCCAGACCTGGTTTCTCGACCATGATCTGGCGCACGCCCACCACTACAACCAGTCGATCCTGCTCGAAACGCCGGTGGACGACGTCGGGACGCTGGCGGGCGGATTGCGGGCGGTGGTCCAGCGGCATCCCGCGCTGCGGGCCAGGTTCATCCGGACGGCGAACGGCTGGCGGCAGCACATCGCCGGCCACGAGGACGCCGTGCTGCTGGAGACCGCTGCCGACCTCGACGAGGCGGGGATGGCACAAAAGGCCGATCGGATCCAGGGCAGCCTCGATCTCGCCGACGGTCCACTGCTGCGCGCCGTCCTGTTCACCGGCGCTGACCGGCCGTCCCGGCTGCTCATCGTCGTGCACCACCTGGCGGTGGACACGGTGTCGTGGCGATTCATCATCGAGGACCTGGCTGCCGCCTGCGCCGGCGCGCCGTTGCCGGCTCCTTCGGCCAACCCGGTCACGTGGGCACGCGCCCTGCACAGCCGCGCGACAGATCCGACCGTGGTCGAGCAGTGGAGCCTCTGGTGTCGTCCGGCCGGAACGCCGCTGCCAGCCGACCACGAGCTCGGTCCCGACGTGGTCGGGAGCGCGGCAGCGGTGCGGGTCGAACTGGACGAGCGCCGCACCGGCATGTTGTTGACCAGGGCACCGGCGGCCTTTCGGGTGCAGGTGGAGGACATCATGCTCACGGCACTGGCGTTGACTCTGCGGCAGTGGGCGGGCGGATTGGTGCCGGTCGACGTGGAACGCCACGGTCGCGACCATCCGATCGACGGGGTGGACCTTTCGCGCTCCGTGGGCTGGCACACCACCGTGGTCCCGTTCGCGCCGCAACTACCGCACGGTGACCTGGGCGGCGCGTTGCTCGCGGCCAAGAACCACCTGCGCGCCATGCCGACCGACGGCTTCGACCACGGGCTGCTGCGGCACCTCGGCACGGACGCGCGCCTGGCGCCACTGCGCCGGCAGGGTGACGCCGAGGTGGTGTTCAACTACCACGGCCGTTCCTCGCCGCCACAGGCCGGGCGATGGCGGGCCGTGGCGTCCGCGTTCGGTGCCGACCGTGCCCGCGACCAGCGGCGTACCCACCCGGTCGAGATCGAGGCCGAGGTACGCGACGGGCGGCTCCTGGTCGAGTGGACATACCCGACCTCCCGGCTGGCGGAGGCCAGCGTGCGCGACGTCGCCCAGCGGTTCGTGGACCGGGTCGTGGCATTGAGCGAGTACTGCGTGGCCAATCCGGGCGGCTACACGCCCTCGGACTTTCCGCTGGCGAACCTCACCGACGACGAATTGCGTGAGCTCACCGCTGACGCCCCGGCGGTGGAGGACATCTACCCCCTGACCCCGACGCAGGCGGGGATGCTGTTCCACAACCTGCTCCGACCGGGTGAAGGTGTCTACATCGACCAGCAGACGCTGCGGCTGGACGGGACAGTGGACCTGGCGCTGTTCGAACGGGCCTGGATCGAGGCGGCCGGACGGCACGCGATCCTGCGTACCACCGTGAGTTGGCAGACCACCGCAGAGCCGGTGCAGATCGTGTGGCGCCGCCCGGCCCTGCCGGTCTCCGTGTCCGACACGGCGCCCGTGGAGGTGCACGGCTTCGCCGACGGTGAGTTGCCGTGGCGGGTCGTGCTGGCACCGTCCGGCTCCTCGGCCGTGGCGGTGTTCACCTACCACCATCTGCTGCTGGACGGGTGGAGCGTGTCGCTGCTGCTGCGCGACGTGCTGACCGTGTACGAGGCGATGCTCGCCGGGCGCGTGCCGCAACTGGCGCCGGCGGTGGCCTTCAGCCGCTACGTCGGCTGGTTGGCGAGCCTGGACACGGCAGCGGCCGGCGAGTACTGGGCCGCACAGCTGCACGATGTGGTCACGCCGACCCCGCTGCCCTGCGCGCCGGCGGACGGCGGCACCGGCAGCGACTACGCCACGGTGGAACTCTCGGCCGAGCATTCGCACGCGGTGCACGACAGCGCCATGACACGTCAGCTCACCCTGGCGAGCATGGCCAACGCCGCGTGGTCCGTGGTACTGGCCGAGGCCACCGGCGGACACGACCTGGTCTTCGGCTGTACGGTCTCGGGCCGCTCCCCGCACCTGCCCGGGGTGGAGGCGATCGTCGGACCCACGTTGAACACCCTGCCGCTACGCGTCCGGGTGAGGCCCGGCGAACTTCTGTCCGGCCTGTGTGCCCGGGTGCAGGAGCAGTTGTTGCAGATGCGTGAGTACGAGTCGACCCCGCTGGTGAACATTCAGGCGCACAGCGGAATCCCCCGCGGAACACCGATGTTCGCCAGCATCGTGGTGGTCGAGACGCTGCCCGCCACGATCACGGCCGGGCCGGTGTCGCTGACCCTCGTCGACGGGGTGGAGAGCGCGGGGTATCCGCTCGTGCTCAACGTCGTCGACGGAGAGTGCATCCGGGTGGAGCTTCTCTACGAGCGGAATCGATGCGACAGCGCTTCCGTGGCCGGTCTGGCGCGGCGGTTCACCGAAGTCCTGACCGGCATGGCCGACGACGACTCGGCCGTGCCGGCCCTGCCGGAGGTGGCGCATGCGTGATCCCCGGTGTCGCCACCTGACGCTGCAGGCGTCGCGTCGGCTGCCCGACGGGCTCGTCACCCCTGGCGGCGTTGCGGGACGAGTCGACCGGGACGTCCTGCCCACCCTCCGCTGCCCGCACCCGCGGATGACGGACCCCTGCCCGGTGGAGGTCGTGTCATGACGGTCACCGCACTGCTACCGATCCGCCGGTGCATCGGCATACCGCTCATGCGGTTGTTCTGCCTGCCGCACGCCGGTGGGGCGGCTTCGGCCTATCTGCCGTGGGCGGATCTGCTACCCAGCACGGTCGAGCTGTGCGCCGTGCAGTTGCCCGGTCGGGGCGGGCGCAGTGGCGAACCCGCCAGGGGCCGCGCCGCAGAGCTGGCCGCCGAGATAGCCGAGGGCGTCGCCGCCGAGGCCGACCTGCCGTACGCCTTCTTCGGCCACAGCATGGGCGGCCTGCTGGCCTTCGAAGCAGCACAGCTGCTGGCCGGTCAGGGGGCGCCCGCGCCGATGGGCCTGATGGTGAGCAGCGCCCGCAGCCCGGATCGCTGGGACCGGCCGGGCCGGAGGTTCCACACCGGCAGCGACGCGGAACTGATCGGGATGCTGCGTGTGCAGGGAGCCACACCACCGGAGCTCTTCGAATTCCCCGATCTGCTGGAACTGGCGTTGCCGCCGCTGCGGGCCGACCTCGAAGTCTGTGAGACCTATGTCTTCGCCGAGCGTCCGCCGCTGACTGTGCCGATCGCGGTCTTCGGCGGCAGCGAGGATCCGGGGGTCACCGCCGCGGACCTTGCCGGTTGGCGGCGCCACAGCATCGCACCCGTCAGCGTCAGGATCTTCGGCGGCGACCATTTCTACCACACCGAGGCGCTGCCGCAGTTGCTCGACGTCGTCGTGTCCCACCTCGACAGCTGGGCCGGGTCCACCGGACCCGCTCCGACCCGGAGGTCGTCATGACTGATCTGCTGTCCGCGCCGGGCCCTCCGGCACCCGGATGGTTCGTCGCCGACCTGCACCGCCGACGCAGCCTGATCGCTGCGCTGGCCGCCGGGTCGGAGCTCGCCGACCTGTGGCCAGCTGCGGACGCGTGGGCACTGTCCCCGACGGGACGGGTCCTGGCCGGGGGACCGCTACCGGACGGGGACGCGGTCGCACTGGCCCGGAAGTACCTGCGCGCGCCGGCGCTGCCATGCCGGGTTCGCCTGGGCGGCAGCACGTTCCATCTGGCCGGCACCGGTACGCCCCGCACCGTCGCCCCCTTCGTGGCGAGCCGGGACGACACCGATCCCGTGCTTGTGGACCTGGTGACCCTCGATCGAGCCCGGTTGGACAGCGTCGCATCCCTGGAGCGTCGAACTGCCAGGAGCCTGGTGGACTCCATCGTCACCGGTACGGCCGACGTCGGCCCGGCGATGGTGGTCTGCGGACTCGACCCCGAGGCGGAACACGTCGTCCTGGTGTCGTCGGTCGACGCCGGAGTGCTCGCCGAGCTGGCCCCGGGGGCGGCCGTCGCGCAGGCGGACAGCGGATCCCTGGCGATCGCCGCAGCAGGTGTGTGGACCGGGTTGCGCCGCCGGGCGCAGCTCGTCGCGGAAGGACTGCCGGGGACGCGGGTAGTGGTGGCGGTCAGCGAGCCGGCCGTCACCGCCAACCTGACCGCCGCCCATCTCGCCGCGCGGTACACCTACACGCACGCCCAGGCGCGCAGCGACCGGATCACCGTACTCGCCAGCACCGAGGTGAGTAGCCACGACCTGCTGCTGGCGGCAGTACCGGCGCGCGCCCGGCAGAGCTACGCCGCCCGACTGCTCGACCCGGTCCACGGCTACGACGAGCAGCACGGCACCGACCTGCTGCACACCCTGAACACCTTCCTCGCCTGCGACGGCTCCTGGAACCGCACCGCCAAGCTGCTGCACCTACACGTCAACACGCTGCGCTACCGCATCGGGCGAATCGCCGCGCTGACCGGGCGGGATCTGGACCGCTTCGCCGACCGGGTCGACCTCTACCTGGCCCTACGGTTGCTGCCCGGCCACGCCGTCCACCGATGATCCGTACCCGTCGGGCCGCGGTGCGGACAAAGCAGCCGACGCAGCCCGGGCGGTCACCAACTGTCCGGCCGGCCGGTCCCCGCCCACCGGCCGGCCGGCCAACCAGGTCTGCCGGACCACGCCCCGCAGACGCCGCCCGGCGTACGGGGTGACGGGGTGCCGGTGCAGCAGATCCCCGGAATCCACCGTGAACCAGGCGTCGGCGTCGAAGGCGACCAGATCGGCGCGGGCGGAGACCCGGATGGCGCCACGATCGTGCAGGCCGACGAGGGCCGAGGTGTTGGCGCTCTGCCAGCGGACCACGTCAGGGAGCTGAGCACCACGTCGGGCTGCCTCGGTCCACACCGCGGGCAGGCTGAGCTGCACCGAGGCGATCCCGCCCCACGCCTGGTCGAAGCCACCGGCCTTGAGCTCCGGAGGAGAGGGCGAATGATCGGAGACGATGCACGAGATCACCCCGGCGCGAAGCCCACCCCAGAGCGCGTCCTGATCCGCCCACGAACGGATCGGTGGGCAGCACTTGAACTCGGTGGCTCCGTCGGAGACGTCGTCGGCCGTCAGGGTCAGGTAGTGCGGGCAGGTCTCACCCGTGACCGCGAGCCCTTCGTGCTGCGCGGCGGCGATCGCCTCGACGCCGGCCCCAGCCGACACGTGCAGGATGTGCATCCGGGCACCGGTCCGTCGGGACACCTCGGTCACCGCCGCGATGGCCGACGCCTCCGCAACCGGAGGCCGCGACGCCAGAAAGTCCCCGTACCTGCCCGAGACCGGGTCACGGAGCATGTCCGGGTCCTCGGCATGTACGAGGAACAGGGCACCCGGCACGGCCATCGCGGCGACCGTGAGTTCGTCGACGGTCACCGGCGGGAACTCCGGCACACCCGACTCGGTGAGGAATGCCTTGAAGCCGAAGACCCCCGCCGCCCGCAGCTCGGGCAGATCGGCAGCATTGCCCGGGACCACGCCGCCCCAGAAGCCGACATCGATGTGACAGACATCCCGTGCAGCGGCCTGCTTGGCGGCGAGCGCGGCAGCGTCGGTCGTCGGGGGAACACTGTTGAGGGGCATGTCCACGACGGTCGTCACACCGCCCGCCGCCGCGGCCCGGGTGGCACTGGCGAAACCCTCCCAGTGCGTACGACCGGGCTCGTTGACATGGACATGCGTGTCGACCATGCCGGGCAGCAACGCGGTATCGCCGAGGTCCAGGTCGGTCAGCGTGTCCAGCCGGGTGCCGTAGGGAACCACGACCGCGATCCGTCCGTCCTGTACCCCCACCGCCGCAGCGGCCTCACCGTTGGGCAGGACCGCCCGACGCGACCGGATGACCAGGTCCAGGGTCATCGCCCGGCCCCCCACACGACGTCGTGGGGGCGGATCGGCACCCGGCTCAGCTCGACTCCGGTCGCCGCGCGGACCGCAGCCACCACGGCCGGCGCCGACGAGATGGCCGGCGGCTCGCCGACGCCGCGTAACCCGTAGGGCGAGTGCGGATCGGCAAGCTCCAGCAGCTCCACCCGCATCTGCGGGACGTCCATGATGGTCGGGATGAGGTAGTCGGTGAACGACGGGTTGCGGATCCCGCCGTCGGTCACCTGGATCTCCTCCATCAGCGCCAGACCCAGGCCCTGAACGGTGCCGCCGTGGATCTGCCCGAGGATCGCCTGCGGATGTACCGCCCGACCGACGTCCTGGGCGGTGACGATTTCCACCACCCGGACCGTACCCAGTTCCACGTCCACCTCGACGGTGGCGCGATGCGCGGCGAACGCGAACTGGACATGCGCGTCGCCCTGACCGGTCTGCGGGTCGAGCCCCTTGGTGGGGCGGTGGTGCCACCGCACGGTCTCTTCGACCGCACCGGTACGCGCCAGCAGCCGGGGCAGTGCGGTCGGGTCGTAGGGCTCACCGGTGGTCGCCTCCACCTGACGGCGAACCGCCTGGCAGGCGGCCTGCACCGCGCCACCGGTCACATAGGTCTGCCGCGAGGCCGACGACGAACCGGCGCTACCGACCGCCGTGTCGGCCGGCGCCACCACCACATCCGGCACGCCCAGTTCGCTACGGGCGATCTGCCCCTGCACGGTGACCAGTCCCTGACCGACCTCGGCAGCGGCGGTGTGTACGGTCACCACCGGACGGCCGTCGCGCAGCTCCAGGCGAACCCGCGCGGTGGAGAAGTCGTCGAACCCCTCGGAGAAGCAGACGTTCTTGATGCCGACCCCGTACCCGACGCCGCGGACGACTCCCTCGCCGCGCGTGGTGTGCCCGCCGGAGGCGCCGAACGCGGTGGTACGGGGTGCGGCGGGCCGCTCGGCGACCATCCGCAGCAGCTCGGCGACGGGGGCGGGCCCCTCCACGACCTGTCCAGTCGGCATGAGATCGCCGGTCGTCATCGCGTTGCGCCGCCGCAGCTCGACGGGGTCCAGCCCACACGCGTGCGCCAGCCTGTCCATCTGTGACTCGTACCCGAAGCACGCCTGCACGGCACCGAAACCCCGCATCGCCCCGCACGGTGGGTTGTTGGTGTAGACGACGTAGGAGTCCATCCGTACGTTCGGCACCCGGTAAGGCCCCACACCCAACGTGGCCGCGTTCGCCGCGACGGCCATCGAGCTGGACGCATAGGCCCCGCCGTCGAGTACGATGCGTGCCCTGACGTAGACGAGGCGACCGTCACGGGTGGCGCCGTGCTCGTACCACAACCGGGCGGGGTGTCGGTGCACATGCCCCCGGAACGACTCCTCCCGGCGGTAGACCATCTTCACCGGTCTACCGGTGCGCAGCGCCAGCAGGCAGGCGTGGATCTGCATCGAGATGTCCTCACGCCCGCCGAACGCGCCGCCGACCCCGGCCAGGGTGAGCCGTACCCGCTCCGGCTCAAGACCGAGGCAACTGGCAATCTGATCCCGGTCCACGTGCAGCCACTGCGTCGCCACATGCAGGTCGACGCCGCCATCGTCGGCCGGGTAGGCGACACCGGACTCGGGCCCGAGGAAGGCTTGGTCCTGCATGCCGACCTCGTACTCGCCGGTGACCACGACCGGCGCCTCCACGTTCGGGTCGCCGCGCCGGACGGGCACATGGCGCAGCAGGTTCGGCCGGCCCGCGTGGACCGCCTCGCCCTCGCCCCGGGCAGCCGCTTCAGCGTCCACGATCGGGGTGAGGGGGGCGTACGTCACGAGCACGGCCTCGGCGGCGCGGCGAGCCAGGTCCGGGTCGTCGGCCGCCACGACGGCGACCGGTTCGCCCTCGTAGCGCACCTCCGTCGCCGCCAGCACCGGTTGGTCGCGCAGCTCCAGCCCATAGCAGGGCGCGCCCGGCACGTCCAGGTGGGTCAGCGCGGCCCGGACACCCTCCAGCGCCAATGCGCCGCTGACGTCGATGCCGACGATGCGGGCCCGGGGATGCGGGCTGCGCACCGTGGCGCCCCAGAGCATCCCGGGCATGCTCAGGTCGGATGAGAACGCGAAGGTCCCGGTCACCTTGGCCCAGCCGTCTGGCCGGCGTGGGCTGCTGCCCATGCTGCCGCTCGTCACGCCAGCCTCCGGCTCGTCCGGAGCAGACCGGCGACCAGTTCGTCGACGTCCGCGGTGGCGAGCAGGCCGTGCTCGACCACCGGCCGACCCGCGACGAGCAGCAGGCGCACCGGGGCCGACGGCCCCAGCACCAGGGCCGCCACCGGGTCGGTGATCCCGGCGTGCCCGAGACCGGTCAGGTCCCAGAAGGTCACGTCGGCGAGCTTGTCCGGCTCCAGTGAGCCGATCTCCGCCGCACGGCCGAGGCACCGCGCACCGCCGATGGTCGCCAGCGCCAGCACGTCGTCGACGTTCAACGCCTGAGGGCCGCCGACGGCCCGCGCCATGAGCAGCGCCTGGCGCAGCTCTGCGCCAAGTCGTCCGGCCTCCTGTGACGCCGGTCCGTCCACGCCCAGCCCCACCGGGACGCCGGCCCGCAGCAACTCTGCCACCGGGGCGACGCCCGCGCCGAGGCGCGCGTTCGAACTGGGACAGTGCGCGACGGCGGTGCCGGTCAGCGCCACCCGTGCGATGGCGGTGGGCGGCAGATGGGTGGCGTGTGCCAGCCAGACGTCATCGCCGAGCCAGCCCAGCTTCTCGGCGTACGCCACGGGGTCACAGCCGAAGCGTTCGAAGCAGTACCGTTCCTCCTCAAGCGTCTCGGCGAGGTGGGTGTGCAGGCGAACGCCCCGGTCCCGGGCGAGCGCCGCGCTCTCGCGCATCAGCTCCTCGGAGACCGAGAACGGCGAGCAGGGCGCGACGGCGACGCGGAGCATCGAATCCGGCGTGCCGTCGTGGAAGGTGTCGATTGCCTCGGCGGTGGCCGCGAGCGCGCGGTCGGTGGATTCGACGACCGCGTCCGGTGGGAGGCCGCCCCTCGACGCGCCGAGGTCCATCGAGCCACGGCACGGGTGGAACCGTAGCCCGATCTCGCCGGCCGCCCGTACCTGCTCGGCGAACAGGTCACCCGCGCCGGCCGGGTGCACGTACAGATGGTCGGTGCTGGTGGTGCAGCCGGACAGGGCCAGCCAGGCGAGGCCGGCGCGGGTTGTCGCCCGCACCACGGCCGCGTCCAACCGCGCCCAGCGCGGATAGAGCGCGGTCAGCCAGCCGAACAGGTTGTCGTCCTGTGCCAGTCCGCGCGTCGCCCACTGGTACAGGTGGTGATGGGTGTTCACCAGGCCGGGCGTGGCCAGGCAGCCCGGGAGGCTGACGACGCGGTCAGCGTTGCCCGGGTAACGCCCCGGACCGACCGCGACGACGCGCCCCTCGTCGACGACGACGTGGCCGTCCGCGTACCGGCTGTGGTTCGGGTCGACCGTGGCGACCGCGCAATCCTGGTAGGTCGTCCTCATCGGGAACCGCCCTCGGCCACCATCCGAACCGCCTCGATGATCTTCTCGTAGCCGGTGCAGCGGCACAGGTTGCCCGACAGCGCCTCGCGGATCTGCCGGTCGTCCGGCTGCGGACACCGGGCCAGCAGGGCGTGCGCGCTGACCAGCAGCCCGGGGGTGCAGAAGCCGCACTGCACGGCGCCGCACGTCAGGAACGCCTCCTGGAGGGAGGACGACCGCCCCCCGCCGATGCCCTCGACCGTGACGACCTCCCGGCCCTCGGCCTGGCCGGCGGCCACCAGACACGCACACACTGTCTCGCCGTCCAGGTACACCGTGCACGAACCACACTCGCCCTGCTCGCAGGCGTTCTTCGCGCCCGGCAGGTGCAGATGCTCGCGCAGCAGGTCGAGCAGGCTCTCCGTCGGGCGAACCCCCTCAGCGGAGTGGACGCGGCCGTTGACGGTGGCGGTCACCCGCATGGCACCGCTCCGCGTAGATCGTCCCACGCCCAGATCAACGCCCTGCGGGCGATCACGGCCAGCGCGTGCCGGCGGTACTGCGCGGTGCCACGCACGTCGTCGATGGGGTCGGCGGCCTTCGCCACCAGGTCGCCGAAGTACCCGGCGACTGCCGGGTCGAGGTGGCCCAAGCTGTCCCAGGGCAACACCTCGGCGGCGAAGTCCTGGGCCTCGACCGCCGCGCGGGGCGTTGGCGCGGCCGCGCCGATGCCGGTGCCGACCGAACGTCGGTCGGGAAACAGGGCAACGGCGAAGGAGCAGACCGCGATGATCATCGCGGCGCGGACACCGACCTTACTGAAGTGCTGTGGTCCGGTCGCTGCCGGGAACAGAACGGCGGCGATCAGCTCGTCCGGGGCCAGCTGCGTACGTTTCGGCCCGGTGACGAAGTCGGCGAGGGCGACCGTGCGTGCCCCGCCCACCGAGTGCAGCTCGACGGCGGCACCACAGGCCAGCAACGTTGGCAGCGTGTCGCCGGCCGGGCTGGCGGTGGCGATGTTGCCACCCAGTGTCGCCCGGTTGCGGATCTGTGGCGAACCGACCGTCGATGCGGCCTGCGCCAGGGCCGGGGCTGACTCGGCGAGCTGCGCCACGATTGCCGTGTGGGTGATCCCGGCGCCGGCCCGTACGGTGCCGCCGTCCGTGTCCCAGCCGGACACCTCGGCGATACGGGACAGGTCGAGCAGGCGGTCAGGTCGACGGCGACCGGAGTTCAACTCCACCATGGCGTCGGTGCCACCTGCGATCGGAACGGCCTGTGGATGTTCGGCCCGGACGGCCAGCGCATCGGCCCACCGGGTGGGGGAGTGGAAGGTCACCGGCTCACCGTGCCCTCGATGAGACCGTACGGGCGGTCGGCCGCGTAGTAGACCACGTCGGGGTTGTCCATTCCGAACGGGGTCAGATCCACCAGGAAGTGGTGCTTGTTCGGCAGGCTGAGGTGGATCTCCGTCAGCTCCGGGCAGGCATCCAGTGCCGCCTCGCCCATGGCGTACAGGGTCTGCTGGAGCGAGCGGGAGTACGTGCCGGCGAACGCCTGCACCAGGGCCTGGTGGGCGAGGTCGAAGACCTTGTCCCAGTCGACGCCCTCGATCCGGCCGAAGCGCCAGCGCGCGTCGACGGAGGTGGCCAACACCCGATCGGCGGCCGGCGGGAGGGTGGTGAAACGGTCGCGGGCGAAGCCCTGGAACTCCGAATCGGTCGACTTCAACAGCGTCAACCCCGTCAGCCCACCGGTCACCTCGGCCTGCGGTCCGTCGACCCGGACGGTCGCGATCCGGGTCAGCTCCCCGCCACGGCGAAAGGATATGTCGTCCACGGGGTGCCACATCGTCTGCTCGATGGCGACGGTTGCGCGATGAATCGAATGCTGGGTGTCCACGAAATGGCGGGCGAGTTCCAACCCGAACGCCTCGATGGAGTCGATGCCCCTGCGGGCGAAACCGTAGACCGTGTTCTTCTGCGAGTCCGTGGGCAGTACACCGGTGTTGTCACCGTCGAGGTGCACCTTGTCCAGACTGCCGGCCAGACTGGTGCTGACCGTCAGGTCCTGGATCCGATGCGCCCGTGCCCGTCGGTCGATCCGAACGAGGCGGCACTCGGACTTGCCGTAACTGTTGGCTCCGATTCTCATCAGCACCCCCGGTAGGTCGTGTAGCCGAACTCGCTGATCAGCAGCGGGATGTGCGTCCGCCGGTCGGCGCCGGTGACGTCGAACTCCACGGCGACGCAGGGGAAGAACGTGCCGGCGCCCCGGTGGGCGCTGATGTCGAACGTCAACCGGTGCCGGCCGGCGTACCAGTCGACGAGGTGCTCCCAACGACCGTCGGAGTCGGTGACGCCCGCGGCGAGAGCCGTCCAACCGCGCCCGTCCAGACGATGCAGGCTCACCGGAAGCCCGGCGACCGGCTCACCCACGGAGGTGTCCAGGACATGCGTGGACAGGTTCATGACGCGCCCAGCCGGGACAGCCGCAAACGGGTGATCGCCGCCAGTTCGGTGCGGACCACCGCCCGCTCGGTGTCGACGTCGTTGCCGAGGCGCCGATGGGCGGCCGCGATGATCTGGTCCGCCGTCATACCGTCCGCGCAGACCAGGAAGACGTGCCCGAACCGGCCCTCGTACGCCCGGTTCGCAGCGGCGAGCCGCTCGGCGACGGTCAGGTCGGAGCGGGACACACCCGCCTGCTCCCGCCGGGACCAGGCGGCCTCCCGGGACGTGCCGTCGAGCCGGTCGCCGATACGCGGATGGGTGCTCAACGCCTGCTCGACCTCGACCCAGCTCAGGTCGGCGAAAGCGGCGTCGACGGCGGCGAGCAGCGCCTCCTGATCCCGGTACGGCGAGCCGTCGGCCACCATGCGCGCCCAGCGGGGTGCTGCGCAACAGGCCAGAAGCTCCTCCATCTGCATGACCGTCAGTCAACCGGCGGATCGGGGCGGCCGGAACGGTGCAATCGTCAGAGCCGAGAGGGCGTCGTCCGGCTGTCCCCTGGATGATCTGCCAAGTGCAGGCGTCGCTACGGACGGTCGGCGGTGCCCGCGGGTCAGGTTCCGTCCGGACTGCCCGGCTGCCCGTGGACGGGGCCGTCCAGCTCCGACAGTCGTCGACCACTGCCGCCCGACCGACGGGCGACGATCTCCGCCACGATGCTCACGGCCGTCTCCTCGGGCGTACGCCCGCCGAGGTCGAGGCCGATCGGCGAGGCGAGCCGGTTGAGCTGCTCCGGTGGTACGCCCTCCTGCCGCAGCCGGGCGACGCGGTCCGTGTGTGTGCGCCGTGACCCCATCGCCCCGACGTACGCGAAGGGCTGCGCCAGCGCGACCCGCAGCGCCGGTACGTCGAACTTGGGATCGTGGGTGAGAACGCACACGACGGTGCGCGAATCGACGTGACCCGCGTCGATCTCCCCGGTCAGGTAGCGGTGCGGCCAGTCGACCACGACCTCGACGCCGGGGAACCGGCGGGAGGTCGCGAACACCGGTCGGGCATCACAGACGGTGACCCGGTAGCCGAGGAATCCACCCAGGCGGGCGAGCGCCGCACCGAAATCGATCGCACCGAAGATGATCATCCGTGGCGGCGGGGCGAACGAGGAGACGAAGACGGTCAGCTCCCCACCCAGTCGCTCGCCGGCGGAACCGTACCGCAACGAACCGTTCCGTCCGCCGACCAGCATGCCCTGGACGTCTGCGGCCACCGCATCGTCCAGCGAGGTCGAGCCGAGCCCGCCGGCGCGCCGGTCGGGCCAGACGACGAGCCGCCGGCCCAGCCGGTCGGCGTCGCCGTGCACCACCGTCGCCACCGCGACGGGTCGACCTGCCGAGATCGCTTCTGCGACCTGCCCGAACTCCGGGTACGAGGCCCGGTCGATCCGCTCGACGAAGATCTCGACGGTGCCGCCGCAGGTCAGCCCGACCTCGAATGCGTCGTCGTCACTCACCCCGTACCGGGCCAGCCGCGGCTCACCCGAATCGGTCACCGCCAGCCCGAGGTCGTAGACAGCGGCTTCGACGCATCCGCCGGACACGCTGCCCACCGCTGTGCCGTCCGGGCCGACGAGCATCGTGGCGCCGGGCTGTCTCGGGGCACTGCGCCAGGTGGCGACGACCGTGGCCATCGCGACCGGCTGGTCCGCGAGCCACCACCGTACGAGTTCGCCGAGCACGTCGTGCACGCTCATCGCCGCCTGACGATCGTGGCGGGTGCCACCGTCGTGGTGACCTTCACGGTGTTGCCCCACCCAGGTCCACCCCACAACGCCAGGCGTCCTCGACGGTGTCCAGATCAGTCGGGTCGGCGACGTCGTCGCAGGGAACCTCTGCCACGGCCACGCCAGCCGAGCTCAGATACGGTCGGGCGCCCACGTCACCCTCGGCGAGCGCGGCGACGGCGGTCCAGTGGTCCCGGCCGAGGAGTATCGGGTGACGGCGCTGACCGTCGTACGTCGCGCACACCAGTGCCCGCCGGTCACCACGGGCCAGGACGCGCCGGACCGCCGCCGCGCTGACGCCCGGCGTGTCGACGAGTAGGACCAGGGCTGCCACCGCCCGGGTCCCGGCGAGTGCGGCCAGCCCGGCGCGTAGCGAGGATCCGAGTCCGCTCTCCCAGTCCGCGTTGACGAGGACGGTCGCGCCCGTCAGGTCCGCAGCGGCACGTACCCGGTCAGCCTGCGCACCGAGGACGACGACCGCCGGGTCACAGCCGCCGTCGCGCGCGATCCGCAGCGTACGATCGGCCAGGGTCGTGCCGCGTAGCCGCAGCAGAGCCTTCGGGGCGCCCATTCTGCGGCCCGCCCCGGCGGCCAACACGAGGCCCCCCACGACCATCACCCGGTCCGTTACCTCTCAGTGTGCTTTAGTGAGCACACGGTTGGTAGTCCTGCCTCGCGGTAGGACAGTCCCGGTCTGACCGGTGGATGCCGTGCCGGGTTCACGCTTCAACGCCACCCGCCCGCGTACGCGGGTCTTCTGGTCGGCTCCACGTGCTGCCACCGGGCCACTCCCGGCGGTGTCGTACTCAGCCGCCAAGGCGGCCAGGTTGCGGGCGGCGTTGCGGTCCCGGTCGAGGAGCAGACCGCACGCCTGGCATTCGTACTCGCGTTCGGACAGGGCGAGCTTGGCTTTCACCGCGCCGCAGCCCGAGCAGGTCTTCGAGGACGGGTACCAGCGGTCGACCACCACGAGCCGGCCACCGTTCCACGAGGTCTTGTACGTCAACTGCTGGCGGATCTCCGCGAATCCGGCGTCGGCAATGTGCCGGGCCAGCCTGCGGTTACGCAGCATGCCGGCGACGTTGAGGTCTTCCACCACGATCGTGCCGTGCTCACGGGCGAGTCGGGTGGTGAGCTTGTGCAGGCCGTCGCGGCGTAGGTTCGCCACCCGGGCGTGCGCGCGGCCGAGCCGGGCCGCCACTCGTTCCCACCGCTTCGACGGGCGTCGGCCGGTACGCCGGTCCGGGCCGATCCTGCGCGACAGGGATCGGCCCAGCGAGCGCATCCGCTGCTGTGCGTCCGCCAGGTGGCGCGGGTTCGGTACGAGTTCGCCGGTGGACAGCACCGCGAGGTGTGTGATCCCGACGTCGACACCGACGACCGACTGTGGCCGGATGGGACGGCGGTCGGCCCGCTCGACCTCAACGCAGAACGCGACGTGCCACCGGCCGCCGTCACGGCGCACGGTCGCGGACATGATCCGTGCGGTCCCGTTGTCCAACCGGCGGGCCAGTCTGCGTGCGGACTCGTGCAACTTCAACCGGCCCAGCCGGGGCAGCACCACATGCTGACGGTCCGGCTCGACCCGGATCGCACCGGTCGTGAACCGCACCGATGGTGTGGTGCGGCGGCGGGACTTGAACCGGGGAAAACCGACCGGACGCCCAGCCCGCGCGCCTTCGCGGGAGTCGACCCAGTTCCTCAGCCCGCGAGCGAGCGCGTCGAGACCGGTGTTGAACGCCTCCTTGGACACCTCGCCCCACCACGGCGCGACTACGGGTTTCGCAGCGTTCCACGCCTTCCGAAGACCGGCCAGCGACCAGTGCAGTGAAGGCGTCAGCAACTCGTCTGGCACACCGTACGAGCGTTCGGCGCTGCGCTGGTCCATCACGGCCTTGACCTTCGCGAGCGCCCAGTTGTGGGCGACCCGGGCCGCCCCCGCGTGCGCGAGGAGGTCGCGTTCCTGGCGCGAGGTGAGGTCGAGGGCGAACCGGTACGCCTGGATCGTCTTCACGCCGGGCCGCTCCCAGTGACGGCTTCGACCGCCCGGCGGGCACGGTTCGCCGCAGCGCGACGGCCGTACAGGCGGGCGCACAGCGAGGTCAGGATCTCGGTCACGTCTGCAACCAGGTCGTCATCGACCCCAGCCGGGTCGACCACCAGCAGACGCCGGCCCTGCGCGGACAGAGCGGCTTCGACGTACTCGCCCCCGAACCGGGCGAACCGGTCCCGGTGCTCCACCACGATCGTTGACACCTGTGGGTCACGCAGCAACGCGAGGAACTTCTCGCGCTGCCCGTCCAACACGGATCCGACCTCGGTCACCACCCGGTCAACGCCGAGTCTCCGCCCGGTGGCCCACACCGTCACCCGGGCAACCTGCCGATCCAGGTCAGGTATCTGGTCGGCCGATGACACCCGGGCGTACACCACGGTCTGCCCGGTCCCGGCCGACGTGCCGGTGACCGGTTCACCGACCATGATCAGCCGACCGATCCGGTAGGTGGGAACAGGCAGCGTCCCAGCGGCGTACTGCCGCCGAGCGGTGATGTACGCGATGCCGGTCAACGCCGCCCACTCCTTAAGGTTCACGCGAGCATCCCAGCCACTTGAAGAGCGCCATAGACGCCCGACACACCAGCAGCCAACGTCCCCCTTGCTGCCGGATCGGCGACCATGCCGGTATGGCGAACGGTCAGGGTTGGCTGGTGTGACGACAGCCCGGAACTACCCACAGTCCCATCGCGAGTACGTTTGCATATCCGGACGGCCGAGTCAAAGGTCGATCTGACCGTCGGTGCGACGCCCAGGACTTGTCCGGACCGCGCCTCGCAGGCCCGATCCGACCTTCCGGGCGGCTGCTACCGCAGCGCGGTCGCGGCTGCCGCCCGGACCGCCGCCGTCAGCCCCGACAGTGCCGTCGACTCCAGCCGCCAGTACTGCCAGTGGAGCGGCACGTCCAGGTGGTGTCCCACGGTCAGGTCGACGAGCCTGCCGGCGGCGAGGTCGGCGCGGGCGACGCCCTCAGGTACGAGACCCCAGCCGAGGCCGAGCCGGATCGCCTCGGTGAAGCTCGCGGACGCCGGCACGAAGTGCGTCGGCGGGTCGACGTCACGGTGCGTGACCATGCGGACGAAGCGATGCTGAAGGGTGTCCTTGCGGTTGAAGCGGATCATGGGTGCGGTCGCGAACGCGGCCGCCGGGTCACGTCCGGCGAACCACGTCGCGTGGCGCGCCGGAGTGGCGACCGCGAGATAGCGCATCGCGCCGAGCGGTAGCACCCGGCACCCCTGCACGGCGACCTGTTCGGTGGTCACCGCAGCCATCACGGTGCCGGCCCGCAGCAGCTCCGCCGTGTGCCCCTCGTCGTCGGTGTGCAGGTCGAAGTCGACGTCGGGCAGGGCGGTGAGGACGGGCAGGAACCAGCCGGCGAGGGAGTCCGCGTTGACCACGACAGCGACCCGGGTGCGGGCCTGGCGACCGCCCAGGGTGCCCCGCGCGGCGTTGAGGGCCTCGTGCTCCAGCAGCGCCACCTGCCCGCCGAGGCGTACCAGGGGCTCTCCGGCGGCCGTCGGCGTGCACGGTCGCGCCCGGCGGACGAGCACCTGTCCGACGACCTGTTCCAACGCCTTGATGCGCTGACTGACCGCCGACGGGGTGACGTGCAGGGCCCGCGCCGCCGCGTCGAAGCTGCCGTGCTCGATGACCGCCTGGAACGTGGCGAGCTGAACCGGGTCGAGTGCCATAAGAGATGCTAACGGTACTGAAGAATCTTTAGCTGGAGTGCACGAAGGGGTCGGCCTAGCGTGGCGGACGTGGGTTCACTGCTGGCCGGATTCGGCTTCTCCCTCGCGTTGATCGTCGCCATCGGGGCGCAGAACGCCTTCGTGCTCCGCCAGGGACTACGCCGGGAACACGTACTGCCGGTCGTGGCGGTCTGCGTGACCGCCGACGCCGCGCTGATGACCGCCGGTATCGCCGGCCTCGGCGCGGTACTGGCCGACGCGCCCGCCGTCCTGACGGCGGTGCGGTGGGGCGGCGCGGCCTTCCTGCTCGGGTACGCCCTGCTGGCGGCCCGCCGGGCCCTGCGACCCGCCGCCCTGACCCCACTCGACCGTCCGCCGGCCACCCTCCGCGCGACGCTGCTGGCCTGCCTGGCGTTCACCTTCCTCAACCCGCACGTCTACCTGGACACCGTGGTCCTGCTCGGCACGGTCGCCCACCACGATCCCAACCGATGGGCGTTCGGCGGCGGGGCGGCGACGGCGAGCCTCGTGTGGTTCACCGGGCTGGGGTTCGGCGCCCGCCGGCTGGCGCCCCTGCTGGCCCGGCCGGCGGCGTGGCGGGTCGTGGACGGGGCGATCGCCGCCGTGATGGCCGCCCTCGGGGTGTCGCTGGCCGTCGGCTGACCGACCCCGCGCGCCGACTCCGGCCTGGTGTTCAGCGGTCGACGGTCGCCGGGGTGACCCGGTCCCAGGCGTCGATCGGCAGGGCGATCACCGCAGCGGGGAACAGGCCGTTCTCCTCGTGGTCGATGTGGCGGCGCAACCGGTCGAGAGCGGCGAGGACCGGCTCCCAGTCGGGGTCGGCCCGGTCGACGCGTCCCAGCACCCCGTGGATGTCGTCGTGCTCCGCGCAGAGCAGGTCGACCGCCTCGGCCAGGCTCCCTTCGGCCCTCAGCTCGCTGAAGAGCCCGTTCTCCTCGGTGGCGGTGTGCGGCAGGAGGAGCGCGAGCAGGTCGTCGAGCGCCGCGACGGCCCCGTCGCCGGTCCGTACCGCCCGGGCCAGCTGCCCGGCGGCGTTCGCGATCGCCTCGTGCTCGGCCGACAGCCGACCGACCAACGGGAAGTCCCGGCAGCCGCAGTAGGAGCACATCGGATTCCTCCTCGGTCCAGGACGACGACTCTGGTTCCATCCTTGTCCGGAGAACCTCGGCGGGTAGAGCCGGAAGGCCCGGCGCGTCGGGACGGCAGGCCCGCCTTGCGCCGTCGGTGGGCACGACGGCCTGGACCGTGGCGCCGGCGGTCGAGGCGGGTGTGACACCGCACCCTCGACCGGTTCTCCCGCCGTCTGTCGTTGTAACGTCATTCACCGTGGAAACCCCCAGAACCGGGCCGACCGGGGAGGTCGTCGACGCCGCCCGGCACCGGGCGCTCGGTACCGCGAGCCGGGCCCGGATCCTGGAGCTGGTGCGCGCCGCCGACAGTGGCCTGACCATCGCCGAGGTCGGCGAGCGGACCGGTCTGCATCCCTCCACCGCGCGTGACCACCTCGACCGCCTCGTCGACGCGCGACTGCTCGTCAGGGCGCGGGCCAGCGGCGGACAGCCGGAACGCCCGGCGTGGCGCTACCGGGTGATCACCGAGGAGACCCCCGCGCCGGCGCCGTACCGCGCGCTCGCCGCCGCCCTGCTCGACCACCTCTCCCGGCGCGGCCGAGGTGACGTCCGGGCCGAGGCCGCCCGGGTCGGCCACGACTGGGGACGCCACCTTGCTGCGGCCACGCCGCCGGGCGGGAAACCCGTCGACACCCTGCTGGCGGTGCTGCGCGGGCTGGGCTTCAACCCCGCCCTGCACCCCACGGCCGACGGAGGCACCGAGATCCACCTGTCCACCTGTCCGTTCCTCGAACTGGTCGCCCGCAACCCCGATGCCATCTGCGGCCTGCATGTCGGCGTCCTACGCGGCGCACTGGAGCACGCCGGCGCTCCGCCGAGCGACGCCGTGCTGGAGCCGTTCGGCGCGCCGACCGCCTGCGTCGTGCGCCTGTCCCTCCCGCCCGGACCTCCGTCGGACGCTCCGGGTGGGGAAACCACGACGAACTGATCGCCCAGGATGGCCGGCGGTCGGGCCGCGCGTCGCGGTCAGGTCGCCGTCGGCGTGGTCGACGGTCGGTCGTCGGGCGGCTGGGGCGGTGAGATCCAGGTGACCAGTACCACCGAAATGATCATGAGGAGGAACCACGACGCGAGCTTCGACGGCGACACGGTGTGCCAGCCGTCCAGTTGGCTCGGGTAGAGCCAGGCATGTGACCAGGTGGCGATGTTCTCCGCGAGCCAGATGAAGAAGGCGACGAGGAGGAAGGCCAGCAGCAGGGGCATCCGCCACCGCAGCCGGAAGACCCGGAAGTGCATCACACAGCGGCCGAACACCACCGCGACCGCGCCGACGAGCAGCCACCGGACGTCGGTCACGTAGTGGTTGGTGAAGAAGTTGGCATAGATGGCGACCGCCAGGAGCGCAGTCACCCAGCGCCTCGGGTACCGCGCGAAACGCAGGTCGAACAGCCGGTGGACGCGGACCAGGTAGGAGCCGACCGCGGCGTACATGAAACCGCTGAACAACGGCACCGCGCCGACCCGCAGGAGACCGTCGGGCGGGTAGGACCACGAACCCACCTCGGTCTTGAACAGCTCCATCACCGTGCCGACGAGGTGGAACAGGACCACGACCCGCAGTTCCCGCAGCGTCTCCAGGCGACCGGCCACCATGGCGACCTGGATCGCGACGGCGGCGATGGTCAGGGCGTCGTTGCGGGCGAGGGCGGCCTCCGTCGGGTACCACAGGCGCGCCGCGACGATGACCGCCAGCATCGCCCCGCCGAACACGCACGCCCAGGCCTGCTTGAGCCCGAACACCAGGAACTCGGTCAACCACGCACCCGGTCCGCGCCGGGGCAGCCGGGCCAGGATCACCCGGACCCGGGCCTCGATCGACCGCTCGGCTGTGGTCAGGGTGGGAGGTACGACAGGCGTGGCCATCGCGGTGGACGCTATCGCGCTCCCCCCTTCGACGTGCCGCCGGTACGGGCCGGATGGCGTGACCGGAACAGGTCTTGACCGGGCCGGACGTCTGGCATTTGATAAAAATGATCATGCAGGACACCCCTGCCAGGTCGTACCGTCCACGAAAGGAAACACCGTGAGCAACTACGGGCACGCGACCGCGCCGGACGGGAGCCGGGTCGAGTTGGGCGCCGTCGGCCAGCAGGTGGTCTTCGAGAACGACCAGGTGCGGGTCTGGGAGATCACCCTGGAGCCCGGTGAACAGCAGCCCTGGCACCACCACCTCAACCCGTACCTGGTGATCGCGCTGGAAGCCGCCGACAACCGGATCGACGCGCTGGCCGGTGGCGACCCGCGACTGGTGCACGAGGCCGTCGGCGGCGTGGTCTACCGCGAGCCGGGGGAGGTGCACATGCTTACCAACCACGGCACCACCCGGTACCGCAGCCGGCTGGTCGAGCTGAAGTGCCTGGGGGAGAACCTCGTGGGCGGCGACCGGTAACCGGACCGGCGGGGCTGCGGCGGGAGGAACGAAGGCCGCCGCCCCGACCGGTACCGCCCCACCGACGCTCGTGTTCTGTCAGCCCCTACTGTTAGCCTCCGCTGCGTCGTCGATCATGGCCGATTCATTGTGAAATCTGGCTTTTGGCCATTGCGGAGGGTGTTCCTGATGGGCTGGCTACCGGTGGGAGACTCGTACGAGATCTCCCTCGTGGACGGAAAGGTGGTGGCCCGGTCCGTCGGCCCGCGTGGCGCCGGTCGTCCACTGAAGACCCTGCCGAAGGGGTTGCGGGACGACGCCGAGGTGGACCGGTTGCGCCAGCTCGCCCAGTGGCTGGGCCGGCACGCCGCCGAGTGCCTGGCCCGCGTCGACGCCTGGGTGGTGTCCTCGCTGCCGGTACCGACCGGACTGCTCGCCCGGGTCTGGCCGGACCCGGCCTGGCGCGACGCGCTCTACGACCTCGTGGTGGTCGGGGACGACCGAGCCGAGCCGGGCTTCCTGCGGGACGTCACCGACACCGGTGACCTGCGGGTGGTCAACCTCGACGGGGAGACCGTCCGGCTCTCGCCGGTCAGCGCCACCCTGCCCCACCCGGTGCACCTGCCCGACCTGGCCGACCTGCGCGGGTTCGCCGACGAACTGGACATCGCCCAACGGATCGCGCAGCTGCACCGGGGCACCTGGGACAGACCCGCCAACCTGAAGGACCGGGACACCACGGTCACCGACTTCCACGGCACCACCGTCCCCGCCCGGCTGGCCGCCCGGGCCGCCACGTCCGGCTTCCGGGCCACCGGCGGGCAGGTCACCTGCCGGGTCTGGGAGGCCGGTCGCACGGTCGAGGCCACCCTGTACTTCGACGAGGAGTACTGGGACTCCGAGGCGACCCTGGGTGCCCTGTCCTGGTCGGTCGTGGACGGACCGACGCTGCGACTGACCGAGGTCGGGCCGGTGGCCTGGTCGGAAGGAATGCGGATGGCGACGGCCCTGTCCGGCGCCGCGACGGCAACGGGGGAGAAGGCGTGACCGGGATGACGACCACGTCGGGCGGGGCCTCGGCCGAGAGCCTGCTGAGCGCCGGCGCGGTACTGCCGACCGGCACCGCCGACGCCGGTGACCGCGCCGTACCCCTGACCGCCCGCACCTACCGGCACCCCGCCCTCGACGACCGACCGGTGGTCCGCCTGGTCGACGCCGCCCTCGGCGAGGGCGAGGACATGGCCGTCGGGTTCCTCGGTCTGACGCCGGCCGCCGAGCCGGCCGTCGTCGGGCTGGGCCCACGTCGCCCGCTGGCCTTCCCCGAATGGGTGCTGGTCCACCACCCGACCGACGGCCGGCACGCCCTCGCCGTGGTACCGGAGCTGCAGAAACTGGCCCGGCAGGTACGGTCGCGCCCGAAAACCGCCCTGGACGCCCACCAGGGGCTCGCCGACCGGTTCGCGCGTACGCTGCCGCACTTCCTGCCGACGTTCTTCGAGCAGGCCGCGCGGGTCTTCCTGGCCGCCGGGCAGGACACCTACGCGACGCAACTGTTCAACAAGGCCCGCAGGGCGGAGGCGCAGCACGGCCTCCCGGTCGACCTGGACCGGCTGGACGAGGTCTACCTGGAGTTCGCGTCGGCCAAGGTGGTCTCCGCGACCGCGCTGGCCGGCTACGCGAAGGAACTGTCCGCCCAGCTGCCCGCCGACGAGGCACTGGACCGGTTCTGCCGGCTGGCGCTGCGGGCCGCCGCCGCCGGGGTGGTGCCGTCCACCCAGTCGGCCACGGCGGTGAACCGGCTGGTCCGGACCGCCGCCAAAGCCGTCGGCAAGGCCGCCGCCGCCGACCGGGAGGCGGCCTACCTGACCGAACTGATCCGACTGCCGGTGGTCGCCGAGGCGCCCGCCGGCTGGTGGAAGGCACACCTTGCGGCGGTGACGGCGCTGGCCGACCGTGACCCGGCGATCCGTGGCAGCCTGCTCGACCTGATGCCCACCGACCGGGACAACCTGGACCCGTGGCTGACCCTGCTGACCGACACCGGCGCGCTCGCCGGACTCGCCGACCCGGACGTCCCGGACGCGACCCGTCCACGGGACGGCTCCGCCGGCTGGCTGCGCCGGTTCCTGACCCGGGCCACCTCCGGTTACCGGCCCCGCCGGATGTCGAAGCTGTATCCACTCGTCGAGCGGATGACCGACCGGCTGCGCGCCGAACTGACCGGGAGCGGCGAGACCCTCAGCGGCCACGGCGACCTGGACCTGTTCGACCTGCTGCTCGCCCGGGACGTGCCGGTGACCCCGCCGACCGAGCGCGACACCCTGGACCTGGCGCAGTGGGTCAGGACGGGGGGAGAACGGGACCTGCGCGCCCTGGCCGGCGACGACCGGTTCGCCGACGCCCTGCGTCGGGGTCTCGACCAGCTCGACGACCAGGAGCAGGCCCTGCGCCGGCTGGCGGAGACGCCGGGCATCCGACCGTTGCTGACCGACTGGCTGGGGGCGCGGATCCGGGACCGGTTCACCACCGCACTGCCGTACCTGCCGGACTCGGTGAACTGGCTGGGCCGGCTACCGGTCGAGGCCCTGCACCTGGTCGCCGACGACCTCGACCGGTCCGGCCGTCCGGGTGGTGCCCTCGGGCAGATGCTCGACGTCGACCTCACCGGGCACGTCACCCGTACCCTGCGCGGCGGCATCATCGACGAGTTGGGCTGGCCGGACTGGGAACTGGCCTGGCAGGAGGTGACCGGTGGCGACCCCCGGGTCGAAACGACCCGGCAGGAAGCCTGGCCGTACCTGATCCTGGGCGGGCCGGCCACCGTGCGGGTGCTCGGCGCCGAGGGCATCGTGCTCCGCCACGACCTGCGCATCCCCGCCGGTGACATGTGGGGCCAGCCGGGCTACCACTACGTCGACGGCCACCTACTGGTCTACTGGCAGTCCCAGGCGCTCGGCTACGACCTGCGCGGCTACTGGCACTCCTCGCCGGGCGACCTCCAGCCGATCCTCGGCCGCTCCCGCGGCGGCCGGCCGCGCGGCAACGGGATCACCCTGCCGCTGCCCGGTGGCGGGCGGACCACCGGCGGTGGCGTGCTGCACGTCGGCGACACCGCGGTCCCGGCGCAGCTACCGGTCATCACCGACGGCACCTGCCACTGGGTCCACCGGCGCGGCGAGGACGACAACGGCCTCGGCTGGCACGAGTACGACCCGGCCAGCAACACCTACGGCCGACGCAGCCTGCCCCGGTTCCTGGCCGACCTTCCGGTCGAGGGGAGCCGCCTGCACCAGTCGGCCAGTTGGCTGCGGCCGGCCCTGTCCGAACGGGCCACCCCCGCCGCCGTACCCGTGGACGGTCTGCTCGGCTGGCGGGTGGTCACCCTCCCCGACGGCGCGGTCCGCGGCGAGGACCTCGCCGGCCGTACCGTCACCGTGGCCGGGGGAACGCAGCCGATCGCCGCGCTGCTGCTGCCCGGCGACGACCGGCCACGGGCCGTGCTCAGCGGCTTCGTCCTGGTCGACCCGGACGGGGTGGTGTCGTCCGCCGGCGAACCCGCCTCCGACGCGGTGCCGCTGCCCAATCCGGAGTTCCTCGGCAACCTGCTGCCCCGGGACCCGGACGGCTCCACCGCCCTACGCCGGATGGACGCGGACACCGCCGCCGCGCTGTTCACGCTCGCCCTCGACGAACGCCGCGCCGCCCTGGCCGCGCGGGCCGCAGCCCAAACCACCACCGGGCTCCGGCCCGGCCCGGCCACCGCCGACGCAGACGAGCCGGACGCGCTGGTCGAGGCCCTCCGCTCGGCCGTACCGGCAGTCGGCCACGACGCGCTGCGGGCCGGCGTGGCCCGGGTGCTGCGGCTGGCGGCCCGGGTGCGTACCGACCTGGACGCGGTGACCGAGAAACTGACCAGGTCGCTGTCCGCCCCGCCGACGGCACCGGTGCCCACCGCGACCGGCCCCACCGACACGCAGCTCAACGAGGCACTCGACGGCCTGCGTGGCTCCGCCAGCTGGGGCAACGACGCCACCCACGCCTTCACCCAGCTCCAGACGCTCGCCACCCAGCGTGCCGCCCACCCCGGAAGCGAACCCGTCGGACGGCTGCACCTGGACGGACCGGCGATGCCGAACGCCGTGAACTGGTGGTCCGTACTCGACGGTGTCGCTGCCGTCGCCTACCGGGCCGTCACGGCGGTCACCCCGGACGACCACCGGGACACGCTGCGGGCCCTGCTCACCGCGCTGGACCGGCTCGACCTCGGCGCGCCGGCCGGATCGGCCCGGTGGCGCCGGTTCGGGCTGCACCTGCTCGACGGCGACGTGGCGAACCCCGACGGCACCCGCCGGCACCTCAGGCCGGGCATCCTGCCCCTGCCCGACGGGGCGTTCCTCGCCGTGCTCCACTACAGCGGCACGGCCACCGGCTACTCCTTCGACGCGCTGTACCACGACCCGACCGGCGTCTTCACCGTGCCCGAGCCGTACACCGTGCAGTCCTCGACGCCCGTCGGCGACGACCGACCGGCCGGCTGGCTGGCCGGGTTCCTCGCCGAGTGGGCCAGCCGGGGCGCCCTGCCCTGGCGGCCGGAGGCAGCCGAACAGTTCGCCGACCTGACCGGGGTCACCCCCACCGCCGCGAAGCTGGTCCTGGCCGGCCTGCCCCACGCCGACTCGGCGAACACCGTACCCACCGAGCTGCGCAAGGCACTCGGGATCAGGCAGGCCGGCGAGGTCAAACTGGCCTTCGAGATGCTGAACGAGGCCAACCCCGAGCTCCGGCGGGCCGTGGTCTCGGCGCTGCTGCCCGCCGAGCCGGCCCGGCTGTGGACCGACGGTCCGGACGTGGCCGCCGCCGCAGCGGTCTGGACCGCCGCCCTGGGCCGCCGGGTGGTGGTTCCGGAACACCTGCTCGCCGAGGCGGTACGCGGCGTGCGCACCGGCTGGAGTCCCGCCAAGGCCCTGCCGGCGCTGCTCGACCCCACCCGCTCCACCGAACTGACCACCGACCTTGCCTTCCACATCAGCGGCGACCGCGCCCGGCAGGTCGACGGCCGGGCGGTGGGCTTCACCGGCGAGGTGTTGCACTCCACGGTCGCGCTGGCCGCCTGGGTGGCCCACCACACGCCGGCCGGTGACCCGTGCCGGGCCGCGCTGCCGGCCGCGCTGGCCGCGATCCGGGACCGGTTGACCAACCCCGACCTGCTGCTCGACCTCGACCGGTACGTCTCCCTGCCCGACTTCCGTCAGGTGGCCGGCACCCCGTCGGAAACCGGCCCGGGTTGGGAACGGTACGGCGCCATCGTCCTGGCCACCCACGACAACCAACCGTCACCCGCACTGCGACCGGACCTGCTCGACGCCGACGGAACGGACCCGTACCTGCCGGCACTGCGCGCCGACGCCGCCAAGCCGTACCCGATGGAGGTGACGCTGCGCCTGGTCCGCGACCCCCGGTTCGCGGCGTTGCTCGGCGAACCGACCGCCCCCGACGGCGCCGGGGACACCGACGGCACCTGGTGGCCACAGGACCCCACCCGCTCGGTGCCCGACCTGGTGGCCGAGGTCGCCGGAGAACACCACCTGGGCGCCGACGCGGCGGCGGTCTACCTGATGCTGCTGGCCATGCCGGACCCGACCGACCGCAACACGGCGAAGTGGACCGGCTGGAAGCCGGCCCGGCTGAAGGCCGCCCGCGCCGAACTGGCCGGCACCGACCTGGTCGTCGAGGCCAGCCGGCCCCGGGCCGGCCGGTCGCTGTTCCTGCCCGGCCCGTGGCTGGAGCGCGGCAGCGGGCAGGTGCCGGTCGAGGGCTGGAAGGTCGCCCTGTTCGACCTGGCACCCGACGGTACGGCCGGGCTCGGCGTGACCGTGCCGTTCGAGCCGGTCACCGACCTCTACCGGCGGGCCTGGCGACGCCTGCGCGACGGCGACCGACCCCGGCTGGACAGCCTGCCCACCCGCGGCACCCGCCGCTGACCCCTGACCCGACCATCCGATCGACCAGTGAGAGAACGAGGAACATCCGTGACCGTGACGGAACACGTCCGCCCCACCGCAGCACCGGAGACGGCCCAGGTCCTCTCCGCCGAGCAGCGGTACGCCGACGAGCTGGCGTTCCTGGCCGCCTACGACGACGGGGCCCGGCCGCCGGGCTGGGCGCTGACCCCGCGCGCCGTGGTCACCTTCATCCGGGGCAGCGACGGCGAGGCGTTGACGTTGCCCGCCGAGCGGCGCACCGGCCCGGACGGTGTCGACCGGCCGGCCAGCATGACCATCCCGGCGAAGTTCGTCGGCGAGCGGAGCCTGGTCGAACGGTGCGTGGTCACCCTCGCCGGGGAACGGGGCCTGCTGCTGGTCGGTGAGCCGGGTACCGCCAAGTCGATGCTGTCGGAGCTGCTGGCCGCCGCGGTCTGCGGCACCAGTGCGCTGACCGTGCAGGGCACCGCCGGCACCACGGAGGACGCCTTCCGGTACGGCTGGAACTACGCCCTGCTGCTCGCCCAGGGGCCCACCCCGCAGGCGCTGGTCGACTCGCCGGTACTGACCGCGATGCGCACCGGCCGGGTGGTCCGGATCGAGGAGGTGACCCGCTGCCTGCCCGAGGTGCAGGACGCGCTGGTGTCGATCCTGTCCGACCGGCGGATGAACGTGCCGGAGCTGGCCGGTACCGACAACGGCCTGATCCGGGCGATGCCCGGGTTCACCGTGATCGCCACCGCCAACCTGCGGGACCGGGGCGTGTCGGAGATGTCCTCGGCCCTCAAGCGCCGGTTCAACTTCGAGACCATCCACCCGATCTCCGACGCCGACACCGAGACCGACCTGGTCCGCCGGCAGGCCACCGCCGCCGTGCAGCGCGCCGGTGCGGCGTACACGGTCGACGACGCGGTGCTGGACGCCCTGGTCACCGTCTTCCGTGACCTGCGTACCGGCCGGTCCGGTGAGGGCTGGGACGTGGAACGACCCGGCACGGTGATGTCCACCGCCGAGGCGGTGCAGGTGGCCGCGTCGCTCGGGCTGGCCGCCGCGTACCTGCCCGGCGGGGACGCCCTCGACCTGGTACCCGGGCACCTGCTCGGGGTGGTCCGCAAGGACGACCAGAACGACCACGCCCGGCTGCTCGGCTACTGGGACGGCCCGGTCCGCCGCCGCGCCGAGGACGGCTCGCCGATGTGGCGCCGGCTCTGGGACCTGCGGGAGAGCCTCCGTTGACGACCCTCTCCCGCGAACCCGTCGACGCGGTCGAGTCGACGGTCGACCCCCGCGCGGTGGTCGACGCGCTCGCCGGTTCGGTCCGGCCGTACCTGATCGGGGTCCGGCATCACAGCCCGGCCCTGGCGGCGGTGGTCCCGGCGCTGCTGGACGCCGCCGGGGCCGAGGTGGTCTGCATCGAGCTGCCGGCCGACTTCCAGCACTGGCTGCCGTACCTGTCCGACCCGGCCGCCCGGGCGCCGCTGGCCGTGGTCGGCAGCCACGGTACGGACGGGCCGATGGGCTTCTACCCGTTCGCCGACTTCTCCCCGGAGCTGGCCGCGATCCGCTGGGCCCGGCAACGCGGCGTCGAGGTGCTCTGCTGCGACCTGCCGCTGGCCGACCCCGGCTGGACCGCCGATGCCACCGCCCCGACCGCCGGCTCCGATCCGGCTACCGGCCCCGATTCCGCCCCGGACGCCGGTGAACCGGTACCCGGCCCGGTTCGCTCCGGTTACGCCGCCGCGCTGCGCGCCAGCGGCACCGGCCGGGACGGCGACGACCTGTGGGACCGGGTGGTCGAGGTGCGTGCCCCGGGCTGCCCGCCCGAGGCGGTCCGCCGGGCCGCCCTCGGGGTCGGCTGGGCGATGCGTACCGACAGCGCCGGCAGCGACGGCGTACCCGCCCGTGACCTGGCCCGGGAGCGGCACATGCGCCGGGTGCTGGCCGAGGCCGGCGCGGACGGCCGGCGGGTCGCCGCAGTCGTCGGCGCCTTCCACGCCCCGGCCCTGCTCGCCACGCCGTCGACCGACGCCACCATGTCGATCGACGCCGACGCCCACGACGACCCGGCCCGGCCGGCCGGTTCGACCGGCCGGGCCGCCCCGGCGGCCACCGCGGACAGCCGCAACCGTCCCGCACCCGGCCCGGCCGGCAGCGGCACCACGGTCACCTCGCTGGTGCCCTACGCGTTCGACCTGCTCGACTCCCGGTCCGGCTACCCGGCCGGGATCCGTGACCCACGCTGGCAGCAGTCCGTCTTCACCGCCGCCGGTGACCCGGAACGGATCCGGGCCGCCGCCGCCCGGACGGTCACCGACCTGTGCCGGGAACTCCGCGCAGCCGGGCACACCGCCGGCACCGGCGAGGCCGCCGAGACGGTACGCCTCGCCGACGACCTGGCCCGCCTGCGGGACCTGCCCGCCCCCGGACGGGGCGAGGTCCTGGAGGCGGTGACCACCGTGCTCGGCCAGGGTGAACTACTCGGCCGTGGCCGGGCACTGGCCAGGGCGCTGGAGACCGTACTGGTCGGCGCCGAACGCGGTCGGGTCGCCCCCGGGACGCCCCGCTCCGGGCTCGGCCCCGCCGTCGAGGCGGAACTCGTCGCGCTGCGACTGCCCCACCCGGACAGCCCCAAGGCCCGCGAGGTCCGGCTGGACCCGTTGCGCACCGATCTGGACGGGCGGCGCGAGATCCTGCTGCAACGCCTCCAGACCTGCGGTGTCGGCTACGGCGAGCCGATCGAGGTCTCCGGCACCGGCGACGGTGCCGCCCTGACCACCCGCTGGCAACTGGCCTGGACACCGTCCGTGGCGGCCCGGCTCGACCTGGTCGGTGTACGCGGGGTGACCGCAGCGCTGGCGGCGGCCGGTACCCTGCGGGAACGGTTCCGGCGGGAGGTCGCCGACGGTGGCCCCACCGCCGCGCAACTGCTCGCCGGCCTCGCCGAAGCCGCCCGCTGCGACCTGCCCGACCTGGTCACCGACCGGCTCGACCTGGCCGCCACCGTGCTGCCGGCCACCGGCACGCTGCCCGAGCTGCTGGCCGCCCTGGACCTGGTGGAGGCCCTGCGCCGGGGACACCTGCCCGGCACCACCGCCGACAGCCGGGCCCGGACGGCGGAGCTGACCGCCAACCTGCTCGACGCCGCCGTACGCGGGCTGCCCGGCCTGGCCGGCAGCGACGCCACCGCCGACGCCGCCGCGCTGGTCGACCTCGCGGTCCGCGCCGGAGCCGACCGGATCGGCCTGCGCCTCGACGAGGCCCTCGACCACCTGGCCCGCGCCGGTTCGCCGCTGATCCAGGGTGCCGCGCTGGCCGCCCGGGTCCTGCTCGACCTGACCGACCTGGCCACCCTCGGCACCCGGGTGGCCGGCTGGGTGGACGCGGCCACCGGCCCGGACACCCGCCGCCACCTGCACCGGCTGCTCGGTGGTCTGCTCACCGCCGCGCACCCGCTGTTGCAGTCGGCCCCGGCCGCCCTGGACCCGCTGCTGGACCGCGTCGAGCGGCTCACCGACACCGGGTTCCTGGACCGGCTGCCAGCCCTGCGGGGCGGGTTCGACGTGCTCACCCCGGCGGCCCGGGACCGGCTCCTCCACACCGTCGCCGACCGGCTCGGCGACCGCCTCGACCTGGCCCTGTCCGCCCCGCCGGAGCTGCTCGCCCGCTGGACCGCCGCCGACGCCGCCGGCCGGGCCACCCTGATCGCCCGCAACATCCCGGTGCCGGGCGCACCGACCGTCCCCGCCGACGTGCCCGGCGACGCCGGAGCCGCGCCGGAGACGCCGGCCGGCCAGCTCACCCCCGCCGACCGGTGGCGGTTGCTGCTCGGCCGCCAACCCGACCGGCTGCCCGCCGACGCCCGCCGCTACGCCCGCGCCCTGGACGAGCTGTACGGCGCAGGTCGCGGCGAAGGCGCCACCGACCTCGGCCAGGCGACCGGCGGCGGCCAGGAGGCCTCCTTCCCGACGGCCCGGGAGTGGGCCGACGAACTGGAGGCACTGTTCGGCACCTCGGTACGCGAAGAGGTCGTCGCCAGGGCCGTCGAGAGCGGTCGCACCGACGTCCTCGCCGAGCTCGACCCCGCTGCGGTACGCCCCTCGATGGAACTGCTGACCTCCGTGCTGTCCCTGGCCGGTGGTCTGCCCGAGGCGCACCTGGCCCGGCTGCGACCCCTGGTCCGGCGGCTGGTCCGGGAGCTGACCGAGCAGTTGGCCACCCGGGTACGTCCGGCGTTGACCGGGCTGACCAACCCGCGCCCGTCCCACCGCCCCGGCGGCCGGATCAACCTCGCCCGTACCCTGCGGGCGAACCTGGCGCACACCCGGCGCCTCGGCGACGGCCGGACGGTGGTGGTACCGGAACGCCCGGTCTTCCACACCCGGACCCGCCGGGAGGCCGACTGGCGGCTGGTACTGGTGGTCGACGTCTCCGGCTCGATGGAGGCGTCGGTGGTGTGGTCGGCGTTGACCGCCGCCGTGCTGGCCGGGGTACCCGCCCTGTCCACCCACTTCCTCGCCTTCTCCACCGAGGTCGTTGACCTCACCGACCGGGTCGACGACCCGCTGTCTCTGCTGCTGGAGGTACGCGTCGGCGGCGGTACGCACATCGCCGCCGGGCTGGCTCACGCCCGTTCCCTGGTGACCGTGCCGAGCCGCACCATCGTCGCCGTGGTCAGCGACTTCGAGGAGGGCTACCCGCTCGCCGGGCTGCTCGGTGAGGTCCGCACCCTGGCCGGTTCCGGCGTGCACCTGCTCGGCTGCGCCGCGCTGAACGACCGGGGAGCGCCCTGCTACTCGGTACCCGTCGCCGAGCAGCTCGTCGCGGCCGGGATGCCGGTCGCCGCTCTCAGCCCCCTCGAACTCGCCCGCTGGGTGGGCGACCGCGTACGCGGAGGATCACGTTGACCGACCGCACTGCCACCGCCCTCGCCACCGACCGGTTGCCGCCGGTGCTGCCGGCGGTCACCGCCGCCGCGGTGGCGGCCCTGCCACCCCGGCTGCACCGCCGGCTGGACGCAGGCGTCGAACGGCTGGCCGACGTGCCGGTCGACCGGGTCGACGGCGGCCTGTCGGTCGACTGCGGCCCCGAGGCCCTGGTCACCCTGACGCCGGGACCGACCGGCGCGGTCACCGACCCGCAGCAGGTCCGGTGCAGCTGCCTGCTGGCGCCGCGCTGCCTGCACCGGACCGCGGTCCTGGTGGCCTGCCCGGTCGCCGACGCGGCCAGTCACCCCGACCCGGCGTCCACCACCGGGTCCACCCCGGACGGACGTGGCACCGTCGCCGGGCGCTCCCGGAAGTCCGGACGTACCACCGGCCCGGCGGACGGCCCGACCGCCGGTCGTACCGACCACGGCACCGCACCGACGAAGGCGCAACGGGCCGCCGCCGACGCGCTGTGGCGGGCCGCCGCGACGGTACTCGCGGTCGGCGTCCCGGCCGCCGGCGCCGTACCCCAGGCCGAGCTGCTGCGGGCCGCGCACACCGCCCGGCTGGCCGGTCTGCCCCGGGCCGAGAGCGCGGCGCTGCGCACGGTACGGGGTCTACGCGCACACCGGGACCGGCAGGCCGGTCACCGGCTGGCCGACCTGGTCGCGGTCCTGCACGACCTGCTCTACGTGGCCGGCCGGCTGGCCGCCGGTGATCCCGACCCCGCGCTGGTGGGCACCCTCCGGCGGGCCTATCAGCCCGACGGCACGCTGGAGGTGTACGGCGTCTGCCGGGAACCGGTGATCAGCGCGACCGGGTACGGCGGGGTGGTCACCCACCTCGTCGCCGCCGACGGTCGCCAGCTCTCCTTCGCCGACGTGAAACCGGGCGGACCGGACCGGGCCCGGGACTGTGCCCGGGCGGTCACCGAGATGGGCGCGGTCAGCGTGAACCACGCGGTGCTGTCCCGGGGTGGCCTGCGGATCACCGGCACCACCGTCTCCGCCGACGGGCGGCTCGGTGCCGGCAAGGGGGTCCGGGCCACCCCGCTCGCCGGCACCGACTGGTCCGCCGGACCGCTGGCGGACCTGTTCGCCCGCCCACTCGCCGAGGTGGTGACCGCCCAACTCGCCGCCGCCGACGACCCGGAGGACCCGGCCCGGCCCGGGACCGCGCTGGTCGGTGGTGACCTGGTGGTGGTCGGCGCCGTCGGCGACCAGGTGCTGGCCCGTGAACTGGCCCCCGGCACCGACCCGGACCGGGCACCGGTGCCGGACGGGCCGGTCATCCGGCTGGTACCGGTCAGCTCCCATCCGGTCCTGGCCCACGTGACGAACCTGCGGCGGCTCGCCTCCTGGCCGGGGCTGCGGATCCGGGTGGTCGGCCGGCTGGACCCGGACCGGGCCAGCACCCTGCGCCCGCTGGCCGTCGGCCCGGTGCCCGGGGTCACCGCGACACTGCGGCTGCCGGCGGACTGGCACGGCCGGGCCGACCTCGGCTACGACCAGGTCCAGGGCGGTCACCTACCGCCACGCGAACCGGCCACGATGGCCGAACCGGTGCTGACCGCCGGCGTCGACGCGGTTGCCGAGTCCCCGCTGTGGCGGGTCCGTCGCCTGGTGGAACTGGCCGTCTCCGGCGGTCGCCGTGCTGTCGGCGAGGCGGCCCGGGACGAGGCCGCCTGGCTGGCCGGGCCGCTGCGTCGCGCCGGCTTGACCACCGCTGCTGCGGTGGCCTCGGCGCTGGCCAGCGAGTCCGACCGACGTGGCCGGGACGTGTTCGGCCGGCTCACCGATCCCGACCCGGACCGGTACGCGTGGGCGTGGCTCGCCGCCGCCGCCCATCTCGCCGCCACCGAGCGGGAGTTGATCCGTTCCTCGTGGACCGCGCCGCCGTCCGGCTGACCCGCCGCATCACGGGCGCTGCGGGTTCGGGTGACAGAGCAGACGACCGCAGGACGGGACGCGCGTCCCCGGCGGCGAGACCGAAGGTGCCCAGCGGCGGATCCACCACGCCCCGGCGCCCGCCCTACCTGCGGGCGGGCGCCGGCCCGGCGGGCGGAGGAGACGGTCGGGGCGACGACCCTGGGCCGGGCCCGCCGGGCAGCTTACTCGAACAGGTGCCGGTGGGCGCGGCTCCAGCGGATTCGCTCCGCTATCGGTCGAGTACGCCGGTCTCCTGCCAGGTGACCTGTGGCTGTCGTCCCGCTGCCGCGAGGTGCCGGGCACGTTGATGCCCACCGGCTGGGTGCCCCGCCACACCAGGTTCCACGGACCGAAGTCACCGTGACAGATCAGCTCCCCGGAGCTGGGGATGCCGGTGTGGGCGGCCCACCCGGCCTCGGCGGTGGGGCGGAAGCTGCGTACGGCTTCGTGGTAGTCGGGCAGCAGACGGGCCATGGCGACCAGGCCGGTGTTCTCGGCGACCCTGGCCCACGCGGCACCGCCGGACTCGCCGTCGAGGTAACGGGGCGTACGGGAACTCGACGTTCTCCAGATGTCGTAACAGTTCGTGGATGGTCGGGGACCACGGGTGCAGAGGGCGGCGCACCGTGTCGCCGATCCGAACGACCCGGCGGTGCGGATCGTCCTGGAGCACCTGGTGAACGACCATCACGGTGACGACACCGGCACGGCTGACCGGCGGGGCCGGTGTAGACCTGCGTGCCAGCAAGGCAGGTGACACCAATACGTCCTAGGATGCTCAGGGGGAGTGTCCGATCCGCCACAGTCGCTGTACCTGCTCACGGGTCACGTACAGGTGTCGTTGGGTCAGCCCGACCGGGCCGCCGTTGGCGAAGCGGACGAGGACGGGCTCACCGCCGGGGTGCGGCCCCGCCCCGGGACCTCGTCCCGGGCGACGTCGCGGGATTCCCGACGGGTTCTGGCCGTCTTGTGGAGTTCCATGACCCGGCAGGCCGTGGTCCGGTCGTCGTCCAGCTGGATCCACATCAGCGGCATGGCGAGTCCCGACACGACTGTCCCGGTCGCCCGGGCTCGACCTGCCTCAGTGGTCGTACGCGGTCTTCTCGGGCGGGCCGGACGCGACGAACCACCACCAGTGCTCCTCCGGCATGCCCTGCGGGATCACGTCGGCCGGTAGTGGCGGCACCCTGGTAGCGACGTCGCGCATCTCCTCGTCGGACGCCTCCTCCCAGTCGGAGGCGCCCAGTGCCCTCTGCGGCAGGCCGGCATCCTTGCGCAGGATGTCGACCACGCTGCGGGTGAAGCACGCGTTGTACCAGCCGGTGGCCGTCTCGCTCTCCAGGTCGAGGTCGAACTCGGCGAGGTACCCGGCGAAGTCGCGGCCATGCTCGCCGAGCACCTCACGAACGTGGTCGTGGAACGCCGCGAGCCGCTGCCCGGTCCACTGCGCCGACGGGTCCTCCCGGCGTAGCAGCCACAGCGCCAGCACGGCGGCCAGCGCGTCGCCCAGCGTCGCGGCCCGCGCCCGGTTGCCGCCGCGCGTCCCGGCGAGAACACCGATGGCTCGGTCGAAGCCGACGAAGTACCCGTCGACGTCGAGGCGGGGGAAGCCGTGTCGCACCACCATGGTCTGTAGCTCCCGTTCAGTTCTTCAGGAAGGATCCGAAGGTCGACATGACGACGCGACCGTCGGCACGTGCGCGGATGATGACCGTGAGCGTAATGGGATCGCTCTGGTCGTCCGTCGTCTCCACGATGAAACACACCTTCCTCGAGCCGCCGCCAGAGCCCGGATCGAACTGGGCCCGGCCCTCCCTGACCACCCTCTCCGCTGCGGCGTGATAGTTTGCGATGAATGCCCGCATTTCTCGCCGGTTTTCCGGAATCTCGTTGCGGTGCACTCGGGCGTGGTAGGCAGCGGCAGTCGTCGAGCTGAAGGTGAGCTGGTCGGCTTGGGCCCTGATGTGCGCGACCAGCTGGTCGTCGGTGAGGGCCGGGTCGGCCGTGACGCCAGCCCTGTTGAGGGCCTCCACGTTGGCGCGATCACGGTAGAGGGCGCTCTCGGCACCCCTGGTCGACCTTTGCAGCTCGGCCAGGGCGGTGCGGGCCGACTCCGCCTTCGTCCCTTTCCTCGTCGGCTGCGGCCGGATCCCGGCTGCTGCGTCCGCCGCTATCTGTTCTAGCGCGGCATGCCGCTTGTCGACCCACAGGCTCATGTAGTATTCGAAAACGTTTCCGAACTCGCCGGGCGCCCCGGCAAGTCCTTGCCGGCGAAATGCGAATTCGATGCCGAGCTTCTGCAGGTCCGCCTTGACTATCTCCGGGGCGCTGCGGGCCTTCCGGACCACGCCGATGGCACGTTCCTCCATTCCCCGGATGAAGTCGTCGATCGAGTCGCGACACTGCTGGTACGTCGCAATGGCGGCGGCCTTGCCGCCGTCACACCCGAGGCCGCTGACCAACTCGACGAACTCCGCCCTGAGTTCGTCGAGCCGCTGCTGCCGTACCGGGTCGATCGTCGGCGGTACCTGCGGGTCCGATGCTGTCGACCCATGTGCAACCGCTTCGTCAGTGGGATCCGGCTTCGTCGTCGCCGGTATTCCCATCGCGGCGTCGAGCACCTGTGGAAAAAACATGGCGAACGCCGCGTAAGCGGCGAGGCCGATACCGCTCAGCACTCCAAATACGGCAATGCCGACGGCGGGGACCGGTCCGTAACAGCTGGCCAGGGCATCGGCCATGCCGCCACAGTCGATGGGCACGCCGTCGGCCAGCACATTGGTTGACATCACTGCGGCCATAGCCTCCCAATCCGAGCGCCGGGACTGGGCTGTACGCACGCGGATCCGCGCGACCACCACGTCGGGATAGGCTAGGGTAACCCACCACTGTGGATGGAGGCTGCCGTGCCGGACGGAACCGAGGCCATGAATGCCCGCCTTCCGGTGCGCACGATGACGGTCCTCGGCATGATCGCGGCGGTCGTCGTCCTCGCCTCCGCTGTCGTTCTGGTCGTGTCCTGGCCGACAACCCCACAACGTTTACCGGCCCTGCCGATCCGCCTCTACGCATACGACCCGGTGACCGCGCACCTCGCCGATCTGCCGCAGGACAGGTTCCGACAGGGGCAGATCCCGGTCGCCACGATCGACGAGGGGGTGGCCGGTGCACTGGCTGCGGAACCCGCGTGGGCGAGTTGGTACGACGCGTTCGGCCACCGGACCAACAGCGTGGACCTGGCGGGACTCGACGACCTACGGGCCCGGCCACTGCCGTTGAGTGCCACCTCGGCGGTACCTGCGGGGAGATACCAGTTCGTGTTGGCCTCCGTCCGGGGAAACCGGACGGAGGAGGTGCTTGCCTGGGTGCACGTGGACATCGAGCGATGACGGGGGAAACACCGCAGCCGGGCCGGGCGCCGGGGGAGGAGACCGGGTACGGCCCCGCACCGTCCTCCCGCCCGGTTCACCGGCCAGTGGCACCGGATCCGACGGTGCCGGCGGTGTACCGGCTCGACCGGCTTGCCGTCGCTCTCACCACTGGTGAGGCGTTGCTGGTGATGATCGCCGTGGCGTCGCTCGTCGGCGTCATTCGGCGGGACAACACCGAGGTACGCGTCCTCGGCATGTTCAACCTCGGGGCTGTCGGCATATCGCTGTTCGCCGCCTGTATCGCCGCTGTCGTCGTCGCCATTTCCTCAGCCACAGGTGGCTCGCCGCGTCGCCGCTACCTGACCTGGGTCGTCTGTGGTGGGCTGGTGTTCGCCGCGCCCACGCTCCTGGGTGTGTTCCTCACCCTCCTGCAGGTGGGGATCGCCTGGCGGGGCGCGCTGCTGAGCATTCCGACGACCCTCTTCGCGTTGTGGACGTTTCGCCGGATGCAACGCAACCGTAAGCCTTCGTGGCGACTGGTCGTGGTCGCCTTCGCCTGGGGCCTGTTCATCGCCGCGTACTTCGCCCAAATGGTCGAGGGCATTCTGCACGTCGTCATCACGGCGGAGCTTCTCCCCGGCACCGCGACGATCCTCAGTCACGCGGCCGCCGCCGCAGTACCGGAGGAGGTCGGCAAGGGTGCCGGGGTCCTGGTGATCGTGCTGCTCGCCTGGCGGCACGTCGACGGCATGCTTGGTGGCATCGTCGTCGGCGCCTGCGTCGGCATCGGCTTCCAGTTCGCCGAGTCGATGTCCTACATGACCGGGGACCTCGGTGCGGTGCTCTACCAGCACTGGTACCGGCAGGTCACCGGGCTGCTGATCAGCCATGCCACCTACACGGGGATTATCGGCGCCGGCATCGGGCTCGCCATGCAGGTCGACGGCTGGCGACGACAGGCGGTCTGCGTCGGCAGCGGCTTCGCCGTCGCCATCGCGGCCCACCTGATTTGGGACGTCTTCGCGATGGGCCGCCTGTACTGGGAGTCCGACGACTCGCTGCTTCAGCTCTTCGTGGTGCAGCCGCTGAACCTCATCGTCCTGAAGGGTCCCGCGTTCGCCGTACTGGTGTTCCTCGTCATTGTCGCCTTGCGCCGGGAGACCAGGGCGTTGTACCGGCAACTCCAGGAGGAGGCGCGTGACCCTGGAGGCGCGATCAGCCCGGCCGAGGTGCCCGTACTGGTGAGTCCGCCGTTACGTTTCCGGATGCGGCTACAGGCGCTCCTACGTCGTGACCGCCCGGCCTACACCCGGATGAAGCGTCTGCACTCCGCGCAACTGGACCTGGCGTTCGCCCGATGGGGCCGCGACCGGGGTGAACCGTATCCACCGGGCGCCCAGGAATCGCTGCGACAGCGGATTCACGAACTGAAGGCGGAATGCCTCTGACCCCGGTGCCATCTCCGGCCAGCGGTGACCGGCGGGCGACGTGAGCCAGCTCCGTACCGACCGGCCCACCGCCCGCCGAAGACCTTGATCCTGCCTGCACCGGGCGTCGGATCACCGATAGTGAACATATGTCACACTCCACGGGTGACGATGCCTCCACCGCCCGACGTACCGGGCGACCAGGGTATGACTCCATCGAAACCCGGCACGGTTGCGCCGCCGTTGGCACCGGCGAAGCGCAGCAAGGCTCTCATCGTCGGCGCCATCGCCGGGGTACTGGCTCTCTGCCTGCTCGGGACCTGCGTGGTCGCGGTCGGCGCACTGGTCGCCACCAGGATGGACGACGGCCGGCAGCCGAGCGCTGCGGACGGTCCCCCTCCCGTCTTGGTACCCACGACGCCGCCATCGCCGTCCACCGAGGAGACCTATTCCCCTCCAGAAGAGGATCCGACGACGGAGGAGGCTCCACCGCCGCCGCCCGCGAAGATCGGGCAGTGCATTGCCGTGAACGAGGACGGGGACTTCCTGGGGATCGGCAACTGCAACGGCACCAGCGGCACCTACCGGGTGGTGTCGTTGGACTACGGCCAGGGTGAGTGCGCCGATCCCGAGTCCGGGTACATCACGGAGGACGGTTACCGCCTGTGCCTGGAACTTCACCTGGTGCGCAACTACTGCTACAAATTCCCGAAGAACGACGGTTGGATCGTCGCTGCGTCGAAGTGCAAGGCGAAGGGCACGGTGCACATCATCGACATCGTCCCTGGGGCCTCGAATGGCAACAGGTGCACGCGGGACTACCGGTGGAATCGCTGGTATCGGTTCACGCACCCGACCGTCGTCTACTGTGTCATGCAGTATTAGTCTGCCGGCTGGTTGGCTGGACGACCGCCCTGGGCAGGCGAGCAGGCGATCCCTCCGGCCGGTGCTGCGACCGGCCAGCGGCCGCAGCACTGGCGCCCCTCGTCAGCTCAGCCGGTACGGCGGGAGCGGGCCAGCGCGAGCCCGCCGAGGACCGTGGCCACCAGCCCCACCACCAGGGCCAGGTATGCGCCACCGCGTCCGTTGCCGGTGCCGATGCCGCTGTCGGAGGTGGCCACCACCACCCCGCCGAGGGCCATGCCGACCAGCCCCGCCGCCAGCGCGAGGACACCGTTGGGACGTCCCCTGCCGGTACCGGCCCGGCTGGTGGGACGGGCCAGAGCCAGCCCGCCGACGATCACCCCGGCCAGCCCCAGCAGGGCGGCCACGGCTGCCCCGACGCGCCCGGCGCTCATGGTGTAGGCATCTGCGGCGGTGGCAAGCACCAGTCGTACCGATGAGGTCATCGCATTCCTTCCGTGGATACTCCGGCCTTCAGGCCGGAGAGGAAACGGATCGCCTGCGGAGCAGGACAGGGAAAGCCGGCTCGCCACCAGGGCGAACAGGCGTCAGGTACCTGCGGAGCATGGCCGAACAGATGTGCCAATCTCCGTGCGCCTGGCCGGTGACAACCAAGCCGGTCGGGCCTACCGCCGGACTGGCGGAAAGTGACGTCTGTGGAGACTGGGTAGGACCGATGGGCGGCACACCGTCCCTCGCCGGTGTTCCGGGTCGGCTGCGGTCGCTGAAGCAGAAAACTCAACCCGCGAGGGTCGAATCCCCCTGCTACAGCCTGGGGAGATGGCAAGTCCCTGTCCTCCCGTGTGGGCGTCGTACCCGAGGTCGTTGCCGTTGATCATGTCGTCGGGCGCACCGCCGGTCGTCCCCCGGACGTAGACAATCCCCGCTGCTGCGGACGGTGCTCGCGGATACCGCAGCTGCCGCAGAAACTGCGGACGTACCGCGTCTGCGGTAGGCGGCTGTTCGTCTACGCGGAGGAGCCGGTCGCGACGGGATCCGGTTAGGGTGCGCGGATGCACGTAGGACGGTCCGGCCTGCCGGCCGGTGGCAGAGACTGGGCGATCGCCGTCGGGGTGGCGGCGACGCAACTGGTCGCCGGCCTGTCCGCACCACGCGCCGACACGGGTTTCGACCTGCTCGGGTACGCGCTGCTGGTGTCCGGCGGTCTGGCGCTCGCCGCCGGTCGCCGGGCACCGGTCGCCGTTCTGGCCGTCACCGGGCTGTGCGCGGTGGGTCACCAGGCAGCCGGTCTGGACGTGCCGGTCGTCGCGTTTCTGCTCGCCGTCTACGCCGCCGTGCGGGCCGGCCACCGCGTCGTCACGGTCGTCGCGGCGGTGCTGATGCTGGCCGCTCTTCCGCTCGCGGCCCTCACGTTGCCATCGGACATCTCGGTGGGTGATGCGCTCGCCCGGGCCCGGGGCGCCCTGGAGTTGGCGTGGTTGATCGCTGCCGGCGCCGCCGGTGAAGCGCTGCGCCAGGCCGAGCAGCGCGCGGACGAAGCCGAACGCACCCGGGAGGAGACCGCGCTGCGCCGCGCCAACGAGGAGCGGCTCCACATCGCCCGGGAGCTGCACGACTCGCTCACCCACCAGATCTCGGTCATCACCGTGCAGGCCGGAGTCGCCGTCCACCTGGCCCGCAGGCGGGGGGAGCCGGTGCCGGAAGCCCTGCTGGCGATCCAGGAGGCCGGCCGTGAGGCGACCCGGGAGCTGCGGGCGACCCTGGAGGCGTTACGCGACGACGGCGGGACCCCGCCGAACGGTCTCGCCGACGTGCCGGAACTGGTGGAACGGGCCCGGTTGGCCGGCCTGGACGCGACCCTGACCACCGAGGGACAGCGGTACGACGTGCCGGCCGCCGTGCAGCGCACCGCGTACCGGATCGTGCAGGAGTCGCTCACCAACGTCGCCCGGCACGCCTCCGCCGCCACGGCCTCGGTTCTCATCGGGTACCGTCCGGACGCCCTCGCCGTCCAGGTCGACGACGACGGCAGGTCCGGGCCGGCCACCGGCGCGATGCCCGGCGTCGGGTTGCTCGGGATGCGCGAACGGGTCACCGCCCTCGGCGGCCGGCTGACGGCGGGCCCCCGCCCCGAAGGCGGGTTCACCGTCCGCGCCGACCTCCCCGTGGAGCGCACCTCATGATCCGTGTCCTGCTGGTCGACGACCAACCGCTGCTACGGAGCGGATTCCGTGCGCTCCTCGACGCCGAGGACGGCATCGAGGTGGTGGCGGAGGCCGCCGACGGCAGGCAGGCGCTGGTGCTCGCCAGGGAACACCTGCCGGACATCGCGCTCGTCGACATCCAGATGCCGGTCATGGACGGCATCGAGACGACCCGGCAGATCGCCGCAGACCCGACGCTGGCCGGGGTGCGCGTCGTCGTGTTGACCAACTACGGCCTGGACGAGTACGTCTTCCACGCGTTGCGCGCCGGCGCCGCCGGGTTCCTGGTCAAGGACATCGAGCCGGAGGACCTGCTGCACGCCGTGCGGGTCGCCGCGCGCGGCGACGTCCTGCTCGCACCGTCGATCACCCGTAAACTGATCGACCGGTACGTCACCACCGGGCCGCTTCCCGTGCCGGCTGCCGCAGCCCTGAAGGAGCTGACCAACCGCGAACGCGAGGCGGTCGCGTTGGTGGCGCAGGGGCTGTCCAACGAGGAGATCGCCACCCGACTGGTGATCAGTCCACTGACCGCGAAGACCCACGTCAACCGGGCCATGACCAAGCTCCGTGCCCGCGACCGTGCCCAACTCGTGGTGTTCGCGTACGAATCGGGCCTGGTGTCGCCGCGCTGAGGCTGACCTGACGCCCCTGGTGCGTGTGCGCTACCGCATCGATAATGATTCATCCCGGCCCGTGCGGCGAAGGAGTCCCATGCGTCGTCTTCTTGTCACGTCGGTCCTGGCAGTCCTGGCCTTCGGCCTGCTCGCTCCTGTCGCTCCCAGCACCGCCGCACCGCTGGCCCCGGCGGCGCTGGCCGCGCTGCGCGACGAGTTGGCGGCAGCGGCGCCGGTGGGCAGTGCCGCGCTGGTCGACCCCGAGACCGGGCAGGTCGTCGTACGGGTCGCTGGCCCGGCGTCGGCGCGGTTCCTCCGCAGCGCGGCCACGCACCGGCACGTCACGGTGGTCGGCGCGCCACCGGTCAGGCCCGCCGCCCTGCTGCTGGGCGGCCAGCCGATGGACAGCATCGACGGAAGGCTGTGCAGCACGGGGTTGCTACTGCTGACTGGTCGGTCATCACTAGTGCTCATAGGTTTGCTATAGCTGTGGTGTGAACTTAAGGAGTGGGCAGCGGCGACCGGCGTCTCGTACGCGACCGCGCGACGGCGGTACGAGTCCGGGACGCTACCCGTTCCTGCCTACCGACTCGGTCGGCTGATCATGGTCGGTGCGGCCCCCGACGCTGGGCGGACCGTGGTGTACGCCCGCGTTCCCTCGGCCGATCAGAAGCCGGACCTTGACCGGCAGGTCGCCCGGGTCACCGTGTGGGCCACCAGGCGACGCCTGCCGGTGGATCGGGTGGTGACCGAGGTCGGTTCGGTGCTCGACGGGCATCGCAAGAAGTTCCTCGCACTGTTGCGTGATCCGACCGTGACGACGATCGTGGTCGAGCACCGAGACCGGTTCGCCCGCTTCGGCACCGAGTACGTCGAGGCGGCCCTTGCCGCGCAGGGTCGCCGGTTGCTGGTGGTTGACCCGGCCGAGGTGGACGATGACTTCGTGGGTGACGTCACGGAGATCCTGACGTCCCTGTGTGCCCGCCTGTACGGCCGCCGCGCCGCGGCGGACCGTGCCCGCCGCGCGGTCGCGGCCGCCACCGAGGACCTGACGTGAGGACGATCCAGGCGTATCGGTTCGCGCTCGACCTCACCCCCGGTCAGGAACGTGACATCCTCGCGCACGCCGGAGCAGCCCGGGTCGCCCACAACTGGGCCCTCGCCCGGGTTAAGGCGGTCATGGGTCAGCGGGCCGCCGAGCGCACCTACGGTGTTGCTGACGAGCATCTGACCCCGACCGTGTCATGGTCACTACCCGCGCTGCGCAAGGCGTGGAACACCGCCAAGCCCGACGTCGCGCCGTGGTGGCGGGACTGCTCGAAGGAGGCGTTCAACACCGGCCTCGACGCCCTCGCCCGTGCGTTGAAGAACTGGGCCGACTCCCGAACGGGCAAACGCGCCGGCCGGCCCGTCGGGTTCCCCCGGTTCAAGTCCCGCCGCCGCACCACACCGTCGGTGCGGTTCACCACCGGCGCGATCCGGGTCGAGGCGGACCGTCAGCATGTGGTGCTTCCCCGGCTGGGGCGGCTGAAGCTGCACGAGTCCGCCCGCAAACTCGCCCGCCGCCTGGACAACGGGACCGCCCGGATCATGTCCGCGACGGTGCGCCGCGACGGCGGACGCTGGTACGTGTCGTTCACCGTTGAGGTCGAGCGCGCAGACCGCCGGCCACGCCGGCCAGGGTCGGTCGTCGGCGTGGACGTCGGCGTGAAGCACCTTGCCGTGTTGTCCACCGGCGAAATGGTGGCGAATCCGCGTCACCTCGACGACGGGCAACGCCGCCTGCGTGTGCTCGGCCGGGCGGTAGCCCGCAAGGTCGGACCGGACCGGCGGACCGGGCAGCGTCCGTCGAACCGGTGGCAGCGGGCAGCGAACCGGCTCGGCCGCGCTCACGCGCGGGTGGCGAACCTGCGCCGCGACGGCCTGCACAAGCTCACCACCTGCCTCGCCCGCGAGCACGGCACGGTCGTGGTGGAAGACCTCAACGTCGCCGGCATGCTGCGTAACCGCAGACTGGCCCGGCACATCGCCGACGCCGGGTTCGCGGAGATCCGCCGGCAACTGGCCTACAAAACCGGGTGGAACGGCGGCCGGCTGATCGTGGCCGACCGCTGGTACCCGTCGAGCAGGACGTGCTCGGGATGCGGCGCGGTGAGAACCAAACTCGCCCTGTCCGAGCGTGAATACACCTGCCAGGCGTGCGGTCTGGTCATCGACCGGGACTGCAACGCCGCCCGCAACCTGGCCGCCTTGGCGGCTGAGTACGACACCGCCGGGAGTGGCCCGGTGGCCGGACGTGGAGCCAACCGTAAGACCCCGCTCGCGGGGCGGGTGGCTGCGAAGCGTCAACCCGGCACCGCCACGGCGGGTCAGACCGGGACCGTCCCACCGCAAGGCGGGACTACCAATCGCGTGCTCACCAGAGCGCACTGAAGCGTAACGGATCATGACCCAACGTGGCAGTCAGGTGGTCTACCAGACGGGGGTCCGGGTGATCGGCGGGGTGGCCGACGTCGCGGTCGGCACGCCCGTCTGCAAGACCGGACGCACCACGGGCACCACGTGCGGGACGGTCCTGGCCAAGGACGTCACCTACAACTATCCGGACGGCATCGTCACCGGTCTCATCGAGACCGACCTGTGTGCCAAGGGCGGCGACTCCGGAGCGCCCCTGTTCAGCACCACCGGCGGGTACGGCTCACGGTCGGCGTACGGCGCCTTCGGCATCCTCTCCGGCTCCACCGGTTTCTGCGACGTACCCGGCTTCCGCTCGTCCTTCCAACCGCTGCCCGAGGTGATGTCGACCTACCAGCTCGCCCTGGCCCCCCGCTACTGAGGGCACGACCCCCGCTCCGGCCGACCGGTGGCTCCCACGGTGCCGCTGGCACCGGCTCCGGTCAGCTGAACAGCGCCCGGCCCCACCAGTCGGCGGGGTCGCGGACACCGGGCGGGCAGGCGAAGAGCGCACTGGACACGTGCCGCAGGTACTCGTTCATCGCGTCGTGCCGGGCGAGCCGGGTCTGGATCGGCACGAACTGCCTACGCGGATCCCGCTGGTACGCGATGAAGAAGAGTCCGGCGTCGAGCCGGCCCAGCCCGTCCGAGCCGTCGACGAAGTTGTAACCACGGCGGAGCAGGTGCGCGCCGCCGTTCTGCCCCGGGTGGGCGAGCCGGACGTGTGCGGTCTCGGCGATCACCGGCTGCCCGTCGTCGCCCCTGGCGGCGAAGTCCGGCTGGTCGAACTCGCCGGTCCCGCCCAGCGGGGCGCCGCGGCCCTTGGTCCGGCCGACGATCTGCTCCTGCTCGGCCAGCGGGCTGCGGTCCCAGGTCTCGATCAGCATCCGGATCTTGCGGGTGACCAGGTACGACCCGCCGGTCATCCAGTCCGGGCCGTCGCCCGGCTGCGCCCAGAGCTGCTCGCGGAGCAGGTCGGCGTCCTCGGCCTTCAGGTTGGCGGTGCCGTCCTTGAAACCGAACAGGTTGCGGGGGGTGGCCTGGTCCCGCGAGGTCGACGAGGTACGCCCGAAGCCGAGCTGGGACCAGCGGACGCTGACCACGCCCATGCCGATGCGGGCCAGGTTGCGGATGGCGTGCACCGCCACCTGCGGGTCGTTGGCGCAGGCCTGGACGCAGATGTCCCCGCCGGACAGCTCGGGCCGGAGGGCGTCCCCGGCGAAGTGCGGCAGGTCGGCCAGGGCGGCCGGCCGCCGGTCGGCGATGCCGAACCGGTCCCGACCCTCGGCGTCGCGGAACAGGGTGGGGCCGAAGCCGATGGTGAGGGTGAGCTGCGACGGCGGCAGCCCGAGCGCCTCGCCGGTGTCGTCCGGCGGGGCCTCCGGGACACCGTCGACCGCGCCGATCAGCCCGGCGTCCCGCCCGGCTGTCATCCGGGCCGCGGCGGCGGTCCACTCCTGGAGCAGGGCGACCAGCCTCGCCCGGTCCTTGGTGATCACGTCGAAGGCCACGAAGTGCAGCCGGTCCTGCGCCGGGGTGGTGATGCCGGCCTGATGTTCGCCGAGGAAGGGCACCGCCCCGGCGGCCCGGTCGGTGGCCACCGCGTGGTCGCCACCGCCGGTCAGCACACCGGCGCCGGCTGCCACCCCGGCCACGCCCGCCACGCCGATCCCGGCCATGGTGATGGCCCGCCGGCGGGACAGCCGGCTGCCGCGCGGCGCCCCGTCGGTGCCCGGTCCGCTCATCGTCCCACCTCCTGCTCGGGTCGTCATCGGGCGACGACTGCGGCTACCTTGCTGATCGGCTCGGCCAGGGCGTTGATGCTGTCGGAGAGTTCCTTCAGTTCGGCCTTGCTGAGGTCGGTGTGCAGCTTCCAGCCGTCGCCGGCCCGGTGCCTGCCGAGCACGTTCTCGACGGTGGCGAACTCGCGGTCGAGCTGGGCGACCAGGTCGGGTGAGCGCTGTTCCAGGGCCGGGCGCAGCGCCGCGACGGCCGCCTTGGAGCCCTCCAGGTTGGCGTTGAAGTCCCAGAGGTCGGTGTGCGAGTACCGCTCCTCCTCGCCGGTGATCTTCCCGCTGGCGACCTCGTCGAGGAGCGCCTTGGCGCCGTTGGCGAGCTGGAGCGGGGTGAGCCGCTCGGCGTTGGCCCTGGCGACGATGGCCTTGACGTCGGTGAGCAGCTGGTCGGCGATCGGGCCGTCCTTGCTGACGTCGCCGGTCGTCCAGAGGTCCTTCTCGATCCGGTGGAACCCGGTGAACTCCATGCCCTCCTCGACGACCTCCTCGCGGCCGTCGATCTTCGGGTCGAGGTCGCCGAAGCTCTCCGCGACCGGCTCGATCCGCTCCCAGTAGGTGCGGGCCACCGGGTACAGCGCCTTGGCCTTCGGCACGTCGTTGGCCTTGACCGCGGCCACGAACTCCTCGGTCCGGGTCAGCAGCGCGGCGGTCTGGCTCTGGACGTACCGCTGGTAGCTGGCGGTGGCCTGGCTCAGCGCGGCGTCGGGCGCGACGGTCGCGGCGGTGCCGCTGACCTTGAGGGCACCGCGGATGCCCCGGCCGCTCATGCCCGGCTTGCAGGCCGTCTCGTACGTCCCGGCGGGCAGTTCGACGCGGAGTTCGCGGGTCAGGCCGGGGGCGATGTTCTCCACCTCGCCCATCACCCGGTCACCGGCGGCGTAGACGTAGAACTCGTTGACCTTGGATCCGGAGTTGGTCACCGCGAAGGTCACCTGGCCGGCTTCGATCTCGGTGGTGCCGACCTCGCAGGTCGTGTCGCTGGCCTTGACCGCGATCGGCCCGTCGGTCTTCGCGTCCTGCTTGTCGTCACCGCCGCCACAGCCGGTCAGGCCGGCGACGGCGAGTGCCCCGGCGACGGCGGGCACGACGAGTCGGGTGGTACGCATGCTGCGGTGTCTCCTCGGAGGTGGACGTCGGGTGTGGGTGTCAGGCGGTGGCGGCGGTACCGCCGACGGTCGGTGCGGCGGGCGTGGACACCCGGTCCGGGGCGGTCGGGCCGGCCGGCTTGCGCAGGAAGAGGACGAGTACGGGGACCGCGTACGCCGCCCAGGCGACCATCTCCAGCACGCTCGGCGTGGCGGTGATGTTGAACATGCCGGCCAGCAGGGCCGCGTACCAGGTGCCCGGGTCGAGCACGGCCGAGATGTCGAAGGCGTGGGTGGCCAGGCCGGGCAGGACACCGGCCTCCTGGAAGTCGTGCACGCCGTACTTGAGGATGCCGGCGGCGACGAGGATCAGCAGCGCACCGGTCCAGGTGAAGAACGTGCCCAGGTTGAGCTTCAGGGCGCTGCGGTAGATCAGGAAGCCGATCAGCACGGCGGTGGTGATGCCGCCGACCAGGGCGATCATGGCATCGCGGCCGGCACCGCCGGCGGTGCTCTGCGCGGCGGAGTAGAAGATCAGTGCCGTCTCCAGGCCCTCCCGGACCACCGCGAGGAACGCCATCCCGGCCACCGCGAAGGCGCCCACCGCGAGCGCCTCGGACAGTTTGCCGCGCAGTTCACCGGCGATGCCCCGGGCGGCCCGGCGCATCCAGAAGATCATCCAGGTGACGAAGACGACGGCGGCCACGGAGGTGACCGCCTCGAACAGCTCCCGGGACGCCGAGGTCCGCAGCAGCGTGGTCGAGGTGTACTCGATCAGCCAGCCGAACAGCACCGAGAGCGCCACCGCCGCGCCGACGCCGAGCCACACGTGGGGCAGCCGGTTGCGGCGGTCCGACTTCACGAGGAAGGCGACCAGGATGCTGACCACCAGGGTCGCCTCCAGGCCCTCCCGTAGACCGATCAGGTATGTGGCGAACATCGAGGCTCCGTAGTTGGTTGGGCCCTCTCGGTTAAGTTAGGGCAGGCATACCTTCCTCCTGTTCGCGCATCGCGTCAAGTGGTTCCGGGGAACACCCCCGGCTCGCCGTCGAGCGGACATGCCCTGGTCAGGGCACCCTCCCCGAGGGTGGCGTGGGTCACCCGGTGGGCGGGGGAGCGCCGCCGGGCGCTCTGCGGACGTCGGTGCGGCGACCGGTCCGGTGGCACCGGTCGTAGGCTGGGAGATCATGAACCGGACGATCCTGGGCCGCCCGCTGCGTAGCGTCGCCTTCGACGCGGCCGTGGCCGGCGCGGTGGCGTTGTTCGCCGTCGCCGGAATCGTGGCCCAGCCGGGTGGCGCGTGGGCCACCCTGGTGGGGCTCGGGATGGCGACGGCGTTGCTGTTCCGGCGGATCCGTCCGTCCGCGGTGACCGCGGTGGTGGCCGTACTCGCCCTGGTCCAGGTGCTCGCCGGATGGGGTCCGCTGGCCTACGACGTCGCGGTGCTGATCGCGCTGTACAGCGTGGTCAAGTACGCCGACCGGCTGCGCGACGGGATCGTCGCCGGGGTCGTCGCGGCCGTCGGCGTGCTGCTGGGCTCCCTCCAGATGGCGGTGACCCCCCGCTGGGCCGCGACGCTCTACCTCGGGCTGGTCACCGGCGCGGTCTGGCTGGTCGGGCTGAACGTGCGCACCCGCCGGCTCTACGTGCTCAGCCTGGAGGAGCGGGCCGCCACGTTGGAACGCGAGCGGGAGGCCGAGGCGCGGGCGGCGGTGGCCGAGGAACGCACCCGGATCGCCCGGGAACTGCACGACGTGGTCGCGCACAGCATGGCCGTGATGATCGTGCAGGCCGACGGGGCGCGCTTCCTGTTCGACCACGACCCGGCGACCGCCCGCGAGGCGGTGCGGGTGGTCGCCGACACCGGCCGGCAGGCGCTGGAGGACATGCGGCGGCTGGTCGGTGTGCTGCGCGAACCGACCCCGGCCGGTCCCGTGGAGCCGCCGGCCCGGGTGGACACCGGGGTCGCCGCCGAGCCGGAGCACCGGCGTCCCGCCCTGGTCGAACTGCCCGCGCTGCTGGGCCGGTTCGAGGCGGCCGGACTGCGGGTGCGGCACACCGGACGCGGCCCGGCCGGCCTGCCGCCCGGGCTCGAACTGACCGTCTACCGGGTGGTGCAGGAGGCGCTCACCAACACCCTCAAACATGCCGGGGTCGGCGCCGCCGTCGAGGTCGTCCTCGACCAGGACCCGGCCGGTCCGGTCACCGTCGAGATCCTCGACGACGGCCGGGGCCGCCCGCCGGTCGACCCCGCCATCTCCGGCGGACACGGTCTGGTGGGCATGCGGGAACGGGTGACGGTGTACGACGGTGAGCTGACCGCAGGCCCCCGTCCGGGCGGGGGCTGGCGCGTCACCGCCCGGCTACCGGTACCGCCGACGAAGGAGCACCCGACGTGACGATCCGTGTGGTGATCGTGGACGACCAACCGCTGGTACGCGCCGGTTTCCGGATGGTGCTCGACTCGCAGCCGGACCTGACGGTGGTCGGCGAGGCGATCGACGGCGCCGACGCGCTGCGGGTGGTGTCCCGGACCGGGCCGGATGTCGTGGTCATGGACATCCGGATGCCCACCATGGACGGGGTGGAGGCGACCCGCCGGCTCTGCGCCGACCGGCCCGCCGGCCCGCCCCGGGTGCTCGTGCTCACCACCTTCGACACCGAGGCCGACGCGTTCGCCGCGCTCCGGGCCGGTGCCAGCGGCTTCCTGCTCAAGACCGTGCCGCCGGAGGAACTGCTCGCCGCGATCCGGGTGGTCGCGGCCGGGGACTCGGTGGTCGCCCCGTCGATCACCCGCCGGCTGCTGGACCGCTTCGCCGACCGGCTCGGCCCGGGCCCTGCCGCCGACCCCCGGCTGGCCCTGCTCACCGAGCGGGAGCGGGAGGTCCTGCTGCTGGTGGCCCAGGGGTTGTCCAACGCCGAGATCGCCGGTCGGGTGCACGTCGCCGAGGCGACGGTGAAGACCCACGTCGGTCGGATCCTGGCGAAGCTCCAGCTCCGCGACCGGGTCCAGGCGGTGGTGCTGGCGTACGAGAGCGGCCTGGTCACCCCGGGTACGACCTGAGACGTACCCGGCGGCCGTCCGGTACGACCTGAGGCGGACCCCGGTCGAGCGGCCAGACGGAGATCAACCGACCGGTCCCGCCCCTAGCGTCGGAGGTGTCCATACCGCCTCTCACCACGGGGAGTTCCACGTGCCCGTCGCACCCCCCGCGCCCACCACCGGTGGCGTCGCGGTCACCGCCCGAAACCTGACCCGGCGGTACGGCACCGGTCCGGCTGCGGTCGTCGCACTCGACGGCGTCGACGTCGCCTTCGGCGCCGGCCGCCTCACCGCCATCATGGGCGCCTCCGGTTCCGGGAAATCCACCCTGCTGCACTGCCTGGCCGGGCTGGACCGGCCCACCGGCGGCGCGGTCCGGATCGGGGACACCGACCTCGGCGGACTCGACGACCGGCGGCTGACCCTGCTGCGACGCGACCGGATCGGGTTCGTCTTCCAACGGTTCAACCTGCTGCCGGCGCTCACCGCAGCGGAGAACATCCAACTGCCGCTGGCCATCGCCGGCCGCCGCCCGGCAGCGGACTGGTGGGCTCAGGTGGTGACCGCGGTGGGACTGACCGACCGGCTCCGGCACCGGCCCGACGAACTCTCCGGCGGCCAGCAGCAACGGGTCGCCGTGGCCCGGGCCCTGATCACCCGACCGTGGGTGGTCTTCGCCGACGAGCCGACCGGGAACCTGGACTCCCGGTCCGGCGCCGAGGTGCTACGGCTGCTCCGCGAAGCGGTCGACACCCTCCACCAGACCGTGATCATGGTGACCCACGATCCGGTGGCCGCCGCGTACGCCGACCGGGTGGTGTTCCTCGCCGACGGACGGCTGGTCCACGACCTGACCGCACCCCGGCCGGACCAGGTGCGCGACGTCCTCGGCCGTCTCGGTGACGCCGACGCGCCGGTCGGGAACCGGTGAGCGGCATGGTCCGGCTGACCCTGCGCCTGCTGCGCGCCGACGTGCTGCGACTGCTGCTCTCCTCGCTGGCCACCGTGCTCGGTGTCGCGTTCGTCGCCGGGACGCTGATGTTCACCGACGGCATGAAGGCCGGCGCGTACGACCGGGCCGGCACCTTCGACCGGCACACCGACGTCGCCGTCGTCGCCGACCGGGCGAGCATCCCGGCCGGCGCCGTCGACCGGGTCCGGGCCCTGCCCGGGGTACGCGCCGCCGACGGCGAGTTCATCGGCACCGGTGGACTGCTCGGCGCCGACGGCCGGCCCGTGCTCGGGTACGCGGTGCTGGTCAGCATCCCGACCGAGCCGGCCCTGCGGTCGTACGACCTGGTGGCCGGGCGACTGCCGGACCGTCCCGGTGAGGTGGTGCTCGACGAGCGCACCGTGGCCGACGAGGGTTTCCGGCTGGATACGCCGGTCCGGGTCGGCGGTGCCGGTGGACCGGCCCGGCCGTACACCCTGGTCGGCACGGTCGACGTGGCCGGTACCAGCCGCGACGTCGGTGGCCCGTACATCGGGCTGGTCGGTCCGGACGCGCTGCGGGCCGCCGGTGCCCAGGGCTACGCCCGGATCCTGGTGGCCGCCGCTCCGGGCGTCCCCCCGGCGGAACTGGTGACCCGCGTCGGGTCGGCGGTCACCGGCGCCGGGGCGAGCGTGCAGACCCGGCGGCAACTGCTCGACGCCGCCGTCGAGGACGCGGTCCGTGACCTGGAGCAGTTCAACCTGGTGCTGCTGATCTTCGCGGGGGTGGCGGCGGTGGTCGCCGGGTTCGTCATCGCCAACACCTTCGCCATCGTGCTGGCCCAGCGCACCCGCCGTACCGCGCTGCTGCGCCTGGTCGGCGCGACCCGGGGTCAGCTGTTCCGGGCGACGGTGCTGGAGGCGGCGGTCGTCGGCACGGTGGCCGCCCTGGCCGGCGTGGCACTGGGCGCCGGCCTGGCGTCCGGGCTGGGCGCCGGGGCGGCGACCCTGGACCTGCCGTTCTCCGGCGGGATCGTCCTCACCGCGCCGACCGTCCTGCTCTGCCTCCTGCTGGGCGTCACGATGACCGTCGGCTCGGCGCTCCTGCCGGCCTGGCACGGTACCCGGGTGGCGCCGGTGGCCGCGCTCACCGACGCCGCGGTGCAGAGCACCCGACGGGCCGGCCCGCTCCGGCTCGTCGCGGGCGCCCTGGTCCTCGGCACCGGCGTGGCGGCACTCGCCGTGGCCGGTCCCGCCGGCCACCTGCTACCCGTCGCGGCCGGGGGAGTGCTGACCTTCTTCGGCATCGTGCTGTTCGGGCCGGTACTGGTCCCGGCACTGGTCCGGGTCCTGGGCTGGCCGGCCCGCCGCCTGCCCGGGGCGACCGCGCGACTGGCCGTGGCCAACGCCGTGCGCAACCCCCGCCGGATCGCGGCCACCGCCACCGCGCTGGTGATCGGTATCGGGCTGGTCTCCGCGTTCGTGGTCGGCGCGCACAGCACCAAGGACGGCATCGAGCGCAGCGTGGACGCCGAGATCGGGGTGGACTTCCTGGTCACGGCGGTCGGTGCGGACCTGCCCGCCGGGCTGGTCGACGAACTGCACGCCCGACCCGAACTGGGCGTGGTCCACGAGTGGCGGGAGGTGGTCCGCGACGGCGTCCGGGTCCGGGCCGCCCACCCCGCACTGGTCGCGCGTGCTGCGCCACCGGTGGTCGCCGGTGACCTCGGCCGGTTCGGTCCGGGCACCGTGCTGGTGCACCGGGAACTGGCCACGGCACGGGGCTGGACGGTCGGCGCCACCGTCACCGTCGCCGGCACCCCACTGCGGATCGCCGCCGTGGTCCCCGGTGGCGACGAGGGACCGGCGGTGGGCGGCGCCCCGGTCCCATCCGGGCACGTCGTCGAGGTCGCCGACGCCGACTTCACCCGGTTGTTCCCCACCGAGCGGGGCCAGCTGGCCGAGGTCCAACAGGTCGACGGCATCTCCGCGCCACAGGCCCGCGAGGTGATCGAGTCGGTGGTGAGCCGGTACCCGACGGCCAACCTGATGGACCAGTCGGCGTACAAGAAAATGCTCACCGGCACAGTGGACATGCTGCTGGCCTTCGTCACCGCGCTGCTCGGCCTCGCGGTGGTGATCGCCCTGGTCGGCGTGGCCAACACGCTGAGCCTGTCGGTGCTGGAACGGACCCGGGAGAACGCGGTGCTGCGGGCCGTCGGGCTGACCCGGGGTCGACTGCGCGCGATGCTGGCCGTCGAGGCGGTGCTGGTCGCGGTGGTCGGCGCGGTGCTCGGCATCGGCCTCGGTACGGCGGTCAGCGCCAGCGCGATGGCCGTGCTCAACCGGATCGGCGGGGACTTCGACGTGGTGCTGCCCTGGGGACAGATCGGCCTGATCCTGGCGGTGGCCGCGCTGGCGGCACTCGCCGCGTCGGTCCTGCCGGCCCGCCGGGCCGTGCGACGGCCGGTGGTCCAGGCGCTGGCCGGGGACTGACCCGACCGCCCGGCCACGCCGATCGGAGCCCGTGCGGCTCCGATCGGCGTGGCCGTCGGGGCACCGCGCCGCCCGATCTCCGTCCGGGCGACACCTTTCACCAAATTAATCGACATGGTTAAATTTCTTCATGCGTCGAGGTCTCGCCGGGGTGGTAGCCGCGCTCCTGATCAGTCCCTTCGTCGTCGCGCCGGACAGCGCCTCCGCAGTGACCACGCCCCCTGCGGCGGTCATCGCCAGCGACTTCCCCGACCCCGACGTCATCAAGGTCGGCGGCACCTACTACGCCTACTCGACCAACAACAGCCACGGGAACGTGCCGGTGGCCACCGCCACCTCGCTGACCGGGCCGTGGACCCGGCGGCCGGATGCGCTACCGACCCTGGGCGCCTGGGCCAGCGGCGGCCTGACCTGGGCACCCGACGTCTCCCCGCGCGCCGACGGCCGGTACCTGCTCTACTACACCGCCCGCAGCGCGGCCGTCGGGCGGCAGTGCATCGGCGCGGCGGTGGCCACGTCACCGCTGGGTCCGTTCGCCCCCGTCGGCACCGGACCGCTGATCTGCAACGGCGCCGAGGGCGGCGACATCGACGCGTCCAGCTTCACCGACAGCGACGGCGCGCGGTACCTGCTCTACAAGGACGACGGCAACGCGATCGGCCAGCCGACCAGCCTGTGGCTGCAACGGGTCGCCGCCGACGGCGTCACCCTCCAGGGCACCCGGGTGGAACTGGTCCGCAGCGGCCTGCCGGAGGAGGCCGGCATCGTGGAAGCACCGGTACTGACCAGGGTCGGCGCCCGGTACGTGCTCTTCTACTCCCTCGGCGGGTACGGCGGCGACGAGTACCAGACCAGCTACGCGACCGCCACCTCGCTCACCGGCCCGTACACCAAGGCGTACCGGTCCCTGCTGACCACGGCCAGCCTGGACGGCGCGGTACGCGGACCCGGCGGCGCCGACGTCGTCCGCGAGGCCGGCGGCGACCACCTGGTCTTCCACGGCTGGATCAACAACTACTCGGCACGCGGCATGTACGTGGCCGCGCTCGGCTGGGCCGGCGAGTACCCCGTCGTCCGGGGCAGCCGGGTGCGGTACGAGGCGGAGCGGGGAGTTCTCCACCACTGCGCGGCCCGGAGCACCACGACCGCCTCGCAGGGACAGGTGGTCGCCTACCTCGACTACGCCGACAGTTGGGTCGACATCACCGTCTTCGCCCCCCGCACCGGCAGCTACACCGCCCACATCGCGTACGCCGCCGGCTACGGGGACGCCCAGCACACCCTGACCGTCAACGGGGGAGCGGCCCAGGTGGTCACCTACGCGAACACCGGCTGGGAGAACTGGCGACAGGTCCGCGCCGACATCACGCTCACCGCCGGCTTCAACACCCTGCGGCTCAACCACCTCAGCCGCTGGGCGGAGATCGACTTCGTCGAGGTGGCATAGCGGGTACGACCGGGGCCTGCCGGTAAACGGTTCGCCGTCCACGCGGGGGCTGCCTAGCATCGGCAGCCATGAACGACGACGCCGTCGCCGGCTGGACGCAGGGTGTCACCCGGGTCGCGGTCCTGACCGGGGCGGGTATCTCCACGGACTCGGGCATCCCCGACTACCGTGGCCCGGACGGGGTGTGGACCCGCGATCCGGCCGCCGCCGAGGTCTTCACCCGTACCCACTTCATGTCCGACCCGGCGGTACGTGCCCGCTTCTGGCGTACCTACCTGGGCCATGCCGCCTGGCATGCCGAACCCAACGCCGCCCACCGCGCCCTGGCGGCCCTGGAGGACGACGGTTGCGCCGTCCGCATCCTGACCCAGAACATCGACGGTCTGCACCAGAAGGCGGGGTCCGCGCCCCGTAAGGTGCTGGAACTGCACGGCAGCATGCGCGAGGTGCACTGCACCACCTGCCGCGTCCGGACCCCGACGGCGGACACCCTGGCCCGGGTCGCGGCGGGGGAGACAGATCCCCGGTGCACCACCTGCGGCGGGATCCTCAAGCTGGGGGTGGTCCTGTTCGGCGAACACCTCGACCCGCAGGTGGTGTCCCTGGCGGAACAGATCGCCCGGGCCTGCCAGCTCATGCTCGTCGTCGGCAGTTCCCTCCAGGTGGAACCAGCCGCGTCCCTGTGCGCCGTCGCGGTCGACGCCGGCGCCCGCCTCGTCATCGTCAACCGCGATCCCACCCCCTACGACGACCTGGCCGACGGGCTGGTACGCGAACCCATCGGCGTCGCGCTGCCCCGGATCACCGCGGCGCTCACCCGTGCCCTACCGGACGCCACCCGGGCCAGCCGCTGACCCGTCCGTCGGCAGCGGTGCGGGTGGACGTCCGGGGCCGGCCGGCCGAAAACCGGTTGCCGCCCGGGGCGGGCTTCGGCACCGTGATGGCCATGAGGCTCTGACGGACGCATTCCACTCGCTGTGACCCCCCGGCGCCGACCCGCGCCGTGACGCCGTCCGCCCGTACCCCGTTCCCGCGAAGAGAGCATCCTTGTCTGCGCAGCCCTCCCGGCAGGAAACCCTGCCGCAGCCCACCCCGACCACCAGCCCGGCCACCGTCCGGGTCTTCGCCTCCCCGACGAGCTGGATCGAGTCCGACGCCGTCACCCAGTGCCACCAGGTGGCCGCCCTCGACGGCATGATCCACGTCGCCGCGATGCCGGACCTGCATCCCGGCAAGGGTGCCCCCATCGGCGCGGCGATGTCGTCCACCCTGCTGTACCCGCACCTGGTGGGCTCCGACATCGGCTGCGGCATCGCCGTGTTCCCCATCAGGCTCAAGCGGGTCGTACCCGAGAGGCTCGCCGCCCGGTTCCCCGACCTCGACCGCGCGCTCTGCCCCGACCGGGACGCCGACGATCCGGCCTGGGCAGTCGTCGACGGTGACGTTCCCGCCGGCCACGTCGAGGGCCTCGGCACGGTCGGCCGGGGCAACCACTTCGTCGAGTTGGCGCGGATCGGGGCGGTCACCGAAGCGGGCCACGCCGACCGGCTCGGTCTCACCCCGGACGACCTCGTCCTCGTCGTGCACAGCGGATCCCGGGGGCTCGGCGAGCAGATCCTGCGCGCACACACCGCCGTCCACGGCGCCGGCCCCGCCCCGGACCCCGACGCCTACCTGGCGAGGCACGACGCCGCCGTCCGCTGGGGGTCGCTCAACCGGCGGCTGCTGGCCGCCCGCGTCGCGTACGCGCTGGGCGCCGAACCGGCCGCACCGGTCGTCGACCAGTGCCACAACCTCGTCGAGGTCCGCGACGGACGGTACCTGCACCGCAAGGGGGCGGCCCCGGGCGACGGCCGTGACGTACTCGTCGCCGGCACCCGGGGCACCCACTCCTATCTCGTCGCCGCGCACGCCGGCCCGGACGCCAACCACTCGGTGGCGCACGGCGCGGGTCGCAAGATGTCCCGCGCCGACGCTCTGCGCCGGGGCCGGGCCAAGCACACGGTCGAGGAGTTGCGCCGCACGCCGGTGGGGTCGCTGGTGGTGTGCGGTGACCGGCAACTGCTCTTCGAGGAGGCGCCGACGGCGTACAAGCGCATCGAGCAGGTCATCGCCGACCTCGTCGACCACGACCTGGCCACGCCGGTGGCCACCACGGTTCCGCTGGTCACCTACAAGACCCCCGACGCCGCGTCCCGCCCGGACCCCCGGGACCGTCGTCTCCGGCGGGGCCGGTCGTGAGCGTCCACCTGCTCCTGTCGGCCGGCCGGGGCCCGCAGGAGTGCGCCTGGGCGCTGGCCCGGCTGCTGCGCCGGCTGGAGGCCGACGCCCACCGACAGGACCTGGCGACCGACCGGGTCGAGACGGTCGCCGGGGACCGGCCGGGCACCTACCGGTCGGTACTGGTCCGGATCACCGGGGCCGGCGCCGAGGCGTTCGCCGCCTCGTGGACCGGGACGCTGTGCTGGCAGGCGCCCAGCCCCTACCGGTCCGGTACCGGCCGCAAGAACTGGTACGTGACCGCCCGACCCTGCCAGGTCGACGCCCCCCGTACGACGTTCACCGAAGCCGACGTCGACGTCGTCGCCTGCCGGACCGGCGGCCCCGGCGGCCAGCACCGGAACAAGGCGAGCACGGCCGTCCGGGCGACCCACCGTCCCACTGGGACCGTCGTGGTGGTCGACACCGAGCGGCAGTTCAGCCTCAACCGTCGCATCGCCCTGGACCTGCTGCGGCAGCGCCTCGCCCACGGCGACGAGACGGCGGAACGGGCTGTCACCACCGCCCGCTGGCGCATCCACGACGAGCTGGTACGCGGCAACCCCAGCCGCATCGAACGCCCCGGGCCGGCGTAACCGGCAGGCGACCACCGCTGGCAGCTCACGGTGTAAGGTGCGCTACCCGAGGTGACGATCGGATGAGGATTCGCCCACGGTCGACGCCGAGGCCAACCGGGCACCACCCCACCTGGTGCCAGCCATGCGTCCGATGAGGGACGGGACGCGGTCGTGGGCGCCAGCACTCTCCACGCCCCAGGGTCGCGTGATGTTCCAGCCGGCGTACCCGATTCGCGCCGCGCGGCTCGCCCTGCGCCCGGCCATGTCCCCTGATCCGTCGGTCAGCTCCGAGGCCTGTCGGGTTGACGGTGACCAGCCAGGAGACCAAGATCACAGCTTGGGCCGTCGCGCAGTCGGGGCCCTTCCCGGCGGCGCGGACGGCATGATGGGCATGATCGGACTTCCGGGCCGACGGTGCGCGTCGCCAATGGATGGCCGCCCATCACGTGCTCGCCGCGATCGTCGGAGGGGAGACCGACCGTGCCGGACGGACAGCTCCCCGGCGACGACCTGCGCCCCGGCGACAGACCGGACGCGGGCGCCCGCGCCGACCCGGGTACCCGCCGACCCGCCCTGGTGGGACGCGCCGGGGAGACCGCACAACTGATCGGTTTTGCCCGGCAGGCATCCGACGGGCGGGGCCTCGCGGTCATCGTCGAAGGCGATCCCGGCATGGGTAAGTCCACCATGCTCGCCATGCTCGCCGCCCACTGTCGTGGCAACGGCCTGCGGGTCTGCCACGGCAAAGCCGACGAACTGCAACAACGGCTGCCGTTCGCGGCGATCGGCGCGTGTCTCGGTGCCTGGTCCGCACGCCGGGAACCCGACGTCGACGCCCTGGCCGGCCTGCTGCGCGGCGACGCCGGGGTACGGCTCGCCTCGGTCGGTGCCGCCGACCGGCACTTCGTGGTCACCGAGGCGATCTCGGAACTGCTCGACCGGTGGTGTGCCGACGACCCGGTCGCCCTCCTGCTCGACGACCTGCACTGGGCCGACGAGTCCAGCCTGCTGGCACTGCACCGGCTCGGCCCGATGCTCGACCGCTGCCCCCTGCTGATCGTCGTCACCGTCCGTCCAGGACCCCGCTCGGCGGCCCTCGACGGTCTGCTGCGCAGCCTCGTGGCCCGGGGCGCCCGGTCGCTCCGGCTCGGCCCCCTCGACCAGGACGCCGTCGGTGAACTGGTACACCACCTCCTGGGCGCCCGACCCGGCCCACGGCTGATGGCACTGATCGCGGGGGCCGGCGGCAACCCGATGCAGGTCACCGAGTGGATCACGGTGCTCCGCCGCGACCGGCACCTCGGCGTCACCGGCGACCAGATCGACCTGGTCGGCTCCGACGACGGGTCCGGGACCGGTGTCACGGGCGCCCTGATGGGTACCATCTCCCAACGCCTCGACGTCGGTTCCCGGGACGCCCGCGAGGTGCTGCGGGTGGCCGCCCTGCTCGGCTCCGGCTTCGACGTCGGCGAACTCTCGGTGGTCCTCGGCAAACCGACCATCGAGCTGTGGGAGGTACTGACCGAAGCGGTCGACGCCGGCGTGCTGGTCGATGACGGTGAACGCCTGGTCTTCCGGCACGACCTGCTCCGCCAGGCCCTCGCCGCAGAACTGCCGGCCGCCCTCCGGGCCGCCCTGCAACTCCAGATCGGCCAGGCCCTGGCGGCCTCCGGCGCTCTGCCGGAACGGGTGGCCGAGCGGCTGCTCGCCGCCACCACGCTCGACGGCCGGGCACTGGACTGGCTGGTCGAACAGAGCCGCCCGCTGACCCGACGCGCACCCGACCTGGCGATCGATCTCGTCCACCGGGCCCTGGGTGTCCTCCGCCCCGGTGACCCCCGGGCACCACTGCTGCGTAACCATCTGGCCTGGGCGTTGCTCTACGCGGGCCGGGCCGCCGACGCGGCCGACGCGGCGCGGGCGGCGCTCGCCGCCGACCGCGAACCGGCCCACGTCGTGTCCCTGCACCTGCTCGTCGCCCTGGCCCACTTTTATCGCGGCGACGTGGTCGCGGCCCGTGCGGAGGCCGAACGGGCACTGGCCGTGCCACAGGTGACCTCCGCCGAGGAGATCCGGGTGCGGGCCCTCATCGCCGGCTGCGACCTGTTCCTGGGCGACCTCGACGCCGTGACCCAGGTCAGTGACGCCATGGCCGACCGCACCCACCACCCGCGCGTCCGGGCCCACGGGCTCGCCCTGCGTTCCTGCGTGCTGCTCGCACGTCGCCGCGTCGCGGCGGCACTCGACACCATCACCGAGGCCATCGCCCTCACCGGGGCGGTCGAGTCGTGGGACCACCGGCAGATCAGCCCGTACCTGATCCAGGGCGTCTGCCTGGTCGAACTCGACCGGTACGCCGAGGCCGAAACCGCCCTCGGCGAGGCCCTGCGGACCAGCCAGCAGGGCGCCGACTTCCTGCCGCTGGCCTGGTGCCGCTGGGTCCGGGCCGACATCCGGTTCCTCGACGGCCGCTGGGACGAGGTGCTCGCGGAGGTCGGGGCGGGCCTCCAGGCCACCGACTACGTCGACGTCGCACAGATGCTGCACGGTGTCGACGGGGTCGTGGCGCTGCACCGGGGCCGGATACCGACCCTGCCCACCGACGACCACACCGACCGGCCGGGATGCTGGCGCCACCAGTGGGTCACCGCGCTGGCCCGGGAGGCACAGGGACACCCCGACGAGGCGTTGACGCTGCTCCTCGCCGCCTGGGACCAACGTCTGACGGCGGTCACCGACCAGAACCTGCACCTGATCTGGCCGGACATCGCCCGTCTGGCGCTGATCGTCGACCGCCCCGCGTCGATCGGGGCACTACCGTCCGAGACGGCGGCGTTCGCCGAGGACGCCCCGGCGGCCAGCAGCAGAGCGGTGCACCTGCTCGTCGAGGGCGTCGTCGATGCCGATCCGGGGCGGATCCGCTCGGCCGCAGGCTGGTACGCCGCCGCCGGTCGTCCGCTCGGCGAGGCGTACGCATGGGAGTGCGCCGCGATCCTGCTGGCCCGGGCGGACCGACCCGCCGACGCCCGACCGGCGCTGGACCGGGCACTCGCCGGGTACGACGCCCTCGGGGCGGTCTGGGACGCCGACCGTGCGGTGACGTACCTGGCCGAGCTGGGGGTACGCCGTCGGGGTCGCCCCCGGACCCGGCCGCGCTCCGGGTGGGACGCGCTGACCGGTACCGAGCGGCGGATCGCCGAACTGGTGGCGGGCGGAAGATCCAACCCGGACATCGCCGCCGACCTGCACCTGTCACCGCGTACCGTGCAGCACCACGTGTCGAGCGTCCTCGCCAAGCTGGGACTCTCCTCACGGGTGGAACTCGTGGCCCTGGCATTTCAGCGTGACGCGGACAACGGTGGTCCGGGCCAGCGGTGACGCCGTTCCTGGCTACGGCTAGGCGGCGTGGGTCGACTCGTGGGGCAGTACCCCGTCGAAGTCGCCGAACGAAGGCAGCACCTCCGGCGGGATACCCAACTCCGTCAGGGCGTGGTACATCTCCGCTGCCGAGCGGATGCCCGAGACCGCTGGGCCCACCTGCATGATCTCGCTGCCGGCGAGGACCTCGTAGAGGGAATGGTCCTCGGAGGTCAGCAGCCAACCGAGGTTCGCCAGGAGAAAATCCGTCCTGGTCACCCCGGGCACCCCCAGCCACTGGAACGCCGTCAGCATCCGAATGGTCGTCCCGGAGACCCCGGCGATCACCGGGGTGCCGAGCTCGTCGTGGCTGCGCTGGTACCAGCCCGTCGATTCGTCGAGGCCCCACCAGGCCCGTCCGCCGATCCAGGGCAGCGGCAGTTCCGGGCCCGGCGCGTCGGGCGCCAGCCAGCTCGCCTCCGGTTCGGCATGACTGCTGGCCGCCTCGCGGCTTGCGGTGAAGGTCCGGCGACCGGGGCCGGACAGGTAGTCCCGCTCCCGCTGGCTCAGTTCGGCACCCAACGCCCTCAGGTGTGCCGGGGTGAGCTTTCCCGGCACGCCGAGGTTCCGGGCCAGATCGTCCCGGTCCATTCTCGGCCGGCGGCTGCGGTGACTCTCCACGAGCGTGGCCATCGTTTCCTGCGGAGCTGCCAGGGCGGTGGTGCCCAGCGCGAACGGGTCGTCGGCGAAGAGGTGGGACTGCCCCGATCGCCAGGCCAGAGCCTGCCGCACCAGCCGGGACCAGCTCTGCAACCGCCGGGCCTGATCCTGCAACCGTGGCACGTCCAGACCCAACCGGGCGGCCTGCGCCCAGTCAGCACGCCCGATGATGTCCCGCACGACCGTCTTCAAGGTCGGCTCGGTGGCACTGGCCGGAGGGTTGAAGAAGGCGGCGTTGAAGAACGCCGTCATCAACTCGCGCAGGTTGCCGTCGCGCAGCAGTTCCCGGATCTCGGCGTTGGTCAGCTGGTCACCGACCTGACCGGCGCTGGTGGGATCATTCTGGACGAAGGACCGACGGACCCCCTCGGGCCGACCGTCACCGACGTAGCTCTCCAACACCTGGCGCAGCCGCTCGACCGCGGCCCGTGCCGCCTGCTGCGCCCGGGGGAGTTGGTACAGGTACGCGCCGAGGTTCCGCTCGAAGCGGATCGCGTGTTCGTGGTATTCCCGGCTACCGAGGGTCGGCCGGGTCCCGAACGGCCCGCTGTTCAGAACCGGGATCGACCGGTCCACCTGTGACGATGACGCGACCGGCGGAGCGTCCGTAACGGGGGCGCCGGAGGGTTCGAGGATGCTCCTGATCGACGGTGCCGGCCCCGGACGATCTGGCTGCGGCTGCGGCTGCGGCTGCGGCTGCGGCGGAGTCCGTACCCCGGTCGGCTCCGGGCCCGGTTGGCCCCACCGGACGGGCTCGCGTGGCGGCAGCGCGTGGTCGGGCTTGTCGGAGACCTCAAGTCCGGCCTGGCGCAGGCTCGCCTCCAGGTCGGTCACCGCCGGCGTGGTCGTCCCGTCCGGCTGGACGATCTGCCACCTGTCCCGCCGGACCAGTATCGGCTGGCCGTCCCGGTTGGCGCCCGGGGTCGCGGCGAGCACGTGCCCGTCCGGGGTGGTGTGCACGTCGGCCGGGGCGGCGACCACCGTCCGCCCGGTGAGTGCGGCCAACTGTGCGGCCGGCGACTTCTCGCCGTGCGGCCCGGGGGCAGCCAGGTGCGACCCGACCAGCACCAAGGTCTTGTCCTTGAGGTCGTGCTTGCCCAGCACCTGATCGTGAAAGGCTTCGGCGGTCAACTGCCCACCGTTGACGTGCAACAGCACCCCGCCCTGCGGGTCCGTCGTGGTGGCCACGTGGACCACCACGGCCTTCTCCACTGGCCGCAGCGAGTACGCGGCGGCAAGCTCGTCGGCCCGCCGCCGCACGGCCTCCGGGTCGTCCGACCGGTCGCTCCGCACCTCGGCGGAGGGCAGGTAGAACCCGGACCGGGTACGGAACCCGTGCGGGTGTTCCAGGCCCTCCCGCAGGGCCAGCTCCGGGGTCATCAGCACCTCGACCGCGTCGGACAGCCGGAACGACGTACGGACCGTGCCCGGGGCGCGGGACACCGGGCCCTGCCGGTTGACCGCCTCCGCCTCGACGTGCACGACCATGCCCGCCCTGACCAGCAGCATCTGGGTCTGGTACATGTGTCCGGCCTGGGTGGTCAGGTAACGCAGATTACTGGACTGGGTCGTGGTGCTCTCCTGGGTCAGCGAGCCGGTGACGCGGAGGCCGACGCTCTCCAGACCGGGTGCCAACGCCAGATCCAGGCCGTGACCTCGCCCGGCCGACGCGTCCTGCCGCTGCTCGGTGAAGCCGTAGCTGGCCCACTCGTGCGAGATGTCGAGGAACCGCAGCATGCGGGGGTCCCGCAGCTCGACGCGAATGGTCACCCGACCGACCGTTTCGGTCGGTGGGCCCATGCGGGCGAGGAACTCCGGCGAGCTGAGCCCGCCGGGTCGCAGCATCAGCTCCAGCTGACGGAACATGGTTGTCGAGATGAGATAGTGCAGGGCGTCCCGGCTGTAGGTGCCCGGCTCGACCAGGTGGGCCACCGCCTTGCTGGCGGAGCCGTCGATCGGCGGAACCGCCCCGGACAGCCGCGCGAACAGTTGGTCCGCCAGCGTGCCTACGGCCGCCGGCTCGACCCCCCACACCACCGCCCGGCGGGCCTGCACGTCCTCGAAGGTGACGTGGAGCCGGCCGTCCGGCGTCCCGGTGGTGCCGGCCGCCCCGGTGCGAGGCGCCGGCCGGATCTCCTCGACCCGTCCGGCCGTCGCGGGTGCCGGTTCGACCGGCTCGCCGAGCAGCTCCGTCGGGACGAGTACCTGCTCCCTCGCCGACCGGTTGCTCTCCCCGGCCACCGGGTACGCCAGCGGGCCCGGTGGCGTCAGCAGGCTGTCCGGCCGGTCTTTCTGCACCGGCAGCGGCTGGGGACGCGACGCCTGGCCGGTGAGGCCGAGCGACAGCGCGTTGAGTCCCGGCGACGGCGACTGGACCACGTGGATGGTGCCCCGGATCGTCACCGGCACCAGGTACCGGCCGGCCGGGCCGGTCACGTACGGCATGCTGCGTTCGGCACGGGTGAGCGCCAGTTCGTACCCGTCAGATCGGGTGTTCCGCGTGCGCAGCGTCAGTGACGTGCCGATCGAGGTGAGGTCGCCGGCATCCAGCTCGCCCTGGCTCACGTCACCACCGGTAGCGGCATCCCGGGAGGTACCCCAGACGTCGCCGGATGCCACGGTGTTGAACCGGTACGTGTACGACAGCGTCTTTGCCTCCTCGACCGTCGAGACGAGCTGGTACCCCGCACCCGCCGGATCGCGTTCCGCCCGCAGCACGACGACCGCGTGTTCGTGCATCAACGGCAGGGACCGGGTGGCGTGCAGCACCAGGCCGGAGCCACGCAGCAGGTCCCACAGGGGGACAACGGACTGCAGGTTCAGCACACCACCGAGATGGTTGGGCGCGACCTGGGTGGCGCCGTGGACCGTCCAACGGGACTGCAGGTGACCGGGAGCATGCCGGGTGAGAAGCTCGTTGACGACGTCCAGCAGCGGGTTGTTGCTGCCCGGGTTCGCCAACAACTGTTCGGTCACCGCAGCCAGCGGCACCCGGTCGATCCGGGCCGGGGCCAGGGACAGCGCCGGTCCGGTGGTGGTTCCCGGTTCGGTGGTGGTGGCCGGTTCAGCGGTGGTGGCCGGGGTCGGAACCGGGCGCAGGAAGCGGATACCGTCGTGCACCAGGACGAAGCCGCTGGCCCGCCACCGGTCCGGCCGGTAACTGCCGGCCATGTTGGTTTCGCTGCGCTCCACGCTGATCGCGTACACGATGGACGCGGCGTGTTCAACGTGGTCTCCGGCGATGATGGCGCGTTGGCCGGTGACCGGGCCCAGTGCGGACCGGCGCCGGTGGCTTTCGGTCTTCCCCCAGGTCCACGAGCCCGACGCCGCGCCGGAGGTACCCTCGGGGCCACGCCCCACCGACCACGTCAAGCCGGCCAGTCCGTTCCGCGTCGTCGCATCCGACGCCGAGACGTTGACCAGCGTCTCGACCATGTAGAGCCGCGCGAGCGGGACCTTCTCGCTGTGCACCTGCCGCGAGGCCAGGGGGAACGCCTCCAACCGGATGGTGACCCGGGTGTCGGCGACCCACCCCTGCCACATCTCGGTCTGCCCCGGATCCCCGTGCAGCAGCGTCCGTTCCAGCTGGGCCAGGTCGGTCGCCCGCCGCGCCACCGTCTCGGCGTCCCGGCCGCCGATGCCCACCTCCACCAGCAGGTTCCTGACCTGATCGGTGACCGCGCCGGTGCCGAGCAGGTCGGTCAGCAGATCGTCGTGGGCGAGCGGCGTGTAGCCGCCGGGTCCATGGACCAGTTGGGCCATCCGCTCGGCGCCGTGGGCCGGCACCAGCTCCGCCCGGCCGGTGTCGGCGACTTCCTGGTCTGTCGGAGCGGTGGTCGGGGCCATCGCCTCGGGCATCAGGAACCGGACGTACCCGTCGATGTCCACCGGATCGATCGCCGATGGCTGCATGAGCAGCGGCGGCCCCCCGCTCGACGCGGCCCGGGCGACCCGCACCTTGGCCACCAGTTCGCTGAGCCCGGTACGTTCGATGTGGACCCCGACCGACACCCGGTACCGCACCGTGTGATCGGAGAAGAAGACCGGACCGGTGTACAACATGCCCGGGATGAGCAGGGACGAGGCGTCGCTGGCGGTGCCCCGCGCGGTACTCCGGCCACCCCCCAGCCGTACCCCCAGGCTGAGGTGCGCCCCGCTGTCGCGGTGGGCCAGCGTGAAGCCACCCTCCCACACCGCCCGCTGGTCGGCGGTGGCCGTGCCCGTGCCGCCGACACCGGTCACCGCCATCGGCATCGCCTCCAGGCCCATCTCCTCCAGCCGGCCGGTGGCCACCTGCTCGCCCCGCTGCAGCTCGACGCGGACCCGGATGCGACGGACGCCCCCCGGGAAGTGCTCCGACTCGTCGTAGGCGAGTACCCCCTGGCCGAAAAGCTGGCGGTGCGCGTTACGCAGGGCCCCGGCGCCCAGACGGGGACTCCACTGGCGGTGTCGGGCAGCCTCCTCCAGTGCGGTGCGTACCGGGAGGCCAGCCACGTTCGACTCGGCGCGCGCGAGCAGGTCGAGCACGGCCGGCAGTACCTGCTCGGCACCGGCGAGCAGTTCGGTGGCACCGTAGCCGGCACTCATGCCGGCCTTGACGGGGGCCGGCAGATGCCGCTCGACCGCCGCTTCAGGCGCCGGTCCGGTCGGGTCCGGGTCCGACGCCGGGGCGTGTTCCGAGCCGTCCCGATGGCCGGCGTGCACGTCCTGCACCGGAGGCAGTGCGGCCAGCCACTCGCCCCGGGGCAGATCCGGTTCGCGCACCGCCAGGTCGAGCATCGCCTCGAACCGGGCCCGCTGGGACACCGGTACGCGCAGGTACCAGTGCACCTGGTCGGTCACCGTGCCGGTGGGCGGCACCGAGGGCAGATCGGTGTCGAGTCGGGCGGCGACGGCCATGCGCACCTGGTAGAGGACGCTCTCGCCGTCGTAGTCCAGCGCGTGCATCTCGGCGGCGCTGATCGTGGCCCGGCCGGCGCGGGCGGTCGTGTGTCCCGCGCTCAGCGTGAGCCGCGTCGACCCGCCGATCGTGACCGGCATCCGGTCACCGCTGGCGGTGCCCTTCAAGCGGAGGTCCAACCCATCGGCGCCGACGCCACCGGAGGAGGTGTCCTCCTCGGTGAACCGGAAGAAGTACTGGTTCTCCTCCAGCAACGGCACCGGGTCGACGCTGACCGCCTCGGCGCCCAGCAGTCTGGCACCGAGGGTCACGTGAACCCCTGCCGTGTTGCTGCGGATCAGCGGCGAGACCGCCCCGGGACCGATGACGTCGTTCCACATCCGCAGGATCGCCGGCTCGCTCACCCACCAGTTCAGCTCGTGCACGGCCCGGGTGGTGAGCGGCTGGCCGCCGCTTTCCAGGTGGCGACGGATCTGCTCCCGCAGGGTCGCCAACCCGGGCGTCGCCTCGGGTACGGCGAACACGTACGACAGGCTCCGGTGCAGCGCGGCGGCCTGCCGCAGGATCAACTGGTCCGCGTCGCTGACCGCACCGCCTGCCGCGTCGCGGGCGTGCGCCGCCGCGACGGCGTCGGGGTCGAGCCCGCGATAGCCGGTACCGGCCAGCCTCGCCGGCTCCGCCGGGTGCACGCCCGTCGCGTCGGCCGGCCGGACCGGGGCGAGTTCGTCCGGAACCTCCAGGCGAAGGTTCCCGTGGATGACGCCCGTCGCGGCCGGGCTGTCCTGGCCGGACCGGGTCACCACCGTCCGCAGCGACGCGTCGCCGAAGTCGACGTAGATCGCCTCGCCGGAGACCCGCGCGAACTTCTTGATCCCCGACAGGTGGGTGAAGGTCTTCCGCACGCTCCTCGCACTGGTGGCCCAGAGCCCGCTGGACAGCGTCAGATCCAGGCCCGGCAGCGGCTTGAACCGGCCCCAGCCGGCCAGCAGACCAGCCCGGCGGCTGTTCAGCACCGTCGTGCCGGTGGCCCCGGCCGCGATCTGGTCGGTGTTCTGGTTGATCTTCCACCGTTCGCCCTGCCGGGTCCGTTCCTGCTCGCGGGACGCGTATTCGGCGCGACGCAGGTCACCGAGGTCCATTGAGAGGTTGACCCGGTAGGTGTCCGGCCCCACCCGCACGTCCAGCGGAACGCCGCTCTCCAGCATCGTCTGCACGAGCAGTCGGGTGTCGTACTCGGCCAGCAGGTCCAACGTCGCCCGGCCGACGCCGACCTGCAACTCCGGACTGCTTCCGACCGGCAGCGCCGCCACCACGAGCTGGACGAGACCCCCGGCGTCTCTCAGCGACCGGTCGCCGAAGCGCACCGGCCGGGCGTGGTGCCCCAGACCGTACCGACGGGCACCGGTGCGGGGATCGGTGTCGGCGAAGCCCGGGGGAAGGTACCGGGGCCGGTCGTTGAGCCGGGTCACCAACGCGTCCTGGTGCCGCAACCGCCATTCGGCCGCTTCCGCCGCCTCCTCGCCGACCCGCTGCCGGGTCTGCTCCGCGGCCTCCCGCGCCGCCACCTCGGCCGGACCGGTGGCCGCCACGATTTCCTGGGACAACCACCGCACGGTCCGCGCCTCGGCGAACGCCTCGACGAGGCCGGCGACCTCGGCCGGGTTCCCGGTCAGTACCTGTGCCGTCAGCGCGTCCACCTTCGGTGCCGGCGTCGCCTCCGTACCGTGGCGCAGCGCCGCGACCTCGGCCAACGCGAACGCGTAGCTGGCCTGGACGTGCCGCTCGGCGAGCACGTCGGCCGGTGCCACCTCGGTACCCTCGGCGACCCGCAACCTGACCACCGCCTCCTCACTCACCTTTTCGAGCCGCCCGGCGTGCGCGTCGAGAAGCACGACCGTCCCCGCCAGCTCGCGCAACTCGGCCCCGGCGCGGGTACCCGGCGCACTGTCCGGATCTGCCCGGTACGCCTCGACGAGGTCCCGTACCGCCTGTGTGTCGGCCTCGTGCCGCGCCCGGATGACGTCGTCGGCCGGCAGTGCAGCGGTGAGTTGCCCGGCGTAGGTCATTGTGTGGGCCGCGTCCGCCAGGAGCTGCGTCCCGCCGCGACGCAGCGCGTTGCGCCGGGCCTCGGCGACAAGCTGCCGTTCGGTGTCGGTGAGCGGGGCGTCGTACGGCTGTGCGCGCTGGGCACCCTGCGCATGTGTCGTGTCGGGGTACACGGAGAGCGGCAGGTGTTCGGTAGGGGCCTGCGGTCCCGCCGCCGTGGCCAGGCCGAGCAGGTCGGCCGTGACGACCAGGGCCGGGGCGTCCGCCGGTACCCGGTCGAGGCGCGCCACCTCGGCCGGCTCGATCCGGCCGGTGACCAGTGACAGCTGCCGGCCCGTCCGGACGTGCACCAGATACCCGTCGTCGACCTGCCGCCAGCCGCCCGGTGCGAGCGACTGCCCGGTGCGCAACTCGATCCAGCCGGCGCTGCTGACCCGGTAGCTGTCGACCCGGGCACCGTCCGGGCGCCACGGCACCACCTCGTACCAGTGTCCCTCCTGTCCGGTGCCGCCGCCGACCGGAACCGGCGCCGGCCCGTGGTCGTCCTGCCGGTTGTCTGCCGCCCGGGTGAGGACCTCGTCCCGGGCCTGGGACCGGGCCAGTTCGGCTCCGGCCACGTCACCGGGGGGCGGATCGGTGGTCAACGAGCGGGCCAGGCTTTCGTGGCGGGCATCCTGCTCCCGTTCGGCGGCGGTGTCGGCCCGTTCGGACACCATGGCGGTGATCTGCCGGCTGGTGGCCAGCAGGGCGCGGGCGCGGGCGGCGGCGACCTGGCGTAGCTCCGACAGCGCCTCCACCGGGCCGGTGCCGTCGCGTACACCGTCGCGTTCGTGGGTCGCGGCCGGCAGCGCCGTCTTGGCAAGATCCACGATCTCCCGGGCGTACGCGACCGCGAGCGCACCGTCCAACAGGGATCCGTCGACCTCGGTGTCGATGTGCCTGTACCACGTCTCGACGTGTTGACGGATCCATGCGCGGCCCGGCGAGTCCCGATCCCCCGGCAGACCCGCCGGTTCGATCGCCGCCCCCAGCCGCGCCCAGAAGACCACCTCGGCGAGTTCGCCCCAGTGGTGGGGGTCGATCGTCCGGATCTGCTGAAGGTGGGCGTCGACGTCACGGGCATGTGTCGCGACCCAGCCGAGCAGGCTCTGCCCGGCGCTCACCGTCGACATGAAGGCGAGCTGGGCCTCGGCTTCGGCCCGCTCTTCCCGGCGTAGCCGGAGGTGCTCGTTGTACGCCGCCTGGCCCTGCCGGTTGGCGATCTCCGTCAGCACCGGGTCGGCGGTGGTGGGCGGAGCCTCGACCGGTGCCGGTGTTTCCCGGCCGGCGGGCTGTCCAGGCTCGACGGTGGTCGCGTCGTGCGCGTCGACCTCCGGCCGGTTCGACCCGGGCGGGGGACCGGCGGTGGCGGTCACGGTCGTCGGGCCGGCTGCCGCGGTGGCGTGGGCTGTCGTACCCGGCATCGACTCCCGTGTGGGGTCGGCGGGACCTGGACCGGGGTGACCGTCGACGGAGGTGGTGGGTCCGGTCTCCGCCAGCGGTCGCACCACGGCGATGGTGGGTATGACGGCCGGCGCGTCCGGCGGGGTGTCGACCGTGTCGGGTTGGTCGGCGCTGTCGCCGTCCGGGCGGATCGTCGACTGCGGGCGGAACGCCGGTTTGTGGTGGGTGCCGGGTGCGGCCGGTGGGGTGATCCCGGTCGTGCTGCCGGTGCCGCTGTTCGGGCCGCTGCTGGTGCTGCTGCCGCTGTTCGGGCCGGTGCCGGTGGGGATGCTCGGTGGGGTGGTGATGCCGGTACCGGCGGCACTGCCCGTTCCGGCGGTGCCGGCGAAGGGGGC
>NZ_WVUH01000200.1 GCF_017614955.1 Micromonospora echinofusca
GCGGGGCGCTGGTCCGGCACGGTCGGATCGAGTCCGGTGCCCGGGGTGCGGCCGGTGCGGTGGGGCACCTGCCGGTGCCGGGCGCCGGGCGGCTGCGCTGCGGGTGCGGCCGGTACGGGCACCTGGAGGCGGTCGCCTCCGGCACCGGCCTGGCCGCCGCCTACGCACTGCGCACCGGGGAACGGGTCACCGGGCGGGTGGTGGCCGAGCGTGCCGCCGCCGGGGAACCGGTGGCGCGGGAGGTGTTGGAAGCCGCCGGTACCGCGCTCGGGGCGGCCCTGGCCGGGCTGGTCGCCCTGCTCGACCCGGAACGGGTGCTGGTGGCCGGTGGGGCGGCCGGTGCGCTGCTGCCCGCCGCCGCCGGGGCGTTCGTCGCCGAACTGCCGACGGCCTGGGCGGACGTGCCGCTGCTGCCGGCCGGGCTGGGTACCGACGCGGTGGTGGTGGGCGCGGCCAGACTGGCGACGATGGAGGAGACGTGAACGTGCTCGACCGGTTGGCCGGCGGACTGGTGGTCTCCTGCCAGCCGTTGCCCGACGACCCCGGTGACCCGATGCGGGACGCGTACGTGCAGGCCCGGGTCGCCGCGGCGGCGGTACGCGGCGGCGCGGTGGCGGTCCGGGCCAACGGGCCGGCCGATGTCGCCGCGATCCGCGCGCTGGTGGACGTACCGGTGATCGGGCTGTACAAGCACGGCACGACCGGCGTGATGATCACGCCGACCGCCGGGCACGCGGTGGAGGTGGCGCTGGCCGGGGCGCAGATCGTGGCGGTGGACGCCACCGACCGGCCCCGGCCCGACGGGTGCCGTTTCGCCGACACGGTCCGCGCGGTCCACGACCGGACCGGGGCACTGGTGCTGGCCGACGTCTCGACCGAGGCCGAGGCGCTGGCGGCGGTACGCGCCGGTGCGGACGCGGTGGCCACCACCCTGTCCGGGTACACCCCGGCGAGCCCGCCGACCGACGGACCGGACCTGGCGCTGCTGGCCCGGCTCGCCGACCTGCTGCCGGTACCGGTGCTCGCCGAGGGCCGGTACCGGACCACCGCGCACATCGAGCGGGCCTTCGCCGTCGGGGCGCACGCGGTGGTGGTGGGCAACGCGGTCACCTCGCCGCTGTGGATCACCCGCCGGCTGGTGCCGGCCACGCCCCGGGGCGGGCAGCCCGGCTGACCTGCCGGGGAACCGGCCGGAACGCCGGTCGGCAGCGGGGGCGGGGCCCGTCGGAGCGACCGGATGCCCCGGACGGTACGTCTCAAAATCGACTGCGGAGCGTTAAGGTTGTTCCCGGCGGTACCCTGACGACCGTCCCAGGAGCGAGGTGGGGGCGTGGACTGGTTTCTCGCACCTCCGACGGCCCAGGCGGCCAGCGCACTCCGGGCGGAACTGGCGGCCCTGTTCCGTCGACACGCCCGGGAGGCCGACGAGTTGGCCGACGCCGAACTGGTCGTCTCGGAACTGCTGAGCAACGCCGTCGAGCACGCCGGTGGGCCGGTCTGGGTCAGTCTGGACTGGTCCGCACCGCAGCCGCTGCTCGTCGTACACGATCTGGGGCCGACCTTCGAACTCGGGACCCTCAGCCTGCCGGACGTGGCCGGCCCGCGCGGCCGGGGCCTCTGGCTGGTCTCCCGACTGGCCGGCGACCTGCGGGTCGCGGCCAAGCGGGGCACCGGCAAACGGGTGGAGACGACACTGCCGCTGACCCGGCGGGTCGAACGCTCCCTCGATCCGCCCCGCCGCCGGGTCAACCCGCTGCCGGCGGTGGACGAGGCCGGCCCCACCGGGTTCGGTCGGGAGGCGTTCCTGCGCGCCCTGGTCGTCGAGTTGGCGCGTACCGCCGACGCCGGCCACGGTCCGCACGTGACGGAGCAGTTGGTCGCCCAGGTGGGCGCGACCGTCGGCGGTCAGATGGAGGACGAGTACCGGCGGGCCCGGGCCGTGGTCGGTCGACTCACCCCCGAGCAGGTGACCGAGTGTTACCTACGACTGAAATCGGCCATCGACGGTGACTTCTACGTGATCTCGGTGGACGCCGACCGGATCGTGCTGGGCAACCGGCGCTGCCCCTTCGGGGAGACCGTCCGGCACGCGCCCGCGCTCTGCCGGATGACGTCGAGCGTCTTCGGCGGCATCGCCGCCCGTAACCACGGGGACGCCGTCGTCCTGCTCGACGAGCGGATCGCCGTCGGCGACCCCGAGTGCCGGGTCACCGTACTGCTCGGATCGGCTGCCCGGGACAATCCGGGCGGCCACCACTACCGCGCCCCGGCAGGCTGACCGGACCGGCGGGGCCGGCAGGTGCGTCGGCCGTCCAGCGACCGGCTGGCGACGGTCAGGTGTTAGGAAGGGCCCCTTCCTATACCGAAAGCGATAAGAAGGGGCCCTTCCTAACTCGCTAGCCTGGGGTGCGTGGACCGTGACCGTCGCCCCGACCGTGACCGCGACCCGGGTGGGCGGGCGCGCAACGCCCGGCCGAGGGACGCACTGGGCCGGCCACTGCCGCACGGGGCTCCGGGGGTACCCACCATGCCGGAGGTGCCGCTGCCGCCGGAGGTGGCGTTGGCCGAGGCGGAGCGGCTCCTCGCCGCCGGCCGTCCGTTCCACGCACACGAGGTGCTGGAAGGGGCCTGGAAGGCCGCCCCGGACCCCGAGCGCGAGCTGTGGCGTGGACTCGCCCAGTTGGCGGTGGGCCTGACCCACGCCGCGCGGGGCAACGGGGTGGGGGCGTCCCGGTTGCTGCTGCGGGCCGCCGACCGGGTCGCCCCGTACGCGGGTACCGCGCCGCACGGCGTACCGGTGGAGGCGCTGGTCGCCTGGGCCCGGGACCTGGCCGGGCGGATCGACCGTGAAGGGCCGGGCGGGCTTCCGGCGTCGGCACTGGTCCCCCGGCTGACCGACTGACCGGCTGACCGGCTGACGCCGCCCGACGGCTGCCCCCGGCTGAGCCGCTGAGCTGCTGCGCGGCTGGCCGGTAGACTCGGCCGTTGCGATGGCGACACGAGGGGCGACAGCTTGATCAACCTGGACGACGGGCTCTCCGGCCTGCTCACCGCCGTGGCCGGTGCGGTCGGGCTTCAGGAGGGTGAGGCCGGGGTCGAGCGGGTGCTCCGCGCGATCGGACAGCTCGAACCGGCCTCCACCCGGGCGGTCAGCCGGCACGTCGGGCTGCCCCTGCCCCTGGTGGCGGCGGTCAACAACGAGCTGCGGGCCCGGGACGTGTTGACCCGGGACCGGCCGAGCCGGCTGACCGCGTACGGCCGCCAACTCCTCGACGAGCTGGACGTGGACCCGGTCGAGGTGGGCTCCTGCACCTGCTGCGCCGGCCACTCGGTGGTCGTACCGGCCGAGCTGACCCCGGTGGTCGACCGGCTCGCCCGGCTGATCGAGGCCGGCCCGGAGATCGACCTGACCCTCGACCAGTCCTTCGCCACCGCCGCCACCAAGGTCCGCCGGGTGCTGCTGATGATGCGGTACGGGCTGCTGCCCGGCCGGTCGGTGCTGCTGGTCGGCGACGACGACCTGATGTCCGTCACGATCGCGGCGGTCGGGGCGGCGCTGGGCCGCCGGTTGGTGCACCACCTCGCGGTGGTGGACATCTCCCCGACCCTGCTGGACTTCATCTCCGATCAGCTCGGCGAGCTGGACCAGCCGGCCGAGCTGCGCCGGCACGACCTGCGCCAGCCGCTGCCGGAGCGGTTCCACGGCGCGTTCGAGCTGGCGATGACCGATCCGCCGTACACCACCGACGGGGCGGCGCTCTTCCTCTCCCGGGCGGTGGAGGGGCTGCGGCCGGGGCCGGGCCGTTCGGTGATCTTCTCCTTCGGCCCGAAGGGCCCGGACGACACCCTGGCGGTGCAGCGGACCGTCGCCGATCTCGGGCTGACCGTGCAGGCGATGCACCGCAACTTCAACGAGTACCTGGGGGCCGGGGTCATCGGTGGGGTGAGTCACCTGCAACACCTGGTCAGCACCGCCGGGACCGCGCCGGTGCTGGCCGGTGACTACACCGGCCCGCTCTACACCGCCGACCAGCGCACCGCCCCCCGGCAGTACGTCTGCAACGGGTGCGGCAGCCGGTACCTGGTCGGGCAGCAGGAGCAGTGGACCACCATCGCCCTGCTCAAGCAGGCCGGATGTGCGCAGTGCGGCGGGGAGCGGTTCCGTCCGTTGCAGTTGGTGAAGGGGCGGTGACCGGCGTGACGTACGCCATCCGGACGGCGACCGAACGGGACCTGGACGACCTGGCGGCCTTCGAGGTGACCATCGCGGAGATCTCCTTCGGCGACGAGGCCGTGGTGGACCCGGCGGTGCACCGCAAGAAGCTGGCCAAGGCACTGGACCGGGACGCGGACGGCATGATCGTCGCGGTGGACGGGGCGGACCGGCCGGTCGGTTGGCTCTGGCTGGCGGTCAACACCAACTTCCTGACCGGCGACCGGTACATCAACTTCCGGTCCCTGGCGGTACGCCCCGACGTCGACCGGGAGCGGGTCGGTGAGCTGCTGATGGACCACGCCCTGGACTTCGCCCGGCGGGCCGGCGTCACCGAGATCGTCGGCAAGGTGCACATGGCCAACCAGCAGATGCGGGTGCTCTACCGCCGGTTCGGGTTCGAGCCGGCCCACCTCACGCTGCGCCGCCGGATCGGCACCGACGACCGGCACGGTACCGGGGACCGGACCGGCAGCGACGAGCGGACCGGTGCCGACAGCCGGAACGGTGCCCACGGGTGACGGTCAAGTGCGTGGTCTGGGACCTGGACGGCACGGTCTGGCCCGGAGTGGCGATCGAGCGGAGCACCCGGGAACTGCCCGAGCCGTTTCCCCGGGCGCTGGCCGCGATGGCCGCCCTGGAGGAACGGGGGGTGGTGAACAGCGTGGCCAGCCGGACCGATCCGAGCATGGCGGAGCTGCTGGCCGCCGACCCCGGTCTGGCCAACCGGTTCGTCGTACCGCAACTGAGCTGGGGCGACAAGGACCAGGCGATCCGCCGGATCGTCGACGAACTGGGCATCTCCCCCTCGGCGACGGTCTTCGTCGACGACAACCCGTTCGAGCGGGCGCAGGTCGCCGCGCTGCTGCCCGAGGTCCGGGTCCTCGCCCCGGACGAGCTGTACGCGCAGCTCGACGCCGGCACCCTGGTTCCCGCGCCGGCCACCGAGGAGGCCCGGCGCCGGGTCGACCGGTACCGGGAGGAGCAGGCCCGACGGGCTGCGGAGCAGGAGTTCACCGGTTCCCGGGAGGAGTTCCTGCGCGCCTGCGGGATGGTCCTCACGGTCGGTACCGCCGGGCCGGCCGACCTGCCCCGGATCGGGGAGCTGACCGAGCGGACCCACCGGTTCAACACCACCGGTGAGCAGTGGCCGCTGGAACGGTTGGCCGGTCTGATCGACGATCCGCGCTGGTTCGTGCCGGTGGCCCGGCTGACCGACCGGTTCGGTGAGTACGGCCTGATCAGCACCGCGCTGGTCGAGCGGGGCGCCGGGACCGGGCCGGACCGGGCGGTGGACGCCGCGCCGGGCGGGGACGGGCACCCGGACTGGCGGCTGCGGCTGTTCATGTCGTCCTGCCGGGCGGCCGGTCGGGACGTACCGGTGGCGGTGCTCGGCTGGATCATGCGGGAGGCGCGGGCGGCGGGCGCGGCCCGGCTGCTGGTGGACATCCGCACCGACCTGGCCAACCTGGAGCTGCGGGTACTGCTCCGGCGTGCCGGCTTCGGCCGGGTCGCGGTGACCGGGGAGCACGCGCTGCTGCTCGGCCGCGACCTGACCGGGGAGCTACCGGTGGTCCCCCATCTCCGGTTGTCGACGGAACAGGACCGGACGATCGAGCGGACCGGGGCGGTCACGGAGCACGACCGGACGGTCGCGCAGGATCGGGTGGTGCGGTGATGGACGTGGTGGAGACCGAGATCCGGACGATCCTGGCCCGCGTGCTGGACCGCGATCCCGCGCTGGTCGCCGAGTTGCCGGTCGGTACCGAACTGTTCGGTCCGGAGTTGAACCTGACCTCGCTGGCCGGCGCGCGCCTGCTCGCCGGGGTGCAGGACCGGTTCGGCGTGGACGTGGCCGCCGAGGACTGGGCCCTGGAGTCGCTCACCTCGATCGGTACGCTGGCCGATTTCGTCCGAGGGGCCGTCGGCTGAGCAGGTCGGTAGACTGGTCGACCGGCACGGGCTGCGCACGGCGGCGCACCTGCCCTCCTCCGCCCCGGCTTCGCCATCCCGGCCCGGTGGTCTTCCTTCCGAAGGGTTCCCCATGAGCAGCGACAGTGCGGCACCGGCCTGCGTGCCGGCCGCCGACGAGATGTGCTCGTACGCGATCGACATGTGGGTCACCGATCCGGCGATCCTGACCGACGAGGCCGCCCTGCTGGCCGTGATGGACGAGGCGGCCCGGGCCGGGCACGCCGAGGTGCTGGGCCGGTCGACCCACCGTTTCCCCAACGGTGCGGTCACCGCCGTGCTGGTGCTCTCCCAGTCCCACCTGTGCGTGCACACCTGGCCGGAACACTCGCTGGCCAACTTCGACCTGCTCACCTGCGGCCGACTCAACGGCGAACTGATGATCGGCTATCTGGAGCAGGCGTTGGCGACCAGCCGGGTGAACATCACCCGGGTGATCCGGGAGGTGCACGCCTGACGGCACCGGCTCGGCACGCCGCACCCGCCCCGGGCCGGTGACGGCCCCGTCCCGGCTCGGCACGCCGCACCCGCCCCCGGCCGGTGACGGCCCGTCCCGCCGGTCTGGCGGACGGCTGCCAGGTTTGGCCCGCTGTCGATCTCCCCGCCCTATCGTGGGCTCGGCCAGCCGTCCATTGGGTGGCTTCGGCCAGCAGTCCCGGAAGCGCTCCCCAGCCGTCCGGGTAGCCAGCAGGAGCCGGAGGAGAGCCCATGTCACGACGGCGAACCAGATCGACCATTCTGGCGGTGGCGCTGGCCGCGCTGCTGCCCGTACCACCGTTGGTGCTGACCGGCCCGGCCGGCGCCCAGGCACCCGCCGCCCCGGCCGGTCCCGCCGAGCCGTGGCTGACCCTGGTCACCGGGGACCGGGTGCTGATCCGGCCGGATGCCCCGGCCAACCAGAGTCTCGTCGTCCGGCCCGCCGCCGGACGGGAGAAGACCCTCTTCCACCGGTACGTCCAGGCCGGTGAGGTGCACGTGGTGCCCGCCGACGCGCGACCCCTGGTCGCCGCGGGCGTGGTCGACGCGCGCCTGTTCAACGTCAGCCGGCTGCTGGACCTCGGGTACGCCGACCGCGCCGACCGGGACCTGCCGCTGATCGTCACCGCCGCCGACCACACCCGTGCCGGGACCGTGGCGAAGGCCGGTGGCGCGACCGTCGAGACGGCCCTGACCAGCGTCGACGGCGCCGGGGTACGGCTGGACCGGGCGCGTGCCGGGCAGTTCTGGTCCCGGCTGGTGACCGCCCCCGCCGCCCGGGCCGACGGTGCTCCGGCGCTCGCCGGTGGCGCCACCGGTATCTGGTTCGACGCCCCGGTCGAGACGAAGGCGACCGGCCCGACGGTCGGCACCTCGGCTGTCAGCCGGGTCACCGCCGGTTCCGAGTCCCGTCTGATCGACGCCCTGGAGGGCGCCGCCGCCCGGCGGGACCGCATCGTGCAGGTCGACGCCGCCGTGTCGGTCCCGACGAACGGTCCGGGCCTGGTCCGGTCGGCCCTGGCCGACCTGGGCACCTCGACCGGTCCGCTGTTCCTGACCGCCGACGACCCGGCCGCGTCCGGCCCGGTCGCCACCGCCGGTCCGGCCGCCCGCCGGGCCGACGCCGGGACGGCTGTCCTGGTCACGCCGGACGTCGCCACGGCCGCCCGGACCGCCGACCGGTTCGCCCGCAGCTACCCCCGCTGGACGGCCACCGACCTGCGGTCGGCGCTGCTCGGCAGCGCGGCTGGATCCGCCGAGCAGACCCTGCGGTACGGACTGACCACCGCCCCGGCGAGCGTGGACGTGGGCGTGCTGCGCTGGGACGCCCGCAAGGCGGGTGCCCGGAGCACGGTGACCTACCGGAACGCCGCCACCGCCCCGGTCACCATCGACCTGGCCGTCGCCGGTGGCACCGGCCTGGCCGTCGCGCCCCGCCAGCTCACCGTCCCGGCGGGTGGTACCACCTCGGCGACGGTGACCGTGGACGGCGCGAAGGTCTCCCCGGGCCGGGTGACCGGCTCGCTGGTCGCCAGCGTCGCCGGCACGCCCGCCCTGCGTACCCCGGTGGCCGTCGAGGTGGAGGCGGAGAGCTACGACCTGACGATCACCGCGACCGACCACGACGGCGCCCCGGCCGCGAACTGGAGCGCACTCCTCAACGACCTGGACCGGGACTACGCGGTCACGGTGACCGAACCCGCCGGTACGGCGGTGGTCCGGCTGCCCAGGGGCAACTACTACCTGGAGTCCCACGTGGACACCGCCCGGGCCGACGGGAACCTGAGCACCTGGATCGTCGAGCCGCTCGTCGTCCTCGACCAGAACCGGACCATCTCGCTGGTGGCGACCGAGGGGCGCCCGGTCGGCGTCACCGTGGACAAGTCCGACGCCCGGTACGGCGAGGTCGCGGCGATCTTCGCGCGGATGACCAACGACGGCCGGTACCTCGGCTCGGACGCCCACGGCCCGACCTTCGACGGCCTGCTGGTCCGCCCGTCGACCAGCGCCACCACCGGTGGGGAGTTCACCTTCTACGTGGCCGCCCGGCTGGCCAAGCCGGACGGTCGGGGTGGCTTCGCCGGCAGCCCGTACATGTACCACGTGCAGTGGATCGAGCCCGACCGGGTACCGGCCGACCTGATCCGGCACCTGCCGAACTCGGAGCTGGCCAGCGTGCAGGCACGGCTGGCCTCGGCCCGGCCGGGTCGGATCGGGCAGAAGGACTACCTGGTGTACGCGCCCCTGCCGTTCACCATCCAGGAGTACTACATCCCGGACACCCCGTGGCTGGCGGCGATCGGCACCTTCGCCGGTGAGCCGGACGGCAACCCGGAGACCATGCTGAACAGCGCGGACCGGCACTTCACCGTCGGTACGCACTCGGTCGAGCGGTGGAACGTCGGGGTCTTCGGGCCGTCGTTCCCGAGGGACTGGCCGTGGAAGTGGACGAACGCGGCCCGCACCGGGGACCGGATCGACGTCGAGCTGCCGCTCTTCACCGACCAGGGCACCCACCGGGAGGCCCGGTCCGCGGTGACCGGCGCGTACACGAAGCTCTACCGCAACGGTCGCCTGGTCGGCCAGAACGACCTGGCGGCGACCGGTTCGTTCACCGTCCCGGCCGGTTCGGCGACGTACCGGCTGGAGAGCCGGGCCACCCGGAGCACCGACTTCGCCGGTGCCACCTCGGTGAAGGTGGCGTGGACGTTCTGCTCGGCCACGCCGGCCGAGGGGTCGACGGTGCGGCTGCCGCTGGCGGCGGTCCGGTTCGCGCCGCAGCTCGACGACCACAACCGGGCGCCGGCCGGTGGCACGTTCGCGGTGCCGGTGTCGGTGCAGTGGCAGGACGGTGCCACCCACGGTACGACCCGCTACCTGTCGGTGGAGGCGTCGTACGACGGGCGGAACTGGCGTCAGGTACGGCTGACCGGCTCCGGGGACACCACGGTGGCGCACGTTCCGCACCCGCACGGGGTGCAGGAGGTATCGCTGCGGGCCCGGCACGTGGACTCGACGGGCAACATGGTCGAGCAGACCATCACCCGGGCGTACCTGGTCCGCCGCTGACCCGTACCGGCTGATCGAACGCGGCGGGGTCCGCGTCACCGGGGTGGTACCCGGTGACGCGGACCCCTTGCCGTCGGCGGTTCAGAGTCGGGCGAGGATCCGGTTCATCGTGTCGATCTCGGCCTGCTGGCTGGTGAGGATCGCCTGGGCCAGCGCCTTCGCCTCGGCGTTGTCGCCCGAGGAGATCTCGTCCCGGGCCATGGTGAGCGCGCCCTTGTGGTGCGCGACCATCATGGTCAGGAACCGCCGGTCGAAGTCCGTACCGGAGGCGGCGGCCAGGTCGGTCATCTCGGCGTCGGTCATCATGCCGGGCATCCCACCGTGGTGCATGCCCGGGCCGTTGCTCGTGCCCGGCATCGCGGTGGGCCTGCCCCAGGCGGTCAGCCAGCCGGTCATCTTGTCGATCTCCGGCTGCTGGGCGGCCTTGATCTGGGCGGCCAACTGCTTGACCTCGGGGTCGGTGGCCCGGGTCTCGGCCAGCGTGGACATCTCCACGGCCTGCCGGTGGTGCGGGATCATCATCTGGGCGAACATCACGTCCGGGCCGTTGAACCGGGCCGGGCCGGTCGGGGTGTCGGCGGTCGACGCACCGGCCGGGGTGGCGTGGCGGTCGCCGGTGCCGTGCATCGGGTCGTCGGTGCCGCAGCCGGCCAGGGCGACGGCGGCGGTCAGGGCGGTGCCGGCCAGGGCGGCGCGGCGCAGGATGGTACGGGTGTTCACAGCGGAACCTCTCGGGTGCGGTACGAACGTGGACGGGAAGCGGCGGCGGGACACCGGGGGTACCGGCGCCCGCTGGGCGTCCTATCTGCGTCGCACCGAGACCCGGGCCAGGGTCAGCCCGATCGGTCCGGCCTTTGGTGGGGCGCGGGAGCCGGTCGACAGGTTCCGGGCGGCCGGAGCGTTCCACAGCCCCACTCCGACGGTGAGCAGCAGAACGGCGAGCAGTGCCACGGCGGCGAGTCCGCCGAGGACGGCGGCGCAGACGCTCCACCCTGCCGGGTGTCCGCCCCCGCCACCGTCGGCCGGCAGGGCCAGCTGCGGGTCGCCGCCGGGACGGTCCGCCGCGCCCGGTCCGACGACCACCGCACGGTGCGGGTCGGCGGCCATCGTCGTCGGGTGCGGTTCGCCGGTTCCCGCACCGTGCGGGCCGGCGGCCGTCGTCGTCGGATGCGGGCCGGCGGCCATCGCCACCGGGTGCGGTCCGCCGCCGTGGCCCAGGCTGTGCATCATGGCCAGCCCGAACAGGGTGGCGGCGAGCAGCGCCGACCGGGCCCACCGCCCGGTCAGCGCCGCACCGACCGTCCGCACGGTTCCACGCTAACCGGTCACCGGGCGGCAACCGGACGGAACCCCCGTAGCCGCAGGCTGTTGCCGACCACGAAGACCGAGGAGAAGGCCATGGCCGCACCCGCGATCATCGGGTTGAGCAGGCCGGCCGCCGCCAGCGGCAGGGCCGCCACGTTGTAGGCGAAGGCCCAGAACAGGTTGCTCCGGATGATCCGCAGCGTCCGCCGGGACAGCGCGATCGCGTCGACGGCGGCGGTCAGGTCACCGCGTACCAGGGTCAGGTCGGACGCCTCGATCGCGACGTCGGTGCCGGTGCCCATGGCCAGGCCCAGGTCGGCCTGCGCGAGGGCGGCGGCGTCGTTCACCCCGTCACCGACCATGGCCACGGTACGACCCTCGGCCTGCAACCGTCGGACCACGTCGACCTTCTCCGCCGGCAGCACCCCGGCGATCACCTGGGCCGCCTCGATGCCCACCTCGGTGGCGACCCGACCGGCGACCGTGGCGTTGTCCCCGGTGAGCAGGATCGGGGTGAGCCCGAGGGCCCGTAGCCGGGCGATGGCGTCCCGGCTCTCCGGCTTCACCACGTCGGCGACGACCAGCGCGCCGCGTACCCGGCCGTCCCAGCCGGCCAGCACGGCGGTACGACCGGCCGCCTCGGCCTCGGTGACGGCGCGGCGCAGTTCCTCCGGCAGCTCCAGTCCCCGCTCGGTGAGCAGCCGCTCCCGGCCGACGGTGACGGTCCGGCCGTCGACGGTACCGGTCACCCCGAGCCCTTCGACGTTGGCGAACCCGGTGACCGGCGGCAGCCCCCCGGTTGCGTCGGCGGACTGGGCGGCGCCGGTGGCGACGGCCCGGGCGATCGGGTGTTCGGAGGCGTGCTCCAGTGCACCGGCCAGCCGCAGCAGTTCGTCGCGGTCCTGGTCGGCGGCGGGCAGCACGTCGACCAGGGTCATCCGGCCGGTGGTGACCGTGCCGGTCTTGTCCAGCACGACGGTGTCCACCCGCTTCGTCGATTCGAGCACCTCGGGCCCCTTGATCAGGATGCCGAGCTGGGCGCCCCGGCCGGTACCCACCAGCAGGGCGGTCGGGGTGGCCAGCCCGAGGGCACACGGGCAGGCGATGATGAGCACCGCCACGGCTGCGGTGAACGCGGCGGTCAGTTCGGCACCGGTACCGATCCAGTAGCCCAGCGTGCCGACGGCGATGGCCATCACGACCGGGACGAAGATCCCGGAGACCCGGTCGGCGAGCCGCTGCACGGCGGCCTTGCCGGTCTGGGCGGCCTCGACCAGACGGGCCATCTGGGCGAGCTGGGTGTCGGCGCCGACCCGGGTGGCGGTGACCACCAGCCGGCCACCGGCGTTGACGGTGGCCCCGACGACCCGGTCCCCCGGGGCGACCTCGACCGGTACGGACTCGCCGGTGAGCATGCTGTTGTCCACCGCCGAGGAGCCGTCCTCGACGATCCCGTCGGTGGCGATCTTCTCGCCCGGCCGGACCACGAACCGGTCGCCGACGGCGAGCTGGTCGATCGGGATCCGGACCTCGGTGCCGTCCCGCAGCACCGCGACGTCCCGGGCGCCGAGTTCGAGCAGGGCGCGCAGGGCGGCTCCGGCGGTCCGCTTGGAGCGGGCCTCGAAGTACCGGCCGGCGAGGATGAACGTGGTGACCCCGGCGGCGGCCTCCAGGTAGATGTTGCCGGCGCCGTCGGTCCGGGTGATGGTCAGCTCGAACGGGTGCGTCATGCCGGGCATCCCGGCGCTGCCGAGGAAGAGCGCCCAGACCGACCAGCCGAACGCGGCGATCGTGCCGAGGCTGACCAGGGTGTCCATGGTCGCGGCGCCGTGCCGCAGGTTCACCCAGGCCGCCCGGTGGAACGGCAGCCCGCCGTAGACGACCACCGGGGCGGCCAGGGTGAGGGAGAGCCACTGCCAGTAGTCGAACTGCCAGGCGGGCACCATGGCCAGCACGATCACCGGCACGCTGAGGACCAGCGAGACGAGCAGCCGGGTACGCGCCGCGCGCAGTTCGTCGACCGGTTCGGCGGTCTCCGCCGGGGTGGCTGCCGACTGCGGCGGGGGCGGTACGGCGGCGGTGTAGCCGGTCTTCTCGACCGTGCCGATCAGGTCGGCCGGGGTGTAGGTGTCCGGGTAGTGGATGCTCGCCTTCTCGGTGGCGTAGTTGACCGTGGCGGTCACCCCGTCCAGCCGGTTCAGTTTCTTCTCGATCCGGGCGGCGCAGGAGGCGCAGGTCATGCCGCCGATGTTCAGTTCGATGAGGTTCGGTGCCGGCTGCAACGGCCGGGTGTCGGGTGCCATGGGACGCCTCCTGGGTCAGCTGTGCCCGTGGCCGGGTTCGCCGTGGTCC
>NZ_WVUH01000201.1 GCF_017614955.1 Micromonospora echinofusca
CCCGCCCGACAGCCGCGCCGCAGTCCCCGACCGCCACGTCTCCGGCCGGTGGGGACGACTGGCCCGAGGCGGCCCGGCCGGGTGGTGCCGCGCCCGCACCGGCGGGTGGCGCCGGGGACTGGCCGGAACCGGCGCGCCCCGGCGGGGTGGCGCCGACCGCGCCGCCCTCCATGTCGACCTCCGCCCCGTCGGCGGGTACCCCCGGAGCGGCTGGCGCGGCGCCGACCGTGACCCCCGCCAGCCAGGCCGGGACCGGCGGACCCCGGGCGGCGGCGGGCAGCGGTCTGGCGGCGGCCCGCGCGGCGGCGGCCGGTCGCGGCCCGCGCCCCCAGGCGGCGGCCCGGAAGACCGCGGACGCCGACTGGGCCGGTGAACCGCCCTACGACCCGGATTACGACGGTCCGCGTGGCGCGGCTGCGGCATCGGCACCTGCGGTCCCCGCCTACGAGGGGTTCGATCCGGGGGACGAGCCGCTCGACGACGTGATCGACGAGAAGACCGCCCGGCAGTCCAGCGAGCAGCAGGCCATCCAGTTGCTCCGGGACGCCCTGGGCGCGGAGCGGATCACCGAGATCGAGGTCCGTTGACCGCTGCCCGGTCGGGCGGGCGCCTGCCGGGCGCCGTCCGCGCTGCGGGTTAGGCTGATCGGCGGTCGGTCAGACAGTACGGGAACCGGTCGGTCGGACGAGTGCGAGAAGGAGCCATCCGTGCGCCCAGGTGGACAGCCGAACATGCAGCAGATGCTGAAGCAGGCGCAGAAGATGCAGAAGCAGATCGCCGCCGCACAGGCCGAGCTGGCCGAGGCGGAGCTGACCGGTACGGCCGGCGGTGGGCTGGTCACCGCCACGGTGGCCGGTACCGGTGAGCTGAAGTCCATCAAGATCGACCCGAAGGCGGTCGACCCGGAGGACGTCGAGACGCTGGAGGACCTCGTGGTGGCGGCGGTCCGGAACGCCAGCGAGGCGGCCCAGCAGCTGACCGAGCAGAAGATGGGTCCGGTCTCCGGCGGTCTGGGCGGCCTCGGCCTGCCCGGTTTCTGAGCCGCCAGATGTACGAGGGTGCCATCCAGGACCTGATCGACGAGTTGGGCCGGCTGCCCGGGGTGGGTCCGAAGAGTGCGCAGCGGATCGCCTTCCACGTGCTCTCCGCCGACCCGGCGGACGTCAACCGGCTGGCCGGTGCACTGCGCAAGGTGAAGGACCTGGTCAGGTTCTGCACCACGTGCTTCAACGTGGCCGAGTCCGAGCAGTGCCGGATCTGCCGTGACCCACGCCGTACCGAAGAGGTGCTCTGCGTGGTCGAGGAGCCCAAGGACGTGGTGGCGATCGAGCGGACCGGCGAGTTCCGGGGCCGCTACCACGTGCTCGGTGGGGCGATCAATCCGTTGGAGGGGATCGGTCCGGACAATCTGCGCATCCGTGAGCTGCTGGGGCGGCTCGGCAGCGGCGCGGTACGCGAGCTGATCCTGGCCACCGACCCGAACACGGAGGGTGAGGCGACCGCCACCTACCTCGCGTTGATGGTCAAGCCGATGGGGATCGCGGTCACCCGGCTGGCCAGTGGTCTGCCGGTCGGCGGGGACCTGGAGTACGCCGACGAGATCACCCTGGGTCGGGCTTTCGAGGGGCGCCGCGCGGTCTGAGGCGCCCGCCCCTCCGGCTCGGCGGGCCACCCGGGGGCGGTGTCCGGCGCCCGGTTCGGGTCTGACATGGGGGTGATCGGCCCGGTGCGGCGATGTAACAAATTTGCATCGCTGAACCGGGACGTACCGGTACCTACTACACACGTCAGCCCCGGTCCGGGCGCTCGCCGCAGCGGTAAAGACACGATCCGATACCAACCGGTTCGGCAACAGTTTCCGGGGGTCCAAACGGAAGCTAAGGTCACCGCCATCGGTGACCCCTGTCACCACGTTGTCCGTACCCCCTAGGACGAGGTGAAAGCACCATGCGTGCACCCAGGCCGAAGGTCGCGTTAGCGGCCGTCGCGGTCGCGGCCCTCGCGGTAGCAGGCTGCGCCGAGAGCAACCGCGACGAAGGCTCCAGCGAGAGCAAGAAGGACACCCTCGTCTTCGGCGTCGCCGGGGACCCGAAGGTGCTCGACCCCAGCCTCGCCAGTGACGGTGAGTCGTTCCGTGTGTCGCGTCAGATCTTCGAGACGCTGGTTTCGGCCGAGGAGGGTGGCACCAAGCCCGTTCCCGGTCTGGCCGAGTCCTGGACCCCGGACGCCACCGGCACGGTCTGGACCTTCAAGCTGCGTTCCGGCGTGAAGTTCCACGACGGTACCGACTTCAACGCCGAGGCTGTCTGCATCAACTTCGACCGCTGGTACAACGCCAAGGGTCTCATGCAGAGCCCGGACGTGACGGCGTACTGGCAGGACGTCATGGGTGGCTTCGCCAAGAACGAGAGCCCCGACCTGCCGCCGAGCCTCTTCAAGTCCTGCACCGTCAAGGACGCCACCACTGTGGACCTGGCCTTCACCCGGGTCTCCAGCAAGGTTCCCTCGGCGCTGATGCTGACCGCGTTCGGTATCCACAGCCCGAAGGCGCTCCAGCAGTACGACGCCAGCAACGTCACGGGCAGCGCCACCGACATCAAGTACCCGTCGTACGCGACGGAGCACCCGACCGGTACCGGCCCGTACAAGTTCAAGTCCTGGGACGTGGCCAACAAGACGGTGACCCTGGAGCGCAACGACGACTTCAGCGGTGGCCCGAAGGCCAAGATCAAGACTCTGATCTACAAGACCATCTCGGACGAGAACGCCCGCAAGCAGGCGCTCCGCTCCGGTGACATCCAGGGCTACGACCTGGTCGGCCCGGCCGACGTCGAGCCGCTGAAGGGCGAGGGCTTCAACGTCCTCACCCGGCCCGCGTTCAACGTCCTCTACCTGGCGATCAACCAGAAGGGGAACCCGAAGCTGGCCGACCTCAAGGTCCGGCAGGCGATCGCACACGCGCTGAACCGGCAGGCGCTGGTCGACTCGAAGCTGCCCCCGGGCGCCAAGGTCGCGCTGAACTTCCTCCCGGACACCGTGGAGGGCTTCAACGGCGAGGTCACCAAGTACGACTACAACCCGGAGAAGGCCAAGCAGCTGCTGGCCGAGGCCGGTGCGTCGAACCTGACCCTCAAGTTCCACTACCCGACCGAGGTCACCCGGCCGTACATGCCGAACCCGAAGGACATCTTCGAGCTGCTCTCGGCGGACCTGAAGGCGGTCGGCATCAACGTCCAGGCCATCCCGCTGAAGTGGAGCCCGGACTACCTCAACGCCACCACCTCCGGCAGCGCGCACGACCTGCACTTCCTCGGCTGGACCGGCGACTACGGCGACGCCTACAACTTCATCGGCACCTTCTTCGACCGGCCGAAGGACGAGTGGGGCTACAACAACCCGGCGCTGTTCGAGAAGTTCAAGAAGGCCGACACCACCGCCGACCAGGCGGCCCGGGTCGCGCTTTACAAGGAACTCAACGCCGACATCATGAACTTCCTGCCGGGTGTGCCGATCTCGCACTCGCCGCCGGCGCTGGTGTTCGCCAAGGACGTGACCGGGATCAAGGCGAGCCCGCTGACCGACGAGAAGTTCGAGACCGCCGAGTTCAAGTAGGAGTGACCAGCAACAGGGCGGCGGCGCCGCAGGCCCCGCCGACCCTGTTGCCGTCGCTCTGAGTCCTGACCTGAGGCAAGGAATGCGGGCGGGCGCTGCACGACAGCGTCCGCCCGTACCCCTCCGCACCCCTTCGAGGCCGCCGTGTTCCGGTTCATCGTCAGACGCCTGCTACAGCTGATACCCACCCTGTTCGGGCTCTCCATCCTGCTGTTCATCTGGCTCCGCCGCCTGCCCGGCGGTCCCGAGACCGCGATTCTCGGGGAACGGGGCACGCCGGAGATGCGCGCCGCCATCCGCCGCAACCTCGGCCTGGACGAGCCGATCCTGGTGCAGTACGGACGGTTCATGCGCCGGATGCTCCAACTCGACCTGGGCACCTCGATCTCCACCAAGCGCGAGGTCACCACCGAGTTCCTCCAGCGCTTCCCCGGTACCGTCGAACTGACCGTCATGGCCATGGTCATCGCGATCGGGGTCGGTATCCCGCTGGGCTACCTGGCCGCCCGTCGTCGCGGCCGGTTCCTCGACCACGCCTCGGTCGCCGGGTCGCTGATCGGTATCTGCATCCCGGTCTTCTTCCTCGCGTACGTCCTGAAGGCGATCTTCGCGGAGAGCCTCGGCTGGTTCCCGTCGAGCGGCCGGCAGGACCCGACCATCGAGGCCACCCGGGTGACCAACTTCTTCGTCCTGGACGGGCTGCTGACCCGCGAGTGGGACGCCGCCGCCGACGCGATCTGGCACCTGGTGCTGCCGGGTATCGCCCTGGCCAGCATCCCGCTGGCGATCATCGTCCGGATCACCCGGGCCAGCGTGCTGGAGGTACTCGGTGAGGACTTCGTCCGGACCGCCGAGGCCAAGGGCCTGACCGAGTCGACGGTCCGGCGCCGCCACGTGCTGCGCAACGCGATGCTGCCGGTGGCGACCTCGATCGGTCTGCTCACCGGTGGTCTGCTCTCCGGGGCGGTACTCACCGAGACGGTCTTCGCCTTCAGCGGGATCGGGGCGTTCGTCGCCGACTCGATCAGCCAGCGCGACTACCCGGTGCTGATGGGCTTCATCATGATCATCGCGGTGATGTACGTACTGGTGAACCTCCTGGTTGACGTTTCCTACAGCATCATCGACCCGAGAGTGAGGGTCCGATGACCATCACCACCGGCAAGAAGGGCGAGAAGATCGACCGGCTCGCCGAACTGGCGGCCGTCCGGGACGACGAGCGTGGGGTCAGCCTCTGGCAGGAGGCCTTCCGACGGCTGCGGCGCAACCCGGCCGCCATCGTCGGTGCGGCCGTCCTCGCCGTGTTCATCCTCGTGGCGATCATCGGCCCGTTCTTCGTCCCGTACGGCCCGACCGACTCGATCGGTATCCGGGAGGGCGTGGTCAAGTCCGGTCAGGGGCTGATCCCGGGGCCCTCCGGCGACCACTGGCTCGGCTACGACCACCAGGGCCGGGACGTGTTCAGCCGGATGATCGTCGGGGCCCGGCAGACCCTGCTGGTCGGCGTGGTCTCCACGTTGATCGGTCTGGCCGTCGGCGCGCTCATCGGCGGCGTGGCGGGTGCCGCCGCAGGTCTCGGCGGCCGGTGGGGCCGTTGGATCGACACCGTGCTGATGCGTTTCGTCGACATGCTGCTGGCGATGCCCAGCCTGCTGCTCGCGGTGAGCATCGCCGCCCTGCTCGGCGCCAGCCTGACCACGGTGATGATCGCCGTCGGCGTGGTCTCGGTACCGGTCTTCGCCCGGCTCCTGCGCGGTTCGATGATCGCGCAGGCCAACAGCGACTACGTGCTGGCGGCGACCTCGCTCGGGGTACGCCGGTCCCGGATCGCCCTGACCCACGTGGTACCCAACTCGCTCGCCCCGGTGATCGTGCAGGCCACCCTGACGCTGGCCACCGCGATCATCGAAGCCGCCGCGCTCTCCTTCCTCGGCCTCGGCAACCCCGACTCGGCCGTACCCGAGTGGGGCGTGATGCTCGCCGACGCGCAGCCGTACCTGGGGATCCGGCCGGCGCTGGCGATCTACCCGGCGGTCGCGATCATCATCACCGCGCTCGGTTTCACCCTGCTCGGTGAGGCGATGCGCGAAGCCCTCGACCCCAAGCTGCGGAAGTAGGTCTGCGGTGCGCAATACGCGAGGACTGAGCCTGCGGGCCCCGCAGTCGCGAACGGAGGGGTGGTTCTGATGGCACTGCTGGAGGTGGACGACCTCTCCGTCACGTTCGCCCGTCGCGGGCAGCGGACGGTACACGCCGTGGACGGCGTCTCCTTCTCGGTGGACGCCGGGGAGGTGGTCGGCCTGGTCGGTGAGTCCGGCTGCGGCAAGAGCGTGACCTCACTGGCGATCATGGGTCTGCTGCCCAAGCAGCCCGGCCTGCGGGTGGGTGGCAAGGCCGTCTTCGACGGCACCGACCTGCTCCAGCTCGACGACCGGTCGCGCCGGGACATCCGGGGCCGGGACATCGCGATGATCTTCCAGGATCCGCTCTCCTCCCTGAACCCGGTGATCCCGATCGGGCTCCAGGTGACCGAGGTGCTCACCCGCCACCGGGGCATGAAGGGCGAGGCGGCGGCCAAGGAGGCCGCCGAACTGCTCGACCGGGTCGGCATCCCCGACCCCCGGCGGCGGCTCAAGGAGTACCCGCACCAGCTCTCCGGTGGAATGCGGCAGCGGGCCCTGATCGCGATGGCGGTGGCCTGCCGGCCCCGACTGCTGATCGCCGACGAGCCGACCACCGCCCTGGACGTGACCATCCAGGCCCAGATCCTGGAACTGCTCAAGGAACTGGTCCGGGACTCCGGTACCGCCCTGGTGATGATCACCCACGACCTGGGGGTGGTGGCCGGCATGTGCGACACCATCAACGTGCTCTACGCCGGTCGGGTGGTGGAGACCGCCCGCCGCCGGCCGCTCTTCGCCGCGCCGCGCCACCCGTACACGGTGGGTCTGCTCGGCTCGATCCCGCGCCTGGACTCCGGCCGGGGTGAGCGGCTGACGCCGATCCCCGGCTCGGTACGCGACCTGCTGCCCTGGCCGGACGGCTGCGCCTTCGCGCCACGCTGCACCCGCCGGGTGGACGACTGCGTGGGTGCACCACCGGAACTGGTACTCGCCCACGACGACCGCAGCTACCGGTGCGTCAACCCCGCGCCGGTCCCGGGTCGGGAACCGGATTCGGCCTTCGCCCCGCAGACCGGCGCGGTCGCGGCCGGCGCGTCCGACGCCGCAGCTCCGGCGGAAGCCGCTTCGCGCGAGGAGGAGTCAGCGTGACCGGGAGCGAGAACCTCGTCGAGGTCCGTGACCTGAAGGTGCACTTCCCGATCAAGCGGGGGGTGGTCTTCGACAAGGTCGTCGGCCACGTCAAGGCGGTCGACGGGGTGGACCTGAGCATCCCGCGCGGCCGGACGTACGGCCTGGTCGGCGAGTCCGGCTGCGGGAAGTCGACCCTCGGGCGGGCCCTGTTGCAGCTGACCCCGCCCACCGGCGGCGAGGTCAGGTTCGACGGGGTGGACCTGACCAGACTGTCGGCGGGGCGGTTGCGGAGCATGCGCCGCCGGATGCAGATGATCTTCCAGGATCCGATGTCGAGCCTGGACCCCCGGCAGAACGTGGAGTCGATCCTGACCGAGGGACTCCAGGCGCACGGCATCGGCGGCAGCCGGGACGAGCGTCGGCGGATCATCGGGGAGACCCTCGACGCGGTCGGTCTGCCCCGGTGGGCACTGTCCCGCTACCCGCACGAGTTCTCCGGTGGCCAGCGGCAGCGCATCGGCATCGCCCGGGCCCTGGTGCTCGGGCCGGAGCTGATCGTGGCCGACGAGCCGGTCTCCGCCCTGGACGTCTCGATCCAGGCTCAGGTGGTCAACCTGCTGGACGAGTTGCAGGAGCGGCTCGGCCTCACCTACCTGGTGATCGCGCACGACCTGGCGGTGGTCCGGCACATCTCCGACGTGGTCGGGGTGATGTATCTCGGCGCCCTCGTGGAGGAGGCCTCCGGTGACCAGTTGTACCGGGAGCCGATGCACCCGTACACCCGGGCGCTGATGTCCGCGGTGCCGGTACCGGACCCGGACGTGGAGGACCAGCGGGAGCGGATCCTGCTCTCCGGTGACCTGCCGTCGCCGGCCAACCCGCCGTCGGGTTGCCGGTTCCACACCCGTTGCCCGTGGGCCCAGCCGACCCGCTGCGCCGACGAGCGGCCGGTCCTGCGTCAGATCGGCGGCAGCAAGGTGGCGTGCCACTTCGCCGAGCGGATCGCCAGCGGCGAACTGCGCCCGCACCGGGTGACCGCCGAGGTGGTCCGGCCCGCTGACGAGGGCGACGCACCGGGCGTGGTCTCCGCGCCCAGCGAGCCTGGTTCGTACGTGTGACCCCACGTTAGGAAGGGTCCCTTCCTATACCGAAAGCGATAAGAAGGGGCCCTTCCTAACCGCTCGCCGGCTCAGCCCTCCGGGCGGTTCAGCAGTCCGACCGCGATCGTGTGCACCGCGTCCAGCCCGCCCGGGTCGGACAGCGGTGCCCGGCCGCCGGTGACCGTGTACCACTCGTCGGCGTCCCGGTACTGCACCCGCAGCACGACCTGCCCGCCGGTCGACTCGGTCCGCAGGGTCAACTCACCGGTGACCACACCCACCTCGTCGGTCATCACCCCGCCGGGTCCGGGGACGATGTCCGCCGTCCGGCTCTCCCCGGTCGCGGCGGTGGTGGCGCCGGCTGATCCGGTGCCGGCCGTCCCGTTGCCGCCCGTGGCGGTGCCGGCCGTCCCGTTGCCGCCCGTGGCGGTGCCGGCCGTCCCGTTGCTGTCCGCAGCGGTGGCTGCGGCGGCGCCGGCCGTCCCGGCGCCGTCACCGGTCACGGCTGGGTCGTCCATGTACAGCCCTCCAACATCTCGGTCAGCGCGGCCTTCTCGGCGCTGGTCACCGAGAGCCGCCAGTGGTGCTTGACCGTCACCCAGTCTGCGGCGTAGTCGCACCAGTAGTCGCGGTTGGCCGGCTTCCACTGGGACGGGTCCTGATCACCCTTTGCCCGGTTGGACGAGGCCGAAACCGCGATGAGCTGCGGACGGGTCAGATCGTTGGCGAACTCGCCCCGGCGGGCGTCGTCCCACTCGTCGGCACCGGACCGCCAGGCGTTGGCCAGCGGCACCACGTGGTCGATGTCCACGTCGGAGGGGTCGGTGAAGCTGCGGTTGTCGTACACGCTGGTCCAGCGACCGGCGACCACGTTGCAGCCGGAAAGCTTGATGTTCTTGCCGTCACGTTGCAGCACCGAGTCGCGGACGTCGCAGTTCTTGCCGGTGTCCCGCCAGTGCGGGAAACGGTCCCGGCTGTAGCCCTTCATCGACCCGGCGGTGGCGACCGTCAACTGCCCGAGCCGGTCCTGGACCGAACCACCCGAAGGGGGCGGCGCGTCCTCCTCGGCCGGGGCGCAGCCGCCGACGAGGGCGAGCGCCGCGGCTAGCGCGGCCACCGCCGGGAAACGGGACGCTGATCTGGTACGCGGAGACGCCACCCCCCAAGCTTGCGGGCTGCCGGCGATTCGCTCCAGTATTACCGGCCGGTTTCGGCGTTTCGTGGCGAGTGCCATATTCGGCGGGGCAGATTGGACAGCATGGCCGAATCCCCTCCCGCCGCCGCCCTCCGGACCGGGACCGCCGCCGGCCGGGGCACCCTTCTCGCCGCGATCCTCGCCTCCGGGATGGTGTTCCTGGACAGCACGGTGGTGAACGTGGCGCTGCCCCATCTCGGCGCCGACCTGGGCGCCACCGTCGCCGGCCTACAGTGGACGGTCAACGGGTACCTGCTGATGCTGGCGGCGTTCGTCCTGCTCGGCGGGGCGCTCGGGGACCGGTTCGGCCGTCGCCGGGTCTTCCTGATCGGTGTCGTCTGGTTCAGTGCCGCCTCGGTGCTCTGCGGGCTGGCGCAGAGCGTCGAGTGGCTGATCGCGGCCCGGTTCCTCCAGGGCGCCGGGGGTGCCCTGCTCACCCCGGGTTCGCTCGCCGTGCTCCAGGCGAGTTTCCACCCGGACGACCGGGGACGTGCCATCGGCACCTGGTCGGGCCTGTCCGGGGTGTCCACCGCGCTCGGCCCGTTCCTCGGCGGCTGGCTGATCGACGTACTCTCCTGGCGCTGGATCTTCTTCATCAACCTGCCGCTGGCCGTGCCGGTCGTCCTCGCCGCCCTGCGTTGGGTCCCGGAGAGCCGGGACGAGGACGCGGCGCGGACCGGCCGGCGCCGGTTCGACATCCTGGGGGCGCTGCTCGGCGCGCTCGGCCTGGCCGGCGTCACGTACGCGCTGATCGACGCGCCGCAGCGTGGCGCCGCCTCGCCCGTGGTACTGACCGCCGTGCTGGTCGGCGTGGTCGCGGCGGTGTTCTTCGTGCTGGTGGAGCGGCGGCGGGGTACCGGTGCGATGCTGCCCCCGGTGCTGTTCCACAGCCGGCTCTTCTCGGTGCTGAACGTCTTCACCGTGCTGGTCTACGCGGCGCTCGGCGGCTTCAGCTTCTTCCTCGCCGTCTACCTGCAGAACGTCGTCGGCTACTCGGCGCTGCTGGCCGGGCTGGCCACCGTACCGATGACGGTGCTGCTGCTGGTCGGCTCCCCGCGCGCCGGGGCGCTCTCCGCCCGGATCGGCCCCCGGCTGCCGCTGACCGTCGGCCCGGTCGTTGCCGCCGCCGGGCTGGTGCTGCTGCACCGGGTCTCCCCGGGCGCGTCGTACTGGTTCGACGTGCTGCCCGGGGTGGCGCTGTTCGGGATCGGGCTGACCCTGGTGGTGGCGCCGCTGACCGCCTCGGTGCTGGCTGCCGTCGCGGACCGGTTCGCCGGGGTGGCCAGCGGGTTCAACAACGCGGCCTCCCGGGCCGGTTCGCTGCTCGCGGTCGCCGCGCTGCCGCTGCTGGTCGGGCTGACCGGCGAGGGGTACGCCCAGCCGGCCGCGCTCACCACCGCCTACCGGGGGGCGATGTACTGGTGTGCCGGGCTGCTGGTGGCCGGCGCGCTACTGGCCGCGCTGGGTGTTAGGAAGGGCCCCTTCCTATACCAAAAACGATAGGAAGGGGCCCTTCCTAACACCTCAGGCGCGGGCCCGGTTGACGGCGGCGGTGACCGCCTGTACCGAGGCGGTGACGATGTTGGCGTCCAGGCCGACCCCCCAGACCGTCCGGCCGTCGACCTCACACTCGACGTACGCGGCGGCCTGCGCGTCCCCGCCGGAGGACATCGCGTGCTCGTGGTAGTCGAGCACCCGTACCTTCACGCCCAGCTCGGTCAGCGAGTTGACGTACGCGTCGATCGGGCCGTTGCCGACCCCGGTCACCGACCGGGCCTGCCCGTCGAAGCGCACCTCGGCCTCGATCTCGGCCTTGCCCTCGGCGGTCCGGGTGCCGTAGCTGCCCAGCGCCAGCGCCGGCTCCTTCTGCTGCGCGCAGAGGTAGTGGCCGGCGAAGATCTCCCACATGGTGCCCGGGTCGACCTCGCCGCCGGAGTGGTCGGTGACCTGCTGCACCACGCCGGAGAACTCGATCTGGAGCCGGCGCGGCAGGTCCAGCTGGTGCTCGGTCTTCATGATGTACGCGATGCCGCCCTTGCCGGACTGCGAGTTGACCCGGATGACCGCCTCGTAGGTGCGGCCCACGTCCTTCGGGTCGATCGGCAGGTACGGCACGGCCCAGGTGTGGTCGTCGACCTCCACCCCGGCTGCGGCGGCGTCGGCGGCCAGCGCGTCGAAGCCCTTCTTGATGGCGTCCTGGTGGGAGCCGGAGAAGGCGGTGTAGACCAGGTCACCGGCGTACGGGTGGCGTTCGTGCACCGGCAGCTGGTTGCAGTACTCGACGGCCCGCTTGATCTCGTCGATGTTGGAGAAGTCGATCTGCGGGTCGATGCCCTGCGAGAAGAGGTTCAACCCCAACGTCACCAGGTCGACGTTGCCGGTGCGCTCACCGTTGCCGAACAGGCAGCCCTCCACCCGGTCGGCGCCGGCCAGCAGGCCCAGCTCGGCGGCGGCCACCGCGGTACCCCGGTCGTTGTGCGGGTGCAGGCTCAGTACCACGCTGTCCCGCCGGGGCAGGTGCCGGTGCATCCACTCGATCGAGTCGGCGTAGACGTTCGGCATGGCCATCTCGACGGTGGCCGGCAGGTTGATGATCAACGGCCGGTCGGGGGTGGGGTCGATCACCTCGATGACCCGGGTGCAGACCTCCAGCGCGTATTCCAGCTCGGTGCCGGTGTACGACTCGGGGGAGTACTCGTAGTGGATGTCGGTGTCCGGGGTGTGGATCTCCGCGTACTTCTGGCACAGCCGCGCACCCTGGGTGGCGATGTCGGCGATGCCGTCCCGGTCCAGCCCGAAGACCACCCGCCGTTGCAGCGTGGAGGTGGAGTTGTAGAAGTGCACGATGGCCCGGTGGGCGCCGCGCAGCGACTCGAAGGTCCGCTCGATCAGGTGCTCCCGGCACTGGGTGAGCACCTGGATGGTGACGTCCTCCGGGATCAGGTCCTGCTCGATGAGCTGCCGGACGAAGTCGTAGTCGGTCTGGCTGGCCGACGGGAAACCGACCTCGATCTCCTTGTAGCCCATCTGCACCAGCAGCTGGAACATCCGGCGCTTGCGCTCCGGCGACATCGGGTCGATCAGGGCCTGGTTGCCGTCGCGCAGGTCGACGGCGCACCACCGGGGTGCGGCCTCGACCCGGCGGGCCGGCCAGGCCCGGTCGGCCAGGTCGACGGTGAACTGCTGGTGGTACGGCTGGTAGCGCTGGTAGGGCATGCGGCTGGGCCGCTGCCGGGCGATCGGATCAGCGGCGTCGGCGGTGCGGGACTGGGCCATGGCGGAGTGCTCCCGAGGTCATGTGACGTCAGCGTCGGTCGTCTGAGCGGTAACGAGGTGGGCCCGGGGTGTGCCCGGACTGGGTCGGCGTGACCCGGACGGCTGGACGGCGCGCCTCAACCCCGCGACGAGGTGCCGGCCGGAGAGGCCTCGTCGCGGCAGCGAAGGAGGAGGGTCGCCTGCCACATGACACTGGTGACCCTACGTGGTCATCCGGGTAGGTGGAATGAATCTTCCACTTCTTGGGAACATGGCCGGTCAGGGCAGGATCAGCTCGGCCAGCGGGTGGCGCTGACGCGGGGCGGTCTCCCGCTCCCGCAGGTCGTCGGGGAGGGTCGCCGGATCGGCGAGCCGGCCGACCGCCACCACCACGTGCGGCTGCACCTCGGCCGGCAGGGCCAGGCTGGCCCGCAGCCCGTCGCCGTCGAAACCGGCCATCTGGTGCACGTGCAGCCCGAGCGAGGTGGCCTGCACGGAGAGGTGCGCCACCGCCTGGCCGAGGTCGTACGCGCTGTGCGAACCGGGCAGGTACGTGCCGACCAGGAGCGCGGAGGCCCGGCCCGCCCAGCGCTGGTTCGCGCCGGTCAGGTTCGCCAGGATCTGCTTGTGCCGCTCGTCGTCGCGTCGGCCGACCACGAACCGCCACGGCTGGCTGTTGCGGGCCGACGGCGCCCAGCGGGCCGCCTCCAGCATCGAGGTCAACTCGTCGTCGGTGAGGTCGGCGCCCGGGTCGAAGGCACGCGGGCTCCAGCGGGTTGCGAGCAAGGGGGTCAGCTCCGCCATGCCGTCGAGTCTGCCTGAGCGGAGGGCGGGCCGCGAAACCGGATGACCGAATGTGGTCAATCACGCCCCCAGCGTCACCCGGTCGGGCCCTGCGGACCCCGCCCCTCCGCGTGGGGGAGCGGGGCGGGGTCCGCAGGGCCCGACCGGGTGACGCT
>NZ_WVUH01000202.1 GCF_017614955.1 Micromonospora echinofusca
GGGCGGGGCCGGGGTCAGGGTGCCGGCGTGCCGGTGTAGGCGGCCGTGGTCCGGTCGGCGGCTGCCCGTGCCTGCTGGGGATCGGTACCGGCGGCGACGCTGGCCTCCGCCCATCGCAGGCTGCTCAGGGTCATGAACTCCCGCCCCTGGTCGGAGCCGACCCAGGCGGCTGCCGTCTCCGGGGTCACCGACTTCCCGGTGCCGAAGTACCCGGCCAGGCCGAGCAGGCCCATGTCCCAGCCGACCCCGACCGCTCCGGGCCCGAACTCGGTCCACCGGTCGTCGTCGACGTGCGCCACGTGCTCCAGTTCGAACCGGGTACGCCCGTCCGGCTCGTCCGTCAGGCGGACCTCGATCCAGCTCACGTCGCCGCCGTACTCCCACGTGGCGGCGAAACTCCGGGGCGGGTCGCAACGCTCGACCACCCCACCCGCGTTGCCCTGCAACTGGTACCGGCCGTGCAGCCGCAGGTCACCGGTGACCGGCAGGAACCAGCGGGCGATCCGGTCGGCGCTGGTGCAGGCGTCCCAGACGTCCTCGACCGGGGCGTCGTAGGTCTGGCTGACCGTGACCACCCGGGCCTCGCCGGCCTCCAGCACCCGGGTGCCGACCCGACGGCGTACCGCACTGATCTGATGGTTGACGTCGATCATCGGTTCAGTATCGGACGCTGATCCGCCGACCGGGCGCGTCGACCCGCACGGTGCCGCCGTACGGAATGATCAACTGGGGGTCGGTGTGGCCGAGGTCGACGTCGAAGACCACCACCGCGTCCGGGGCGTACTCGCCCAGCGCCCGGGTGACCGCCGCGCGCTGCTCGTCGAGGTGCTGCTGCTTGGCCGCGCCGGTCAACGGGCGGGCGAAGTCCCACGCCTTGGCCCGGCCGACCAGCACCGCCCCGAACCGGGCGAGGAGTCCGCGTTCGCCGAGGTTGCGCAGGATCCGGTAGACCTCGGTCGCCCCGGGCAGTTCCTCCGAGGTCTCGATCACCAGGACGCAGCCGGTGAGGTCCGCGTCCGGCCCGACCCGGCCGGCCGCGAGCAGCCAGTGCAGGATCTCCAGGTTGCCGCCCCAGGCGGGCCCCTCGACCACCCGGGCCGGCCCCTGCCAGTGCCAGCCCTGCCCGGGGAACATCACCGGCGGCACGGCGAGCGAGGCCGGGTCCTGCCAGTCGTTGGGTTGGTCGCTCCACTCGTCGGCGGGCGTCAGGTCGTACCAGCCGGAGGTGAACAGCGCGGCCCGCAGCGAGTCGGCGGTCAGCGGGTGCAGGGCGCCCGGGCGGCCGAGGTGCACCAGCACCGAGCCGCCGTGGTAGGCCACGACGCCCAACTGGAACAGGTGGTGCAGCAGGTTCGTGTTGTCCGAGTAGCCGAAGAACGGTTTCGGGTCGGCCCGCAGCACCGCGTCGTCCAGGTGCGGGGTGACCGTGATCAGGTCCTCGCCGCCCACCGTGGCGAGGACCGCGCGGACCGTCGGGTCGGCGAACGCGGCGACCAGGTCGCGGGCCCGGTCCCGGGGGTCGGCCCGGGGCGCCCGGGTGGTCGGGTACTCCACCGGCACCAGGTCGAACTCCTCCCGCAGCCGGCGCAGCCCCAACTCGTAAACGTGCGGGAAGAGCGCCGGCCCCGGGCTGGAGAGCGAGACGACCGCGACCCGGTCGCCGGGGCGCGGCTTGGGCGGGTAGCTCAGGTGTCGCATGTCAGCACGGTATCGACGTGGGCAACTGGTTTCGCCGCCAGCAAAATTCCCCTCTTACCATCTCAGAACCCCTCTAATAGCCATAGCCTGGCACGGTGGAGGCGACGACGGCGGACCGGCGGACCGGACCGGGACAGCTGCTCCGTACCGTCGGCCTGCTCCTCGGCACGCTCACCCTGGCCACCGCGTTCATCGCCGCCTACGCCGGCGCCCTGCACCAGCCGACCGCGCACGACGTACCCGTCGGGGTGGTGCGCGGCGACCAGCCGGCCGAGTCGCTGCTGACCGCCGTGCGCGGCCGGACCGACACGATCAGGAGCATCGGGTACGCCGACCGGGCCGCCGCCGACGACGGACTGGCCACCCGCGAGGTGTACGCCGTGCTCACCTCGGCCCCCGGCGGGCTCGACCTGACCACGGCGAGCGCGGGCGCGCCCAGCGCCACCGACCTGGTCACCGGGGTGCTCACCGGGGCGGCCGGGCAGGCCGGGGTGCCCGTCAAGGTCACCGACGGGTACCCGGTCGCCCCGGCGGACCCGCGTGGCCTGGTGCCGTTCTACCTGGCGGTCGGCCTGGTGCTCGGCGGCTACCTGGCCGCCACCGTGCTCGGCCTGGCCGCCGGCACCACCCCGGTCGACCTGCGCCGGGCCGGGCTGCGGGCCGGGGCGCTGGCCGTCCACTCGGTGCTGCTCGGGATCGCCGGGGCGTTGGTCGTCGGCCCGGTACTGGGTGTCTGGGATCACGATGTGCCGTTCGTCGCCGCCGCCGGGGCGCTGGCCAGTTTCGCCGCCGCCATGATCGCCGCCGCCGTGCAGGGCTGGCTGGGGCTGCTCGGTACCGGACTGGTGATCCTGCTGCTCGTGGTGCTCGGCAACCCCGGTTCCGGCGGCATCTACGCCCCGGAGTTCCTGCCGGCCGCGCTGCGCGGGATGCACCGCTGGAACGTCCCGGGACTCACCAACGACCTGCTCAAATCGGTCGTCTACTTCGACCGCCGGTCGATGGCCTGGCCGCTGGCCTGGTTGACCGGCTGGGCGCTGGCCGGGCTGGTCGGGCTGCTCACCGCCGCCCTGGTCCGGGGCCGGCCGACGCACCGTGCCCGGCACACCGCCTCGTCCTGACTTGTTAGGAAGGGCCCCCTGCTATGCAAAAAACGATAGGAAGGGGCCCTTCCAATCGAACCGGGGGGCGCGGATACCATCCAGACAGTCGGACAGCGCTGTCCTTCGTACTCACGTAAGGAGCGCGGGTATGACCGACCAGTACGACCACGACGGACCTGACGCCGCCCTGCGCGCCGACATCCGGCGCCTCGGCACCCTGCTCGGCCAGACCCTCGCCCGGCAGGAGGGCCCACCCCTGCTCGACCTGGTCGAGGAGGTACGCGCCCTGGTCCGGTCCGACCCGCCGGCCGCCGCCACCCGGCTGACCGGGATGGACGTGACCACCGGCACCAAGCTGGCCCGGGCCTTCTCCACCTACTTCCACCTGGCCAACATCACCGAGCAGGTGCACCGGGCCCGCGATCTGCGGCGCCGCCGGGCCACCCACGGGGGCTGGCTGGACCAGGCCGCCAAGATGATCGCCGAGCGGGGCGTACCGGCCGACGAGATCGCCGCCGCCGCCCGCCGGCTGGCCGTCCGGCCGGTCTTCACCGCGCACCCCACCGAGGCGGCCCGCCGGTCGATCCTGTCCAAGCTGCGCGCCATCGCCGACGAGCTGGACGCCGAGGCGGCTGCCGCGATCCTCTACGGGGCCAGCGACGAGGGCCCGAGCAACCGGCGCCTGGCCGAGCTGCTCGACCTGATGTGGCAGACCGACGAGCTGCGGCTGGACCGGCCGGACCCGACCGACGAGGCCCGTAACGCCATCTACTACCTGCGCGACCTGTACGGCGACGCGGCGCCCCGGGTACTCGACGACCTGGCCGACACGCTGCGTTCGCTGGGCGTGGAGACCTCCCCGACGGCCCGCCCGTTGACCTTCGGCACCTGGATCGGCGGTGACCGGGACGGCAACCCGTTCGTCACCCCGCACGTCACCCGCGAGGTGCTGCTGATCCAGCACGAGCACGGCCTCCAGGCCACCGAGACGGCGATGGAGGCGCTGATCAACGAGGTCTCCGTCTCCCGCCGGCTGCGCGGGGTGTCCCTGGACCTCTCCGCCAGCCTCGCCGCCGACCTGGACGTACTGCCCGAGGTGGCGGCCCGGTTCCGCCGGGTCAACGCCGAGGAGCCGTACCGGCTCAAGGCGCGCTGCGTGAAGGCGAAGCTGGCCAACACCCGGCGCCGGCTGCGGGAGGGCACCGCGCACACCCCCGGCCGGGACTACCGGGGTACCGCCGAACTCCTCGCCGACCTGGAGCTGATGCGCGCCTCGCTGGCCCGCAACTCCGGCCAGCTCACCGCGGTCGGCAAGCTCGCCTCGGCGATCCGTACCGTCTCCGCCTTCGGGCTGCACCTGGCCACCCTGGACGTGCGGGAGCACGCCGAGGCGCACCACGCGGTGCTCGCCCAGTTCTACGCGGCGGTCGGCGAGGTCTCCGACTACCCGGGCCTGAGCCGGCTGGAGCGGACCAAGCTGCTCGCCGACGAGCTGACCGGGCGTCGTCCGCTCAGCAACGCCGACACCCCGCTCACCGAGAGCGCCCGGAAGACCTTCGACGTCTTCGGCACCATCCGGGATGCCCAGGACCGGTTCGGCACCGAGGTCATCGAGTCGTACATCATCTCGATGACCCTCGGCGTCGACGACGTACTCGCCGCCGTGGTCCTGGCCCGCGAGGCCGGTCTGGTGGACGTGCACAGCGGCCGGGCGCGGATCGGCTTCGTGCCGCTGCTGGAGACCCCGGCCGAGCTGAACGCCGGTGGCGAACTCCTCGACGAGCTGCTCTCCCTGCCGGCGTACCGGGCCCTGGTCGCCGCCCGGGGTGACGTGCAGGAGGTGATGCTGGGTTACTCCGACTCCAACAAGGAGGCCGGCATCACCACCAGCCAGTGGGCCATCCACCGGGCGCAGCGCAGCCTGCGGGACGTGGCGGCGCGGCACGGGGTACGGCTGCGGCTGTTCCACGGCCGGGGTGGCACCGTCGGCCGGGGCGGCGGCCCCACCCACGAGGCGATCCTGGCCCAGCCGTACGGCACCCTGGACGGCGCGATCAAGGTCACCGAGCAGGGTGAGGTCATCTCCGACAAGTACACCCTGCCGTCGCTGGCCCGGGAGAACCTGGAACTCACCCTGGCCGCCGTGCTGCAGAGTGCCCTGCTGCACACCACGCCCCGGCAGCCGGCCGAGGCGCTGGAGCGCTGGGACGCCGCGATGGACGTGGTCTCGGAGTCGGCCTTCCGGTCCTACCGGGGGCTGGTGGAGAACCCGGACCTGCCGGCGTACTTCTGGGCGTCCACCCCGACCGAGCTGCTCGGCGCGCTGAACATCGGCTCCCGGCCGGCGAAGCGCCCCAACACCGGTGCCGGACTGTCCGGGCTGCGGGCGATCCCGTGGGTGTTCGGCTGGACCCAGACCCGGCAGATCGTGCCAGGCTGGTTCGGGGTCGGCACCGGGTTGGCCGCCGCCCGGGCCGAGGGGCTGTCCGACGTACTCGCCGAGATGTACCGCAACTGGCACTTCTTCCGGACGTTCCTGTCGAACGTGGAGATGATGCTGACCAAGACCGACCTGGGCATCGCCCGCCGGTACGTCGAGACGCTGGTACCCAAGAAGCTGCACCCGATCTTCGACCTGATCTGCGAGGAGTACGACCGGACCAAGCAGGAGGTGCTGGCGATCACCAACTCGCCGGCCCTGCTGGAGAACTCGCCGGTGCTCCAGCGCACCCTGGCCGTCCGGGACACCTACCTGGAGCCGCTGCACCACCTCCAGGTCGCCCTGCTGCGGCAGTACCGCGACTCCGGTGCGGCCGGACGCGCGGTCGCCACCGCACCCGGCGCCCGGCGGGCCCCCGGGGACGGCACCGCCCTGGAACGGGCGTTGCTCACCACGGTCAACGGCATCGCCGCCGGCATGCGCAACACCGGCTGACCGGTAAGGAAGGGCCCCTTCCTAACGCATTCTGCATAGGAAGGGGCCCTTTTTACCACCTGCCAGCGGGACGGTCGGCACCTACCAGTCGCCCCCACCGCCGAAGTCACCGCCACCGAAGTCACCGCCGCCGAAGCCACCGCCAGCAAAGTCGCCACCACCAGTGAAGTCGCCACCACCACCGGGGTCACCGCCAGCAAAGTCGCCACCACCACCGAGATCACCGCTGCCACCGGGATCACCGTCACCGTCGGACCCGCCACCGTCGGCACCCAGGCCGTCGGCGTACCCCTCCTGGTACCCCGCGCCGTAGGAGTACCCGGGGTCGGCGAAGGCCGGCGAGAAGAGGGCATCGGCGATCAGCAGGCCGCCGAGTACACCCGCACCGGCACCCAACGCGGTCCGCCACCACGGCGTCGAGTACCAACCTGCCGGTACCGGCCGCCCCTGGTAGCGACCACCCGGGTAGTAGTACGGCGTCTCCCCGCCCGGTCGCGGCCCGGCCTTGACGACCTGACCCTGCACGTCGACGGTCCGCTCCCGGGTCAGCCTGCCGGCGCCCCGCGCCGCAGCCAGCGGGGGCAGCTCCGGGCCGGGATCGATACCGAGGGCCACCCGGGCGGCCCGGACGTACGCCAGTCCCTCCAGGGCGGTCTCCCGGGCCAGTTCGAACTGCCGGACGGTACGCGCCTGTTCCAACTGGCCACCGGCCGCGTTGTACCGCTCCCCCGCGTCGACCAGCGCCTGACGTACCGCCGGGGAGTCCCCGTGCAGGTTCAGCACCTGGCCGCCGAGGCGTTCGTACCACCGTTGCGCGTCGGCGCGGGCATCGGCGACCAGCCGTTCCTCCCGTGCCCGGCTCTCCGCCCGCCACCAGAGCAGGACACCGACGACCAGTACGAGCAGCAGCACGAGCAGGACGACCAACACGATCCTCATGAACCGCACGTACCCACGCAGCTCCTCCCGTACCCCGTTTGGCAAGCTCGGAGGATGGACTTCTCGACGCTGGCCGTGGTCGTCGTCTGCCTCGGGGCCGGTGGGGCGGTGGGCTGGCTGGCCGCGCGGAGCCGCTCCGCAGCGGAGATCGCCCGCCTGGACGCCACGCTGGCCGCCGCCCGCGACGGTGAGGCACGGCTGGAGCAGTCCATCCGGGCGTTGAACTACGAGGCGACCGCCCAGTCCCAGGAGGCGGTGGCCCGGGCGGTGGCACCGCTGCACGAGACGCTGCGCCGCTACTCCGAACGAGTGGCCGAACTGGAACGCGACCGGGTGGACGCGTACGCGGAGCTGCGGGAACAGGTCCGGTCGATGGGCGTGGTCTCCGGTGAGCTGCGAACCGAGACCCGCCAGCTGGTCGCCGCGCTCCGCGCCCCGCAGGTGCGGGGCCGCTGGGGGGAGCACCAGCTCCGCCGGATCATCGAGGCGGCCGGGATGCTGGAGCACTGCGACTTCGCCGAGCAGGTGACGGCCAGCACCGACCAGCAGACCGTCCGGCCCGACCTGGTGGTCCGGCTGCACGGTGGCCGCAGCGTGGTGGTGGACGCCAAGGCGCCGTTCGACGCGTACCTGACCGCGATGGAGGCCCGGGACGAGCGGACCCGGGACTCCCACCTGGACGCGCACGCGCGGCACCTGCGCTCGCACGTGGACGCGCTCGCCGCGAAGTCGTACTGGGCGGCGTTCGACCCGAGCCCGGAGTTCGTGGTGCTCTTCGTGCCGGCGGACCCGTTTCTCGACGTGGCCCTGCAACGTGACCCGACGCTGCTGGAGCACGCCTTCGCCCGCAATGTCGTCCTGGCCACCCCGGCCACCCTGGTCGCCCTGCTCCGGACCGTGGCGTACGCCTGGCGGCAGGAGGCGCTGGCCCGCAACGCGGTGGCCGTGCACTCGCTGGCCCGGGAACTGTACGGACGGCTCGCGACGCTGGGCGACCACGTGACCAAGCTGGGCGGTGCGCTGGGTAGCGCGGTCACCGCGTACAACCGGACGGTCGGGTCGTTGGAGGCCCGGGTGCTGGTGAGCGCCCGCAAGCTGGCCGACCTGGGAGTGTCCGACCAGGAGCTGGCCACCCCGACCCAGGTGGAGTCGGCTCCGCGCCAGCCACAGGCGCCCGAGCTGGTGGAGTCGGCCCCACGGCAGCCACAGGCGCCCGAGCTGGTGGAGTCGGCCCCACGGCAGGCAAGGTCCCCCGAGCTGGTGGATCAGCCGATGCTGGTGCCGCTCACCGAGCAGCTCACCGAGCAGCTCTCCGACGGCAACGGACGGTAACCCTCCACTGCGGACCATGGCGGCTCAGATCGTCGTCCGTCCGCGTATCGGCCGACCGGCTGGTCCCGCAGAACCGTAGGCCAGTTCACGTCACGGGCTGGTCACAAACGTACCGGCCAGTAGTGACATCGACTTCCAATACCACGAGGATTCGGTCAACGCGTGCCCTGCAATTTCCAGGGCCCTGTTCTCTGGAGGAAGAGAACGTGAGTAAACCCCGCAAACGGAGCCGGCGTACCTCCGCTGCGCTCTTCGCGTCGGTCATGGCGGCCGGCGCCATGACGGTGGGCGGTACGACCACCGCGAGTGCCAACCCGCCGGTCGAATCCGATGTGTCCCGGGCCACCGCCGCCGAGACGCTCGGAGCGCACGACGCCAAGCTGCTGGCCGAGGCCGAGGCCAAGCACGAACCGACCGTGACGCTCATCGTCGCCACCGAGGCCGGCGAGGCGAAGGACGTCGCCGCGGACCTGACCGCGCTCGGCGCCGCCGTCAGCCGCCGGTTCGACACCATCGGCTACGTACTCGCCGAGGTCCCGACCTCGAAGGTGCTCCGGGCCGCCACGCTGCCCGGTGTCTCCGCCGTCGACCTGGACGAGGTCATCCAACTGCCGGACCCCCGCCCCGAGGCCAAGGCCGGCGCTCCCCGCAGCGCCGCCCAGGCCACCACGGCGAGCGGGCCGGGAGCGGACACCCCGGCGGCGAACCCCTACATGCCCACCAACGAGACCGGTGCCGTCGCGTTCAAGACGGCGAACCCGACCTGGGACGGCCGGGGCGTGACCATCGGCATCATGGACTCCGGCGTGGACCTCGACCACCCGGCACTCCAGACCACCACCACCGGCGAGCGCAAGATCGTCGACTGGGTCACCGCGACCGACCCGCTGGAGGACCTGACCTGGCGGCGGATGCAGGCGGAGGTGACCGGCCCGTCGTTCACCATCGCCGGTGGCACCTGGACCGCCGCAGCCGGCACCTACCGGTTCAACCTCTTCAACGAGTCGATCACCGCCACCAGCGACCCGCGCGGCGACGTCAACCGGGACGGGGACACCACCGACAGCTTCGGTGTCCTCTACGACCCGGTCACCCACAACATCTGGGTGGACGCCAACCAGAACCGGGACTTCACCGACGAGCCGATGATGCGGCCGTACAAGGAGAAGTTCGACATCGGGCACTTCGGGGTGGACAACCCCGCCACCGCCGTCCGGGACCAGATCCCGTTCGTGGTCGAGTACCGCGAGGACGTCGACGCCAACCCGGCCGACGGCCAGCCCGGCCCGTTCTACGACTACGTCAACATCGGCATCGTGGAGTCCACCCACGGTACCCACGTCGCCGGCATCACCGCCGCCAACGACATGCTCGGCAACAGCGTCCTCGACGGCGCGGCACCCGGCGCCAAGCTGGTCTCCGCCCGCGCCTGCTCCTGGGGCGGTGGCTGCACCGCTGCGGCGCTCACCACCGGCATGGCCGACCTGGTGATCAACCGGGGCGTCGACGTCATCAACATGTCGATCGGTGGCCTGCCGGCCCTGAACGACGGTTTCAACGCCCGCGCCGAGCTGTACAACAACCTGATCACCACGTACGGCGTGCAGATGTTCATCTCGGCCGGCAACTCCGGCCCGGGCCTGAACACCGTCGGCGACCCGTCGGTGGCCGACAACGTGGTCAGCACCGCAGCCAGCATCAGCAGGAACACCTGGCTGGCGAACTACGGTTCGGTGGTCCGCAAGCAGAACGCGCTGTTCAACTTCTCCTCGCGCGGCCCGCGTGAGGACGGCGGGTTCAAGCCGAACATCGCCGCCCCCGGTTCGGCGATCTCCACCGCGCCGACCTGGCAGGCGGGCGCCCCGGTCGCCGAGGCCGGCTACCCGCTCCCGCCGGGCTACGCGATGCTCAACGGCACGTCGATGGCCTCCCCGCAGGCCGCCGGCGCCGCCGCGCTGCTGCTCTCCGCCGCCAAGGCCAAGGGCCTGGGGGTCACCCCGGCCGCACTGCGCCGGGCGATCTACACCTCGGCCAAGCCGATCGACGGGGTACCGACGTACGGCCAGGGCTACGGCATGTTCAACGTGCCGGGCGCCTGGAAGCTGCTGAAGAGCGGCGTCACCACCCGGTCGTACACCACCGACGCACCGGTCTGCACCGAACTGTCCGGCCAGTTCCGGCCGGCGGAGCGGGCCAACCGTGGCCCGGGTGTCTACAACCGCTGCACCGCCGGCAACGGTGGTCACCGGGTCGGTGAGTCGAAGACCTACCCGGTGAAGATCACCCGTACCAGCGGCCCGGCCGGGGCGATCACCCACGAGCTCGCGCTGCGGGGCAACGACGGCACCTTCCGGGCTCCGGCCCAGGTCCGGCTGCCGCTGAACCAGACCGTCACGATCAACGTGACCGCCAAGCCGAAGTCGGCCGGGGCACACGGCGCGATCCTGACGATCGACGACCCGGCGACGACGGTCGTCGACCACGAGATCGCCACCGTGGTGGTCGCCTCGCACGAGGTCGCCGCGCCGGCGTACTCCTTCTCGGCCGAGGGGAGCGTCAACCGGAACGGCTTCACGTCGTACTTCGTGACCGTGCCGCCGGGTGCCGGCGCTCTCCAGGTGAACCTGTCCGGCATCGCCACCGGTTCGCACACCCGGTTCATCGCGTTCAACCCGTACGGCGTACCGGTGGAGAGCACCTCCAGCCTGAACTGCTACACCAACTTCTCCGACCCGGCGGTCTGCAAGCCGCAGGAGCGGGACTACCAGAACCCGATCGCCGGGGTCTGGGAGATCGAGGTGGAGTCGCGGCGTACCTCGCCGGCGCTGGACAACCCGTTCCAGCTCACCGCGCGGGTACAGGGCGTCCAGGTCGCGCCGGCCGTCATCGAGCTGCCCAGCGTCCCCGCCGGCCAGCCGGCTGCGGCGAGCTGGTCGCTGACCAACACCTTCGGCCCGGTCTCGGTCACCGGCCAGGGCGGCCCGCTCTCCAGCGTGCACAGTGAGCGGCCGACCATCACCGAGGGCACCTCGCAGGAGTACACCGTCGAGGTTCCGGAGGGTACGACCCGGTTCACCGCCCGGATCGGCAACCCGGCGAACGCCAGTGCCGACCTCGACCTGTACGTCTTCCGGGGCAACACGCTCGTCGGCCAGAACGCCGACGGCGACTCGGAGGAGTCGGTGACGATCAACAACCCGGTGGCCGGCAGCTACCGGATCGTCGTCGAGGGGTACGCGGTGGACGGTGCCGGTGGCAGCACCGCGTACGACTACCGGGACTCGTTCTCGGCGGCTGCGCTGGGCACCCTGTCGGCGCCGGCCACCCCGCTCACCCTGGCCAACGGCGGCACCGCCGACCTCACCGGCACGGTGACCGCCCAGTCGGCTCCGGCCGCGGGTCGCCAGCTCTACGGTGAGCTGGCCATCGTGACCAGCGAGGGTGCGGTCGTCGGCCGGGGCGCGGTCTCGGTCGGCGCGGTCAACTGACCCGACGCTCCACGCACACGGCAGCGCCCGTCCCCTGGGTCGTTCCAGGGGGCGGGCGCTGCTCCCGTACCGGGCCGGGATTCCTCCCGGCGGCGGGCCGGGCGCGCGGCAGTCGGTCGGCGCGCCCGGCGGTGGGTCGGACGCACCTGCCCCGGGTCAGGCCCGCGCGGCGGTGGGTCAGACGTCCTGGCCCCGGGTCAGGCGCGCTTGGCGCTCTGCACCCGCAGCGGCGTGCCCTGCTGGCAGGTGGTCATCAGGTCCGGTTCCACCCGGCCGGTGACCGTCACCCGGTTACCGGCCCGCAGGACGTCCCGGGGGCCGTCGACCAGCAGGTAACCGTCGATCAGGAGGCAGCCCGGTTCGACGCCCGGGGTGACCGTACCGGTCAACGTGAGCGTGCCGGCGGTGGCCGGTGGCAGACCGGAGGTACCGCCCGGATTTCCGGGGTCGGCCGGCATGGTCGGGTCGGCGGGGCTGGGCGGGAAGTCAGTCGTCACGGGCGATCCTGTGTCCTGGGTCGGGGTGGCAGTCGTACCGTCACCGCCCTGCGCACAGGCGCTCAGCGCCACGACGGCGAGCAGGGCGGCGGCGGTGATCCGCAGGGTCCTCATACCGTTGGGACGCGCGGGGTGACCGCGCGGTTCCCGGACCGGACCTTCAGCCATCGAAGCTCTTCAGGACCGGGCGGCTGCGGCCGCGGCCTTCATGTCCCGCTTCAGCTCCTGCGGGAGGGAGAAGGTGAGCCGCTCGTTGGCGGTGACGATCTCCTCCACGTCGGTGAAGCCGCGTGCCGCGAGGTGGTCGAGCACCTCCATGACCAACTCGTCGGGGACACTGGCGCCGGAGGTCAGGCCGACCGTGCGGGCACCGGCCAGCCAGGCGTCGTCGATCTCGGCGGCGTAGTCGATGAGGTGACCGGCGCGGGCCCCGGCGTCCAGCGCCACCTCGACCAGCCGGACCGAGTTGGACGAGTTGCGCGAACCCACCACGAGCACCACGTCGCAGTCGGCGGCGATCTCCTTGACCACGTGCTGTCGGTTGGAGGTGGCGTAGCAGATGTCGTCGCTCGGCGGGGACTGGAGCATCGGCAGCCGCTTCTTGAGCCGGGCGACGGTCTCCATCGTCTCGTCCACGGACAGGGTGGTCTGGGAGAGCCAGACCACCTTCTCCGGGTTGCGGACGGTGATCCGGTCCGCGTCCTCGGGGCCGTCGACGAGCTGGATGTGCTCGGGGGCCTCACCGGCGGTACCGATGACCTCCTCGTGCCCCTCGTGGCCGATGAGCAGGATGTCGTAGTCCTCGGCGGCGAACCGCTTCGCCTCCTGGTGCACCTTGGTGACCAGGGGGCAGGTGGCGTCGATGGCCTTCAACGAGCGGGCCCGGGCCTGCTCGTAGACCTCCGGCGCCACGCCGTGCGCCGAGAAGATCACCGTCGCGCCCTCGGGGACCTCCTCGTTCTCCTCCACGAAGATGGCGCCCCGGGCCTCCAGGGTGCGGACCACGTGCTTGTTGTGCACGATCTGTTTGCGCACGTAGATCGGTGCGCCGTAGAGCTTCAGCGCCTCCTCCACGGTCTGCACCGCACGGTCCACGCCCGCGCAGTAGCCACGGGGCTTGGCCAGGAGCACGCGCTTGCCGGTCTGGGGGGTCGCCTGAGCCTCGGTCACCCGCCCATCCTACGTGCCGCCGCCCGGACCGCCCGGCGAGCGCAGTACGCCCCGGGCCGCAACGGGCATGCGCCCAGCGCCCACGCACCCCAACCAACCCACCAC
>NZ_WVUH01000203.1 GCF_017614955.1 Micromonospora echinofusca
ACCCGTACCCGCTGCACGACCACCACCGAGGAGAGTGACCCCCACATGCGCAGACTGGTCCGTATCGCCATCGCGGCGTCCGCCGCGCTGCTGACCACCCTGGCCGCCGGAACCCCCGCCCTGGCCGCCGGCAACGTGCTGACCTACGGCAGCAACGGCGGCAACGCCGTCGCCGTCGGCGACACCCTCACCTCCGGCCTGAAGACCGGCACCACCGCCAACCTCTACTCGACGGCCACCGGGACCACCGGTGTGAAGTGCACGGTCTCCACCTTCAGCGCCCGGGTCACCGGCAACCCGCTCGCTCCCGGTACCGCCACCGAGACCGTCACCGGGCACAACTTCAGTAGCTGCTCCAGCAACGTCGTCGGGACCAACGGCGCGACCGTGACGGTCAACAACCTGCCCTTCGCCAGCACCGTCACCAGCGGGAACGTGGTGACGATCACCGGCACCTCGACCGCGCCGATCCAGACCACGATCGTGCTCAGCAGCATCTTCGGCCCGATCACCTGCGTCTACCGGGCCAGCAACAACACCATGACCGGTACCGCGTCCGACGTGGACAACTCGATCACGTTCGTCAACCAGCAGTTCGTCAAGTACTCCGGCGCGAACACCTGCTTCGCCAACGGCTTCTTCTCCGCGACGTACGCGCCGGTGCGGGACACCACCCAGACCGGTAGCCCGCTCGTCTTCGTCAACTGACCCGTCGACCGGGTCCGGCGGCACCGGCGTCGCGGTGGGTCACGCGACGCCGGGCCGGCGGTTCACCCGTGGTCAGCCGTTCCGTCGTGGTCGGCGGGGCGGTGGCTCAGGCCGGCTGGAGGCGCGGCTCGACCCAGCCCGTCTCGGTCAGGTGGTGCATCACCGCCTGCACCGCCTCGTCCACCTCCATGCCACTGGTGTCCAGCACCAGATCCGCGTCGACCGGCTCCTCGTACGGGTCGTCGATGCCGGTCATGCCGGTGAGCTGACCGGCCCGGGCCCGGGCGTACAGGCCCTTGCGGTCGCGCTGCTCGCACACCTCCAACGGGGTGGCCACGTGCACCAGCAGGAAGCCGGCCCCGGCACCGATGGCCATCGCCCGCGCGGTCGCCCGGGCCTCCGCGTACGGGGCGATCGGGCAGCAGATCGCCACCCCCCGGTGCCGGGCGATCTCGGCGGCGACCCAGCCGATCCGCCGGACGTTGAGGTCCCGGTCGGCCTTGCTGAAGGTCAGGCCGGCGGACAGCTCACGGCGCACCACGTCCCCGTCGAGCAGGGTCACCGTCCGGTCGCCGTTCTCCCGCAGCGTGTCCGCCACGTTGCGGGCGATGGTCGACTTGCCGGAGCCGGACAGGCCGGTGAAGAAGAGCACCAGACCCCGGTGCCGACGCGGCGGACGGGCCCGGGCCAGCTCCTTGGCCACCGCCGGTGGGGTGTGCCACTCGGGCAGCGGGAAACCCCGGTCGAGCAGGTCGTCGATCTCCTCCCGGCTCAGCGCCAGCCGCCGGTTGCGGGGCGGGATGTCGTCCCGCCAGCGCCACTGCCCGTCCCGGTTGTCGTAGGCCAGGTCCCGGGGTACGAGCACCCGCAGGCCGGCGCCGGAGAGCGCGTCCCCGGTGGAGAGCAGATGGGTCACCCCGTAGTTGGCCGCCACCCGGGCCCGCAGCAGCGCGTCACTGATCTCGTCCCCGTGGGTCGAGATCGGCACCGCCACCAGGGTCGCCGGGGGCATCCGGTCCCGGGCGGCGAAGATGCTGCGGACCAGCACCTCCGACGGCAGGTCGGTCTGCCCGCCCCCCTCACCCACCGGGATCAGCACCAGCAGGTGGGCGCCGAGCGTCCGTACCGCGTGCGCGATCTGGGCGAGCTGCGGCCGGTGCAGCGGCCGGTCCGCGATCACCCCGAGCACCCGGGTCGGCGGGAGCAGGTCGCGGACCTCCTCCGGGGTACGCCGCAACCGCTGGAACGGGCCGTGTCCGCCGTCGCCGAGCCGGCGGACCGTCCCGCCCACACCGGCTGTGCCGTCCCGGGCCGGCCAGACGTCGTTGACGTCGAGCGCGGCGATCGGCGCACCCTCACCGTCGGCGAGCACCAGCACCCGGCGCAGCGGGTCGTCCAGCTCCAGACCGGCCGCGAGGGCGGCGGGGACGTGCAGCGTCACCGGTACCGGCCAGGGCGTACCGTCGGCGGTCCGCCCCCGGCGGGCCAGCGAGGTCAGGTCCGCCCGGGTCATGAACCCGGTCAGCGGTGCGTACGCTCCGGTGAGCAGCAGCTCCAGATCGGCCAGCTCGAATGGGCGTGGCGTGTACGCCGGAGCGTCCCGCAGCACCTCTTCGGGTAGCACCCACCCGTTGCTCATCGCACCCCCAACTCGCCGGCCGGCACACAGTTTCTCAGCCGGGCGCCGATCGGTCGAGAGCGCCACTCCACCGTTGGACGCTTCGGCTCACCCGGTGGGACCGGCCAACGGCGCCGCGCCGAACGACACCGAGAAGCGCTTGCACCAGATCGAGACACTGCGATAGTCGGCCGGATCCACCCCGGCCGGGAGCGGGTACACCTGGTCACCCCGGTTTCCCTTGAGCCGGCCCAACTCGACCCGGCGGCCGTCGTCGAAGACCCGCCAACCGGCCGTACCCGACCGGACCGGCTGGTCGGTCAACCAGATCCGGAGGTCCGGCCCGTTGGAGGTGACCAATCCGACAAGTTCCAACCGGTACGACCCGTCGGGCTGCCGGACGATCCGGGCCTGCCCGGTGGTCCCGTGTTCGTGCGAGATGAACTCACCCGCGCTGACCAGCGTCGCCACCGTCCGGGGCGGGGTCGCCGGACCGGTCCCTCCGCCGGCGGTCGGCCCCGTGCCCGACGCCGTCACGGTGGGAGTGGCCGGTGCCGTCGCGGTGGGCAGGTCGGACAGTGCGTCGTCGACGGTGTCGTCGGTGACCAGCTTCCACGGTTGGAACCAGGCGGCACCGAACACCGCTCCGGCACCGATCACGACGATCGCGACCCAGGTCAGTGGCGTACGCAGCAGGCGGGCGAGCATGGGGCCGAGTCTGCCGGTCCGGGCCGGGAGTCGGGGTCCGCGCGGGCTTACGGAACGCTTACCGCTCAGGGTGGCGCCGACGGTCCCGTAGGGGTCGGCGGGCCGGCAGGATCCGGGGCGCGCCGGATCCCGCAGCACCCCACCGGTCCCTAGTCTTGGTCGGGTGACCCTGATCGCGACGCAATCGCTCACCAAGACGTACGGCGGGCGGGTGACCGCGCTGGCGGACCTGACCGTCACCGTGGCGCCGGGCATCGTCGGGCTGGTCGGCGCGAACGGTGCCGGCAAGTCCACCTTCATCAAGATCATGCTCGGGTTGATCGCGCCGACCAGCGGTACCGTGCGCGTGCTCGACCTCGATCCGACCACCGATCCGGCCGCTGTCCGGGCCCGGGTCGGCTACATGCCGGAACACGATGCCCTGCCCCCCGACCTCTCCGCTGCCGAACTCGTCACCCATCTGGGCCGGATGAGCGGACTCCCCGCCACCGTGGCCCGGGAACGCGCCTCCGAGGCGTTACGCCACGTCGGGCTCTACGAGGAGCGGTACCGACAGGTGGGCGGCTACTCCACCGGCATGAAACAGCGGGTCAAACTGGCCCAGGCCCTGGTACACGACCCGGATCTGCTGCTGCTCGACGAGCCGACCAACGGTCTCGACCCGGCGGGCCGGGACGCCATGCTCGCGCTGATCCAGCGGATCGGTACCGAGTTCGGCATCTCCGTGCTGGTCTGCTCACACCTGCTCGGCGAGGTGGAACGGATCTGCGACACCCTGGTCGCCATCGACGGGGGTCGCCTGCTCCGTGCCGACCACATCTCCGCGATGACGTCAGCCACCGACGTGCTCGCGGTCGAGGTCAGCGAGGGTACCGACCAACTCGCCGCCCGGCTGGCCGAACTCCGGCTGCCGGTCCGCCGCGAGGGGCGCCTGCTCCTGGTCGAGCTGGCCGACGACGACACGTACGACCTGATCCTGCGCGCGGTGGCCGACCTGGAACTGCCGCTGCACCGGCTCGACCAGCGCCGGCACCGGGTCGCCGAACTCTTCGCCCAGAGGGAGCCCAGCCATGTCTGAGCCGAGTGGGGTCATCCACGACATCGGATACCAGCGGTACACCGGACCGAGGCTGGGCCGCCGGCATGTCTTCGGCGCGCTCTACCTCCACGGACTGCGTACCGCGTTCGGCTTCGGCCGCAGCGCGAAAGCCAAGATCTTCCCCTGGCTGGTGGTGGGCATCCTGGTCGTGGTGGCCGCCGGGGTCACCGCGGTCCGCGCCCAGGCCGGCGTGGTCATCATGACCTACGCGCAGTTCCCGGACGTGATGAGCTGGCTGGTCATCTTCTTCGTCGCGGTGGTCGCCCCGGAACTGGTCTCCCGGGACCTGCACAGCGGGGTGCTGCCGCTGTACTTCTCCCGCCCGCTGCCGCGCGGCGACTACGTACTCGCCAAGCTGGCCGCGCTGTTCACCGCGCTGTGGCTGCTGCTCGGCGCACCGCAGCTGCTGATGTTCCTGGGCGCGGCGTTCAGCCGGGACGACGGGATGAAGGGGGTCGCCGAGGAACTCGGCGACGTGCTGCCCGGCATGCTCTACGCCGGGCTGTGGGCGGTGGTCTTCGGCGCGATCGGGCTGCTGATCGCCTCGCTCACCGGCAAGCGGGCGTTCGCGGCCGGCGGGATCGTCGCGGTGTTCCTGATGACCACCCCGATCGTCGGCACCCTGTCGATCATGCCGTCGCAGACGGTGAACGAACTGGCCCTGCTCGCCTCCCCACCCACCCTGGTGCAGGGGGTGGGCGTCTGGACCCTCGGCGACCTGCTGGTCCCACCGGGCACCGAGGACACCGTCCGGATCGGCGACTTCGGTCCGCTGTACGCCGTCGTCCTGGTCGCCGTGGTCGCCGGCGCCGTCGCCCTGCTGCTGGCCCGCTACCGGAAGGTCGCCACGTCATGACCGAGCTGCAACTCGCCGGCGTCTCCCGCTGGTACGGCAACGTGGTCGCGGTCAACGACGTCACCATGACCCTCGGTCCCGGCGTCACCGGCCTGCTCGGCCCGAACGGCGCCGGCAAGACCACCCTGCTGCACATGATGGCCGGTTTCCTCGCCCCGTCCCGGGGTGCGGTGACCCTCGACGGCGAGCCCACCTGGCGCAACCCGGCGGTCTACCGGCGGCTCGGGTTGGTCAGCGAGCGGGAGGCGGTGCACAGCTTCCTCACCGCGCACGAGTTCGTCCTGGCCAGCGCGAAACTGCACAAGCTGCCCGACCCGGAGGCCGCCACCCGCCGGGCCATCGACCTGGTCGAGCTGGCCGACGCCCAGCACCGCCGGATCGGCACCTACTCCAAGGGCATGCGGCAGCGTGCCCGGGTGGCCGCCGCGCTGGTCCACGACCCGCAACTGCTCCTGCTCGACGAGCCGTTCAACGGGATGGACCCCCGCCAGCGGCTGCACATGATGGACCTGCTGCACTCGCTCGGCGACGCCGGCCGGACCATCCTGTTCAGCTCGCACATCCTGGAGGAGGTCGAGCAGGTCTCCGGCACCGTCCAGGTGATCGTCGCCGGCCGGCTCGCCGCCTCCGGTGACTTCCGGACCATCCGGCGGTTGATGACCAACCGGCCGCACGTCTTCGTGGTGCGCTCCACCGACGACCGGGCGCTGGCCGTCCGGCTGATCGGGGAGGCGTCGGTCAACGGCGTCGAGCTGGACGCCACCGGCCTGACCGTACGCGCCGGCGACTACGGCGCCTTCACCCGCGCGTTGCCCCGGATCGCCCTCGACTCCGGCATCCGGGTACGCCACCTGCTCCCCGAGGACGAGTCCCTGGAGAGCGTCTTCTCCTACCTCGTGGAGGCCTGAGCCCATGTCCACGGTCGCCTGGATCACCGCGCGGGGCCTCTTCGGCCGGCGCCGCTTCCTGATGCTCTTTCCGCTCCCGCTGCTGCTGGTGGGGCTCGCCACGACCTCCCGGGCGCTCGGCGTCGACCCCGGGCAGTGGGGGCAACCGGTCCTGGTCGGTCTCGGCCTGGCCGTCGTGCTGCCGGTGATCGCACTCATCGTGGGTACCGGGGTGCTCGGCTCCGAGATCGACGACGGCACGGTGGTGCACATCCTCACCAAACCGCTGCCCCGCTGGCAGATCATCCTGCCCAAACTGGCCGTGGCGGTCGGGGTCACCGCGCTGACCGCCGGCCTGCCGCTCTACGTCGCCGGGGTGCTCGCCCACTCGGTCCGGTTCGGTCTGGCACTGGCCGCCGCCGCCACCGTCGGTGCGCTGGCGTACTCGGCGATCTTCCTGGCGCTCAGCCTGGTCACCCGCCGGCCGGTGCTGCTCGGCCTGGTCTACGTGCTGATCTGGGAGGGACTGCTGGGCAACTTCGTCAGCGGTACCCGGGTGCTGTCCATCCAGCAGTACGTGGTCGCGCTCGCCGACCGGCTCGCCCCGACCGGGCTGCTGGAGACCCCGGTGTCGGTGCCGGTGGCGGCGGTGATGAGTGTGGTCGCCGCGCTCGGCTTCACCTGGCTCGCCATCAACCGGCTCCGCTCGTTCAGCATGGCCGGCGAAACGAGCTGACCCTGTCGTGCCGGCCGGTCGGGCTCAGCCCGCCGGCCGGCACAGCCGGCCAGTTCTGCTGAAGCGCGACCCGACGGTGTCAGCGGTTCCGGTAGGTCGGCTGCGGATCGGTCCGGTCGCCGGTCAGCCCGGGCAGCGCCGGACCGGTGGTGGCCAACCGCAGGTCCAGCGACCCGCCGGTCCGCGAGTTCGCCCGGGCCAGCACGGTCGACACCGGCGCGTAGTGGTTGCGTTCCTCCGGGTTGGTGCAGGCGCCCTGCCCCGGGTCGCCGTTGGAGAGGATGCCCAGTGCCCGCCCGTCCGCCTCCAGGAAGAGCGGCCCGCCGCTGTCCCCGGGGCGGGCGCAGATGCGTACGTCGATGCCGCCGGAGGTCTTCCCGGTGATCTCCCCGCACCGGGTACCCGGCACGTAGCCGGCACCGGCACCCGAGTCGACGTACCGCTCACCGGCGGCGGGCGTGTACGCCGAACCGGTCGCGCAGGCCACCCAACCGACCTGGACGGCGCTGTAGGCGACCACCCCGGTCACCCGGACGTCCCGGCTCGTGGCGCAGCCGACACCCGGCCCGCACCAGTAGTTGACCAGGGCCGGCTGGTCGGCGGTGCCGGCCGGGTACACCCAGCGGGAAACCGCCCCGCCCGGGTACGTCATCAGCGCGTAGTCGTACGGGTAGGCGTTCTCGCCGAGCCCGGCCTGGGTGGCCTCCACGGTCACCGGCACCTTCGGACCGAGGTACTGGTGCCAGGTCGAGTCGACGTGCTGGTGCCGCCCGCCCACCACACAGTGCCCGGCGGTGAGCAGGTAGTACCGCCCGGTGGACCGGGAGAAGACGGTGAAGCCGCTGGTGCAGCCGCCGACGGTGCCGTCGTCGCGGGGGATGTCCAGCCGGATGCCGCCGCGCATCGGCGCCTTCGCGCAGTAGCGCGGGTCGCACGCCTTGGGTACCGCCGTCGTCGTCGGGGCCGGCGCGCTGCGGGCCGGTACGCCGGCCCCGGCCAGCGCGTCGGCCAACCGGGGATCGTCGGCGGGCACCCGGTCGCCGGTGAGTACCACCACGCCGTTCGCCTGCTGGTCGACCAGCACGTCCCGCCCGCTCTCGACGTCCAACGCGGCGGCGACCCGCCCGGCGGCCGAGGTGAGTGCACGCAGCGGGTGCCGGACCGGTACCACCCGGATGTGGGTGGCGTCCGGCAACCCGGCCACCGCACGGCGGACCGGCGCGGGGTCGCTCGCCGCGACGGTGAGCACCCCACCGGCGGCCTGGTCCAGCCACAGTCCGGCGTAGCTGCCCGGGAACTGTCCGGCCAGCCGGTCGGCCAGCGGGGCGGACGCCTCCTGGAGGGCGAGCCGCCGGGCCGCCTCGGCGGCGGTCACGCCGTACCGGGTGCGCAGGTAGGCGACCGAGGCGGGAGCGGCGGCGGCCACGGCGGCAGCGGTGCGCCGGGGCGCCGCCGACTCCCCGCCGGCCGGCGCGCGGCCCCACCCGTCCGTGCCGGCCGGCACGCTGCTGCCCGGCTGTCCGGCCTGCTGGCCGGCGACGAACCTGCTGTCGGGCGTACCGGTCGGCGCGTCCCCGGTGGTCAGGGCGACCGCCGTCGCGGTGACCAGCACCGTACCCGTCACCAGTCCGGCGAGGGCCATCCTCCGTCGTCTCCGCATGCCGTGTCTCCCCGTTCCCCGTGACCGTGTCGCTCGTGACCGTGTTGCCCGTGACCGTGTTGCCCGTGACCGCCCGTCCGGCCGGCCCGGGTGCCATCAAACCAGTGAGTCGCGCCACTGCCGGTGCAGGGCCGCGTACCGGCCACCGCCGGCGATCAGTTCCGCAGGTGGGCCGTCCTCCACGAGCCGTCCGGCCTCCAGCACCAGCACCCGGTCCGCGATCTCCACAGTGGATAGACGGTGCGCGATGATCAGCGCGGTCCGGTCCCGCAGGATGGTCCGTAGGGCCCGCTGCACCGCCCGTTCGGTCGGTACGTCCAGCGACGAGGTCGCCTCGTCGAGGACGAGTACCGCCGGATCGGCCAGGAACGCCCGGGCGAACGCGACGAGCTGCCGCTGCCCGGCGGAGAGCCGACCGCCGCGCCGGTGCACGTCGGTGTCGTACCCCTCGGGCAGCCCGGCGATGAAGTCGTGCGCGCCGATCGCCCGGGCGGCGGCCTGTACCTGCCGGTCGTCGGCGTCCGGCCGGCCGAACCGGATGTTCTCCGCCACGGTGCCACCGAACAGGTGGGTCTCCTGGGTCACCAGCACCACGGCCCGGCGCAGGTCGGCGTCGGCCACGTCGCGCAGGTCGACCCCGTCGAGGCGGACCGTGCCGGTGAGCGGGTCGTGGAACCGGGCGACCAGCTTGGCGACGGTCGACTTGCCGGCACCGGTGGGCCCCACCAGGGCGACGGTCTGCCCGGCCGGTACGACGAGGTCCAGGCCGGGCAGGATCAGGGCGCCGGGCCGGTAGCCGAAGGTCACCGAGGCGAACTCGACCGCGCCGCGTACCGGCCCGGTGGGCAGCGGCACCGGCCGGTCCGGCTCGGGTACCCCGACCGGCTCGTCGAGCACCCCGGCCAGTTTCTCCAGCGCCGCGGTCGCCGACTGGAGGGAGTTGTAGAACTGGCTCAGCTCCTGCATCGGCTCGAAGAACCGGCGCAGGTACAGCAGGAACGCGGCGAGCACCCCGAGTTGCGCGTCCCCGGCGAGGATCCGCCAACCGCCGTAGGTGAGCACCACCGCCACCGTCACGTTGCCGATCAGCTTGATCCCCGGTGAGTACGTCGCGATCAGCCGGAAGGCGTCCCGGTTGGCCCGCCGGTAGTCGTCGTTGACCGCCATGAAGATCTGCTGGTTGCGCCGCTCCCGGCGGAACGCCTGCACCGCCCGGATACCGCCCAGCGACTCCACGAAGTGGACGATGACCAGGGCCACCGCCTCCCGGGTGCGGCGGTACGCCGACGCCGAGGCCCGGGTGAACCAGCGGGAGAGCCCGAGCAGGAACGGAAACGCCAGCAGGGTCACCGCGGCCAGCGGGGCGTCCAGCCAGAGCAGGACCCCGGCCACCGACACGATCGACAGACCGGCCAGGACCAGCTTGTCGATGCCCCCGTCGACGAGTTCGGCGATCGAATCCAGGTCACTGGTCAACCGGGAGACCATCCGACCCGACGTGTACCGCTCGTGGAAGGCCACCGGCAGGCGCAGGAACTGCGCGTACACCCGCTGCCGGAGGTCGAGCAGGACGGCCTGGCCGATCCGGGCGGAGAGCACCAGGAAGGCGCGTTTGGCCGCGTGGTCGACGGCGGCGGCCACGGCGAACGCGGCGGCCACCGCGACCAGCGGGCCGCCGTCGCCGGCCCGCAGCGGTCCGATGCCCCGGTCGATGCCGAGCATGACCAGGTACGGCCCGGCCATCCCGGCGGCGTTCTGGAGCAGCAGCAGGGCGACGGTGACCGCCAGCGTGCCCCGGTGCGGGCGCAGCAGCGCGCCGAGCAGCGCCCGGCTGCGGGCCCGTAACCGGGTGACCGCCTCCGGCGAGAGCTGCTCGGCGGTGGACCGGTCGGCGTCCGGGTCGGTCGCCCGGCCCCGCCACCGCGTCAGGTCGGGCCCGTCCCGGCGGTTCACTCCGGGCGCGGTGTCGGGCGTCGTCCGGTGTTCCGCCGGGGCCGCCGGGGACGGCCGTTCCTCCACGCTCACGACCGGACCAGGTCGACGCCGTCCGGATCGCCGTCCGGATCGTCGGCCGTCGCTCCGGGTACCGCTTCGGCCGTCGCTCCGGGTACCGCGCCGGGCGCCGCTCCGGGCGCGGCGGAGAGCACCGCCCGGTACGCCGGTACGCCGGCCAGCAGTTCCGAATGGGTACCGACGGCGGCGATCCGGCCGTCGGCGAGCAGGGCCACCCGGTCGGCCAGCGCCACCGTCGACGGTCGGTGCACCACCAGCAGCGCGGTGGTATCCCGGAGCACCCGGGCCAACGCCGCCTCGACCAGCGCCTCGGTGTGCACGTCGAGCGCGGAGAGCGGGTCGTCGAGCACCAGTACCCCGGGACGACCGAGGACCGCCCGGGCCAGGGCGAGCCGTTGCCGCTGCCCGCCGGAAAGGGAGAGTCCCTGCTCACCGACCCGGGTGGCCAGCCCCCACGGCAGTTCGTACGCGAACTCGGCCTGGGCGACGGCCAACGCCGCCCGGACCTCGTCCTCGTCGGCGTCCGGCCGGCCCAGGGTCAGGTTCTCCCAGACCGACATGGAGAACAGGGTGGGTTCCTCGAACGCCACGCCCACCGTCCGACGCAGGTCGGCCAGGCGCAGGTCCCGGATGTCCCGGCCGTCCAGGGTGATCCGGCCGGTGGTCACGTCGTGCAGCCGGGGGACCAGGGAGAGCAGGGTGCTCTTGCCGCACCCGGTGGCGCCCACCACGGCGACCGTCTCGCCCGGTTCCACGGTCAGCTCGACGTCGCGCAGCACCGGTCCGGTGGTGCCGGGATAGCCGAAGCCGACCTGCTCGAAACGGAGTCGTCGGGCACCCGTGGCGCGGGGCAGCGGCACCGGGGCGGGCGGGTCCGCCACGGCCGGCCGGGTGTCCAGTACCTCCTGGATCCGGTCGGCGGCGGTCATCGCCTCCTGGGCGTTGGCGATGATCCAGCCCAGCGACTCGACCGGCCAGACCAGCATGAGCTGGAGACTGACGAACGCGACCAGGTCGCCCACGGTGAGCTGGCCACGCGCCACCGCCACGGCACCGGTCACCAGCACCACCGCCAGGGTCAGGTTCGGTACCAGGTCGAAGTAGGCGGAGGTCCGGGCGAGCAGTCGGCTCTTGGCGATCGAGGTGTCGTGCAGGCGTCGCGCGTCCCGGGAGAACCGGGCGGTCATCTCCGGCCGCCGCCCGTACGCCCTGGTGGTCCGTAGACCCCGGGCGGACTCCTCGACCAGGGTCGCGACGTCGCCGAGCTGGTCCTGCATCCGCCGGGACGCGACCAGGTAGGCGCGGGAGAAGCGACGGCTGACCAGGAAGAGCGGTACCGCGCTCGCGGCGACGAGCAGGCCGAGCGGCCAGTGCAGCCGGACGAGCAGCACCGCCACCGCGAGATAGGTGATCACGTTGAGGACGCCGAACATCAGCCCGAAGGAGAGGAACCGGCGGATCACCGAGAGGTCGGTGGTGGCCCGGGACAGCAACTGCCCGGACTGCCACCGGTCGTGGAAGCCCACGTGCAGACGCTGGAGATGGGCGTAGAGATCGGACCGGATGGCGGCTTCCATGCGTACCGCCGACGACGACTGCACCCACCGTCGGATGAAGATCAGCACCGCCTCGGCGACGCCGAGCAGCAGGGCCAGGGCGCCGAGCCGGAGCAGCCCGGCCGGATCCCGCTCGGCGATCGGCCCGTCCACCATCCGCCGGGTGATCAGCGGTACGGCCAGCCCGGCCCCGGTCGCGGCGAGGGCGGCGAGCAGCAGCCAACCGTACTCGGCGAGATGGGGCCGGACGTAGCGCCGCAGCCGCCACAGGTTCCGGACCCGCCCACCACGCGGTGCCACCCGCCGGGCCGGCGTTTCCTGCCGTTTCCCCGGTCCCGGCGTTTCCTGCCCTACCTGCTGGTGACCCGCGTCGGCCCCGACGGCGGGGTCACGTTCCGCAGGCACCCCATGACGGTATCGGCAAACGTCACTCCGGTGCAGCTCCGGCTGCCGTCAACCGCCGCTCGTGACCGAGAAGCCACTTTTTCACCGGCAGCCCGTACCGGTATCCGCCGAGGCTGCCGTCGGTCCGTAGTACCCGGTGGCAGGGCACGAAGAGGGCGGCTGCGTTGCGGGCGCAGGCTGCGGCGGCGGCGCGTACCGCAGCCGGCCGGCCGGCGAGGGCCGCGAACCCGGTGTAGGTGACCGGCTCACCCGCCGGTACCGCCCGCAGCACCTGCCAGGAGTGGGCCAGGAAGGCACCGCCGGTGTGCTGCTCGACCGGTACCTCGTCGATCGCGGTCAGGTCGCCGTCGAAGTAGGCGGTGACCGCCCGGTTTACCGGGCCGAGGTCCGACCGGAGCCGTACCGGTGCGCGTAGCCCGGGGTGGATCAGGGGCAGCAGCGCCTCGGGGTCGGCCACGAAGCCCGCCGCCCGGACCGTCCCCTCCGGTCCGGTGACGATGCTCAACGGCCCGGCCGGCGTACCGATCGTGGTGCCCTCGTTCACGCCCCTGCTCCTGTTGCTGTTGGTGGTGCCGGTGCTGTTCATGCTGCTCTTCTCCATAGTCTGATCACCGCGTACGACCGCCAGGGCCGCCAGCGGGTGGCGTACGCGTCGAGGGCGGCCGGGGTGGTGGGCAGGCCGAGGGCCGCCGCGCCCCGGTGTACCGCCACGTCGGTGGGGAGGAACACGTCGGGGTCGCCCAGGGCGCGCATGGCGAGGTAGCCGGCGGTCCAGGCGCCGATCCCGGGCAGCGCGGTGAGGGCGCGTACCGTCGACGCCCGGTCGGCACCCTGATCCAGGTCGAGTCCGTCGTCGACCACTGCCCGGGCCAGCGCCCGGATCGTCTCCCGGCGGGCGGTCGGCATCCGGTACGCCTCGTCCGGCAGCGCGAGGATCTCCTCCGGCGTCGGGAACGCCCGCAACCCGCCCCCACCACCATCCTCC
>NZ_WVUH01000204.1 GCF_017614955.1 Micromonospora echinofusca
TATAAGAGACAGGCCCAGGGCCAGTCGGCGGCGACGGCGAGGCGGGTCCGGCGGGCGGTGCGGGTGAGGCGGGCCGCGACGTGCAGCAGCCGGTAACGCAGTTTCTTGGGTTCCGCGCGGGCGAGGTCACCGTGCAGGAGCAGGGTTCGGGTCCAGGCGATCAGGTCGATGCCGGTCAGCGCAAGTTGGAGCCATGCCTGGTTGATCGCGAACACCCGGGACGGGAACCGGCCGAAGCCGGTGTCCTTGCCGGTGCGGATGCGGTCCTCGACGCGGGCGTGGGCGCGGTGGCGGGCCTCCAGGTACTGGAGGCCGCCGTCGCCGGGTGGGGTGTCGGTGGCGACGACCTGGTGCCGCCACCCCTCGACGGTGTCGAACAGGGTCAGTTGGGCGCCGGGGTGCGGGCGTTCGCGGCGGACCAGGAAACGGGTGCCGGGCGGCCAGCCGGCCGCGTCGAACAGGCCGGTGATCTCGCAGACCTCGGCGTGTTTCCGCAGGTCACCGTCAGTGTCGACGGCGGGGATCCAGCCGGTCGCAGCGCGGATCGCGGCCCGGACCGGCTCGGTGATCGCGGCGCCGACGGAGAACCGGATGTCCAGGTGCTGTTCGCGTAGGGACCGGATGTGGGCGAAGAAGCCGTGGCTGGAGCCGGCCGCATCCGCGCGGAGCAGGATCGGGGTGCCGTGCCGGTGCGCGTCTGGGATCTGGGCCAGGGCCTGGTTCAGGACGGTGATGTGGTCGACGGTGGTGTTCGACCCGGACCGGCCCTCACGCAACAGGCCGGCGAGGGCTTCACCGGTGTTGTCCAGGAAGCACAGCAACGGGTGATAGCCGAAGGTCTTCTTTCAGGTACGGGTCGCTGCTTCCTTCTCGGAGTGGCACATCACGATCGTCGCGTCGATGTCCAGGACCAGACCCTCGACCTGCTGGCCGGCCACCGCAGACCTCGGCGTGCTGAGCCCAGGCGACCTCACGGGCGCGGGCCCGCGCGGCACGCAGTTCGGCCAGCATCGGCTCGTTCAGTTGGGACAACAGCCGCCACGCGGTCGGGTCGGAGGCGACCTGCCCGAACAGGCCGGCCTGGTCACGCAGCACCGCCAGATCGGCGATGGTCTCACCACCGTCGGCGAGCATCACCGCCAGATCCACCGCGATCCGGCCCCGGTCGTGCCCGCCCCGCCGCTGCCGCAACGTCGCCAACGCGGAGCTGAACGCACTGGTCAACCCTGTGGCGTCCGCCAGATCAGCGAGCAGCCGGGCACCGACGGGCCGAGGATAGGTGAGGCGGCTGCGTCCGACACACGCGGTATGTGTGCCGGACGCAGCCGATATAGAGTCAGATCAGTAGACGTTCACCGTGATGTTGTCGAGCGCGAAGCTCGTCTTCATGGCGAAGTCTTCCACCCCGAGGAAGCGGATCATGACGTTCTGCCCGGCATAGGGCATCAGATCGAGGGTGTACGGCTGGTAGTTGGGGGAAACGTTGTTGTTGGAATATGTCTTCAGGGTGGCAAGCACCCGCGAGCCGTCGGCACTGAGGACTTGGGCTTTGAGCGTGTCCCAGGGGTAGGAGGTCCCCTCCGCAGTCGTAACGTGCATCCAGAAATCCAGGGCGTAGGACGCACAGCCCGCCGGCAGGGACACGACCTGTGTCAGCGTGTCGGTGTGGATGTCGCCGTACCCGTTGAGCACAGCGTTCCAGGTACCGGAGTAGGCCGTACGCTGACCGATGACGGTCGCGGGGGCAACCCAACCCGTGGTTCCGTCCTCGAAACCAGGGTTGTCTAGCTTCTGGCCCCGGTCGCACGCGCCGCTGCTGACAGCGAGGGTGAACGCCGCAGTGTGATTCACGGCCGGCGAGCTACCGGTCACCTTCACCTCGTACATCCCGAAGGGCGTGGTGTGCGAGGTGGCGATGGTCATCGTGGCTGCCCCGCCCGCAGTGACCGACACTGGGCTGAAGGTGACGTCCGCTCCGCTCGGCAACCCGGACGCAGTGAAGGTAACGGTCTGGCCCGTGCCCTTGACGACGGACGTGCTCACCGTGATGGTGGCCGATTCGCCGACCGTCACGTCCGCGAAGGATGACGAGAGCCTCATGGCGAAGTCGTCGGTAAGGGAATCGGCTGTCACTCGTAGCAGCTTGTTGGGGGAACCCGTTCCGGGCAACTTGACGGCGCCTTCGGTCGCGCCGGTAACCATGGCATCGCGGATCTGCTCCGGCGTCCAGGTCGGGTGTGCTGATGCGAGCAGTGCAGCGCCGCCTGCGACATGAGGGGCGGCCATGGACGTGCCGCTAATGGTGTTGGTGTCGGTATCGCTGCTGTTCCATGCGGAGGTGATGGAACTACCGGGCGCAAAGATGTCTAGGCAGCTGCCGAAGTTGGAAAACGATGAACGCTCGTCGGTGACGGTGGTGGCGCCGACAGTGATGACTGCGGCCGCGCCGGCCGGGGACTTCGAGCAGGCGTCCACATTGTCGTTGCCTGCGGCGACGGCGTAGGTAACGCCGGAAGCGGACGAGCGAGTGACCGCTTCGTCCATCGAGGCGCTGGCCGAGCCACCCAGGCTCATGTTGGCAACGGCCGGCTTGATGGCGTTGGCAGTCACCCAGTCGATGCCGGCAATGACACTCGAGGTGGTGCCACGACCCCAGCAGTCGAGCACCTTGACGGCGACGAGTCGGAGGCTCTTGGCGACACCGTACGCGCGGCCGCCGGTTGTGCCCGCGACATGCGTGCCATGGCTGTGGCAATCAGTGTCGATGCCGTCGCCTGTGGTGTTGGTGCCCCAAGTCGCGCGGCCGTCGAACTCCGTGTGGGTGGTTCGGATACCCGTGTCAAGGATGTAGGCATGAACGTTGGCGGCCGTGCCTGGGTAGGTATACGAGGAGTCGAGCGGGAGGCCGCTCTGGTCAATCCGGTCCAGGCCCCAGGACGGCGGGTCGGTCTGGACCTCCCCCGGATCGGGTGTCGGTGTCGGCGTCGGCGTCGGTGTCGGCGTCGGCGTCGGCGTCGGCGTCGGCGTCGGCGTCGGCGTCGGCGTCGGCGTCGGTGTCGGCGTCGGTGTCGGTGTCGGCGTCGGTTTGGGTCCCTTGGGGCCCTTGGGACTACCTGCCGCCGACATATCGGATGGGCGGTCGATCAAGGTGATGACCCGGTCGACCTCGACGCGGGCAACGGCTGGGTTGGCGGCCAGAGCTCGGGCGGCCTGCTCGCTCATGGTGGCAGAGAAGCCGTTGAGTGCCTTGAGGTAAACCTGCTTGACCTTGCCACCGTGTCGGCGCGTGAGTTGTTCGGCACTGGACCTCGGTGCCTGTCCCTGCTTGAGGGTGACGATGTAGGAGTTTTCGACGCGATCGGAAGCGCCGACGCCCAGAATCGCTGCGGCACCCTGGGATACAGACGGAGCGGGGGCCGCCAGTCCACCGGTCGCGGTACCAGCCAGCGCCACGGCAACGGCGGTGGTGAGAGTGGTGGCCAGCAACACTCCTCGGGCACCGTGGTGGAGAGGGTTTGAAGCTGATGTATCACGTTTCATGCGGGACCTCACGGGCGATAGTGGTGGATTCCATCCCAGAGACCAACGGACCGGCCGCAGGTACCAGAGACACGGGAGGAACGGGCAGCCTCACCCTACGAACCCCGTTCGCGCCGATCACCAGAGAAACCCCTTGTGTACAAGAGCGGCAGGGTGAGGGGTTTACACCGACGTCCGCAGCTGGTAGGCGGGCGGGTGTGCACGACCGACCGCTGACCGGGCTGACGAGCCTGCGCAGATTTCGGCTCTGTCTCACCTTCGGGATGCTGTTACCAGAGTGGATTCAACCGGCCGCCGCAACACCTTCGCCGCTCTCATCGCTGCCGCAGCCGTCCTGACCGACTGCGGCAGCCCTGTCTGACCCGAAAATCGGTCGGCCCGACCCTGCCGGAATTGTGGGACCGCCGGCCCGCCCTTGATCGACGGCGCTGATCGACGGCTCTGCTGGTCGACACCGCACCCCTTGGTCGACGCCGTCGACACCGAATCCCTTAATCGACTCTTTTCCAGGAGGTCGGGGTGATCCAGTGCCCTGGTCACCCGACCTCCTGGAAACGCGGAACCTGTCCCGCCACCGGTCGGTAGAACGGCCGGTGCCGGCCCGGGGAATCCCGGGCCGGCACCGACAGCAGTGATCAGTTGGCGGCGAGGGCGCGGGCGTCGGCGGCGATGGTGGCGGCCACCGTCCGGTCGAGGGTCCGACCGGCCTGCCGTTCGGCGTGCGCGGCGAGTTCGGCGTACCGGCCACCGGCCAGGTGCGCGGTCAGCACCTGGAGGGTCGGCGCCTCGGCACCCGAGCCGAGGACCAGGTGGGCGAGCCCGGCCCGGGTCACCGTGACGGTGAAGGTGGCGGTCGCCGAGACGGTACCGGCCGGACCGGTCCCCTCCGCCTTGACGGTGTGCGTCCCGGCAGCCAGGCCGGTCAGGTCCAGCGGCTTGCCCGGCTCGACCGGCGCGCCGTCCAGGGTGACCGTCAGCGTGTCGACGGCGGTACGGGTCACGGCGAGGACCGGCTGCTGGGCGCGGTCCAGCTTCGCCCCGTCGACCGGCGAGGCGATCGACACGGCGGGCTCGGCGGCGGCGCCCTGCATCAGCGCGGCGTTCCAGCCGGCCAGTTCGGCCGGACGGTCGGTGATGATGCCGTCGGTGCCGATCCGCTCCAGCTGCTGCCACTGGGCGGCCGAGTTGACCGTCCAGGCCATCACCGCCACCCCGGCGGCGTGCAGGTCGGTGACGATCCCCGGCTTCCCGAGCAGCGCCCCGGCGGCCGGGTTGTACGCGGTCAGGTGCAGTTCCTTGGCCAGCGCGACCGGGTCGGCGTCGAGGCTGCCGCGCAGCAGGCCGATCGGCAGTTCGGGGGCGAGCGCGTAGCTGTGCCGCAGCGCGTCGATCTCGAAGCTCTGGATGAAGACCCGGGAGGTCATCTGCTCGGCCCGGATCACCTCGACGATTGTCGCCACCTCGTCCCGGCTGTGCGCGCCCTTGATCTCCAGCAGCAGGTTGCCACCCCGGGTACGCAGGTCGGCCAACTGCTCGGCCAGGGTGGGCAGCCGCTGGCCGGCGTACTGCGGGGCGAACCAGGAGCCGGCGTCGAGCGCCTTGAGCTGGGCGGCGGTCAGGTTCCGGATCGGGCCGGTGCCCTCGGTGGTGCGGTCGACGGTGCCGTCGTGCAGCACGAACGGGACGCCGTCCCGGCTGGGCTGCACGTCGTTCTCGATCCAGTCGGCGCCGGCCCGGCGGGCCACCTCCTGGGAGACCAGGGTGTTCTCCGGGGCGGCCGAGGAGGCCCCCCGGTGGGCGATCACGGTGACCGGGCTGCCGGCCGGCCGGAGGTAGCCGTTCGGCGGCAACTCGGTGACCCGGACGTCGTCGAAGGAGACGGTACTGCCGTTGACGATCAGGGCCTGACCACCGTCGGCGGAGCGGGTCAGGCTGGTGGTGCGGAGCAACTGCCGGCCGTCGAAGAACCAGCGGGCCTGGTTGCCGTGCACCTCGATGGCGACCTTGATGTCCCGCCCGGTGCCGGCCGGGTACGGCGCCGAACCGGTGTTCGTCACGTTCCAGGCGTTGGCGGTGGTGAGCTGCGCGAACTCCAGGCCGTTGGCGGCCGTGGTACCGCTGCGCATGGTGGCGATCCACCACGGGGTACGACCGTCGGCCGGCACGTCGAGGCCGAGCGAGGTCCACCGGGTGGCCTCGTTGACGGCCTCGAACCGGACGGTGGCCTCGAACCGGAAGTCGGTCAGGTGCCGACCGAAAGTGATCTTCTTGGTGCCACTGGTGGCGGTGCCCCGCAGCCGGCCGTTCTCGACCTTCCACTCCCCGTCGATGGCGCGCCAGCCGGCGGGCAGCGTACCGCTGGAGAAGTTCTCGTTCACGACGACGTCGCCGGGTTCGGCGGCGGCGGACGTGGGGGTGGTCAGGTTGACGGCGGCGAGCGCGCCGCCGGTGAGGGCGAGCGCGGTCAGTGCGGCGATGCTACGGGGCCGGAAACGGCGTCGCAGCAGGTCAGCGGACTTCGACATGCCCGGAGGTTAAGGACCGGACCATAACTGCCGACCTGTTACGGGTTAAAGATCACCGACCGGCGGATGTACGCCCGGTGCGGGCCTCGGCGAGGGCGGCGGCCATCGCCTCCCGGGGGGCCGGTACCCCGGTGAAGTGGGTGAACTGGCCGAGCGCCTGGGCCAGCAGCAGGTCCAGCCCGGAGACCACCCGGACCCCGGCGGCCTGCGCGGCGGCGGCGAGCGGGGTCGGCCACGGGTCGTAGAGCGCGTCGAAGAAGACCGTCCCGGGCTGCCAGTCGACCGAGCCGGCGAGTGGGTCGGCCACCCCCTTCGGCACCGTGGAGATGACCACGTCGGCGCCGGTGTGCGCGGGCGCGTCGGCCCAGTCGGCGCCGGCCAGCTTCACCCCGAGGGTGGCGGCCACCGGCCGCAGCTCGTCGATCGCCGCCGCCCGGCGGGCCACCACGGTCACCGACTCGGCGCCGAGCCGGGCCGCCGCCGCGCACGCCGCCCGCGCGGTACCGCCCGCGCCGAGCACGGTCACCGTCCCGCCGGTACCCACCCCGGCCTCGGTGAGCACATCGACCATGCCGGGCACGTCGGTGTTGTCGGCGTACCAGGAGCCGTCGGGCCGGCGTACCAGCGTGTTGGCCGCACCGGCGGCGACCGCGACCGGCGCGACCTCGTCGGCGACCGCGAGCGCCACCTCCTTGAGCGGCATGGTCAGCGACAGCCCGGCCCACTCCGGGCCCAGGCCGGCGACCAGGCCGGGCAGCTCCGCCTCGGCGCACTCGATCGCGGTGTACGACCAGCCGGTCAGCCCGGCCGCCGCGTAGCCGGCGTTGTGGATCACCGGGGAGAGCGAGTGGGCGATCGGCTTGCCGAGCACCGCCGCCCGCCGGACCTCCGTCATCAGATGATCCCGTTCTCCTTGGCCTTGGCCTCGTTCTTCAGGTGCTGCTCGTAGGTCTCGGCGAACGCCGAGTGCCCCTTGTCGTCGATCGCCACGAAGTAGAGCCACTTACCGGGGGGCGGGTCCATCGCCCCCTCCAGGGCCTGCTTGCCCGGGTTGTTGATCGGGGTCGGGATCATGCCGCGCAGCTTGCGGTTGTACGGGTTCTTCGGATTGTCCAACTCGGCGTCGGTCATGTCCTTGGAGCGCTTGGTCTTCTGCCCGGTCAGCTCCAGGTAGTAGTTGACCGTGACGTCCATCTCCAGGCAGTTGCAGGGGAACTCGCCGTACGCCCGGTTGTAGGCCACCCGGGCGACCTTGCCCAGGTCGTCCTTGTTGCCCGCCTCGGCCTGCGCGAGGGACGCCACGATCAGCGCCTCGTACGGGGTGATCCCGCCGCGTTCCTTCTGCACCCGGTCGGTGAACTCCATCTCCCCGACGACGGTGAGGAAGTTGTCCACCATCATCTTCAGGATGGTCTCCGCGTCCGCCTTCGGCGGGATCTCGTAGGTGGAGGGGAAGAGGAAGCCCTCGATCGACGGGGCGACCTTCTTGCCGTCGCTGCGCGTGAACCAGAAGTCCGGTACGCCCAGGGCCAGCGGGTCCTTCGCCGCCGCCTCGAACTCCTTGGCCGGGATCTTGGTTTCCTTCTCCAGCAGCAGGTAGACCCGCTTGGCGGTGGTCCCCTCGGGGATGACGACCCCGTTGACCACCCGGTTCTTCGGGTCCAGCAGCATGGCCAGCGCGTCCACCGCGCGCATCTGCTTGCGCACCTTGTACGACCCGACCTGGATGTTCTTGCTGCGGGAGTTCTCGGTGGCCGCCTCGATGAACGCCTTGGCGCTCTTGACCACACCGGCCGAGTAGAGCGTGTTGGCGATGTCGGTGGCGGTGTGCCCGGCCTTCACCTCGACGACCACCTCGCCGGTGCCGCCGCCCTCGTAGTCCGCGGCGGTGAAGAAGCCCTGGATCCGGTCGTAGCCGTACCAGACGCCGCCGCCGAGCGTGCCGAGCAGGACCAGGGTCATCAGCAGGGCGAAGAAGGTCTTTCCCCCGCCACCGGCGGCCTTGCCCTCCGCCCGCCTGCGGCGGTTCTCCACGTAGGCGCGGCGGTGCCGGCCCTTGTCGCCGCGCTCCCGTTCCCGTTCACGCTCCCGCTCGCGTTCGTCGAACGCGTCGTCCAGCTCGTCGATCATCAGGTCCGCCTCCGCTGCCCGTCCAGCCAGCTCTGCAGGATCTCCACGGCGGCAGCCTGGTCGACCACCGCACGCTGACGCCTCCCCCGGACGCCACGCTCCGCCAGCCTACGAGATGCCACGACCGTGGACATCCTCTCGTCTTTCAGCGTGACCGGAACAGGCAGTATTACACCAGCCAAACGGGTGGCGTAGGCGCGTACCTGCTGGGCGGCCGGACCGTCCTTCCCGGCGAGGTTCACCGGCAGCCCGACGACCACCTCCACGGCGGCGTACTCCTCGACCAGCCGGGCCAGCTCGGCCAGGTCGGTGGGCACCTTGTCGGCGTCGGCGGTCAGGTCACGGGCGAGGGTCACCAGCGGAGTGGCGAGGATGCCGTCCGGGTCGGAGCGCGCGACTCCGACCCGGACCTGTCCGACATCCACACCGAGGCGTACCCCCCGGGAGAAACCACTCACGCGTCGGCGATCGCCTTCTCGACGGTGGCCAGCAGCTTCGGTGCCTCGGCGGCCGGCAGGCCGCCACCCTGGGCCAGGTCGGCGTTGCCGCCGCCCCGCCCGGAGAAGGCCGCCTTGACCAGGTCGGCGGCCGACAGGCCGCGCCCCTTCGCCGCCGCGTTCAGCGCCACCACCAGCGACGCCTTGCCGTTCGCCCGGGCGGCCACCGCGACGACCGCCGGCCGGGCCGGGTCGATCTTGCCACGGATCTCCTGGGCGAGGGTACGCACGTCGTTGCCCGCCGCGCCCTCCGGCGCCTCGGTACCGACGTAGGCGACCCCGCGCACGTCGACCGCCTGCCCGGCGAGTGCCGCCGCCCCGCCCAGCACCATCTGGGCACGGAGCTTCTCCAGCTCCTTCTCGGCGTCGCGGAGCTGGGTGATGGTCTGCTCCACCCGGTCGGCGACCTGGTCGCCCGGCACCCGGTACAGCTCAGCCAGGCGGGACACCAGCAGGTGCTCCTTGGCCAGGAACCGGAACGCGTCGATGCCGACCAGCGCCTCGACCCGGCGTACCCCGGAACCGATGGACGACTCGGAGAGGATCTTCACCAGGCCGAGCTGGCCGGACCGGGACACGTGGGTACCACCGCACAGCTCCCGGGCGTAGTCCCCCACCTCGACGACCCGGACCTCCTCGCCGTACTTCTCGCCGAAGAGCGCCATCGCGCCGAGCCGCCGCGCCTCCTCCTGGCTGGTGATGAAGGCGTGCACCTCCAGGTCGGCCAGGAGCACCTCGTTGACCTGCTGCTCGACGTCGTGCAGCACGCTCGGCGCCACCCCGGTCGGGGTGTTGAAGTCGAACCGCAGCCGGCCCGGGGCGTTCAACGAACCGGCCTGGGTCGCCGACTCGCCGAGGAAGTTCCGCATGGTCTGGTGCACCAGGTGCGTGGCGGTGTGCGAACGGGAGATCGCCCGACGCCGGGTCACGTCGATCTCGGCGTACCCGGACTCGCCGCTGCGCACCTCACCCCGGACCACCCGGGCCCGGTGCACGATCAGGCCCGGTACCGGCTGCTGCACGTCGAGCACCTCGACCTGCCCGCCGCCGACCGTGATCAGACCCAGGTCGGGCTGCTGGCCACCGCCCTCGGCGTAGAACGGGGTGGCGTCGAGCACCAGCTCGACGGTGTCGCCCTCGACCGCCGCCTCGACCCGGCCGCCCCCGGCGAGCACCGCCCGGACCCGCGACTCGCGGGACGTTTCGGAGTAGCCGGTGAACTCCACCGGGCCGCCCGCGTCCAGCACCGTGCGGTACGCCGACAGGTCGGTGTGCCCGGTCTTGCGGGCCGCCGCGTCCGCCTTGGCCCGGGCCCGCTGGTCGGCCATCAGCCGGCGGAAACCCTCCGCGTCGACCTTCAGCCCCTGCTCGGCGGCGATCTCCAGGGTCAGGTCGATCGGGAAGCCGTAGGTGTCGTGCAGCTGGAACGCCTTGTCCCCGGACAGGGCCGGCTTTCCCGCCGACTTGGTCTCGGCGATCGCGGTGTCCAGGATCGTCGTCCCGGCCCGCAGCGTGGCCAGGAAGGCGTCCTCCTCGGCGTACGCGTACTGGGAGATCCGCTCGAAGTCGCTGGCCAGTTCCGGGTACGACGGGGACATGCAGTCCCGGGCCACCGGCAGCAGCTCGGGCAGCGCCCGGTCCTGGTAGCCCAGCAGCCGGACCGCCCGGATCGCCCGGCGCATGATCCGGCGCAGCACGTAGCCCCGGCCCTCGTTCGACGGGGTGACCCCGTCACCGATCAGCATCAGCGCGGTCCGCACGTGGTCGGCGATGACTCGCAGCCGCACGTCGTCCGGGTGCGACTCGCTGGCCGCGTGGCCGGAGTGCGCGCCGTACCGCTTGCCGGTCAGCTCCGAGGCGCGGTCCAGGATCGGCTTGACCTCGTCGATCTCGTACAGGTTGTCGACGCCCTGGAGGATCGAGGCGATCCGCTCCAGGCCCATGCCCGTGTCGATGTTCTTCTTGGGCAGGTCACCGACGATCCGGAAGGTCTCCTTGTCGACCACGTCGGTGATCTCGTACTGCATGAAGACGAGGTTCCAGTACTCCAGGTAGCGGTCCTCGTCGACCTCCGGACCGCCCTCGCGCCCGTACGCGGGGCCCCGGTCGTAGTACAGCTCGGAGCAGGGACCGGCCGGACCGGGAATGCCCATGGACCAGAAGTTGTCCTTCTTGCCCCGACGGACGATCCGCTCGGCCGGCACCCCGACGGAACGCCAGATCTGGTACGCCTCGTCGTCGTCGAGGTACACCGTCGCCCAGATCCGCTCCGGGTCGAGCCCGAAACCGCCCTCGGCGACCGGCTTGGTGGACAGCTCCCAGGCCAGCGGGATCGCCCCGGCCTTGAAGTAGTCGCCGAAGGAGAAGTTGCCGTTCATCTGGAAGAACGTGCCGTGCCGGCTGGTCTTGCCGACCTCATCGATGTCCGGGGTACGGATGCACTTCTGCACACTGACCGCGCGCGGGTACGGCGGGGTCTGCTGGCCCAGGAAGTAGGGCACGAACTGCACCATGCCGGCGTTGATGAACAGCAGGTTCGGGTCGCTGATGGCGGGCAGCGGAGCGGACGGCACCACGGCATGGCCGTTCGCCTCGAAGTGGGCGAGGTACCGCCGCTTGATCTCCGCCGTCTTCATCGCTGGTGCTCCTCCGGAAAGATCTCTCGGTCACCGATGCGCGGGTCCTCCCGCAGCTCGGCGAACTGGTCGTCGTACGCCACACCCTGGGCGAACGCCTCGTGGATCTGCTGTTCCCGCTCGGCCATCCCCTCGCGGACGTCGTCGACGAAGCTTCGCAGCGACTCGACCAGTCCGCCAGCGGATTCGGTCAACGAATGCGCGATCCCACCCGGGGTGTACGCCTGCGCGGTGCGGGTCATCTTCCGCACCACGAGCGCACCCACGGCGAGCCCCACGCCCAACCACAGCAAGCGCCTCATGGCCTCATTCTCCTGTCCTGCCCGCAGCCGGCCGGATCAGCGGTTGGCCCGCTTGGCGGCGCGGCGCTGCTGCTTGATGGTGTCGCGTACCTCGCGCTCGGTCTCCGCGTGCCGGCGGGCGGCGGCGGCCCGGCGGACCCCGAAGCCGAACGCGGCCACCTTGATCAGCGGGTTCGCGGCGGCGGCGGAGATCACCGTGGCGAGGTTGGCCACGTTGGCGGTGACGTTCTGCGCGTGCCCGGTCATCGTGTCGATCTTGGCAAGCTGGAGGTTGACCCCGTCCAGCGAGGTGTGCACCTGGTTGAGTGCGGTGTTGACGTTCTCCACCGTGGTGTTGACGTTACCGAGCAGCGGCGCGGTGCGGTCGTTGAGATCGTTGATCACCCGGGTCGCCGCGTCCACGGTGTGCCGCAGCCGAAGGATCGGCACCGCCAGCACGAGTACCAGCATCAGGAACGCGCCGGCCGCGATCAGCGCAGCGATCTGTCCACCATCCACGCCTGTCCTCCTACAGAATTGTTCCGCCCACCGGATGTCCCGGAACGCCCGACCGTCCTACCCACCACCGGGGTGCCGCCACGCCTGTCGGCACCGACCGGTCCGGGTCAGGCCCGGGGCCGGGGCCGGGCCGATCCCGACACCAGCCCCAGACCCTACCGTCCGTGATGTCCGCCGGCCTCACGACGGTGAGGGTGTCACGTCCTCCAACGGGTCCTCGGTGATGATCGGGAACGGGTCCTCACCGGTGAGTGACGGGTCGGTGCTGGGCTGCGGGCCGATCCGCTCGTCGTCGATGGCGTTGCGCACCTTGACCGACACCAGCGAACCCTCACACGGTTCGGCGGCCGGCGGGGTGGGCGTCGGCTCCACCGGCAGTGGCGCGTTCTCCTGGGCCACGGCACAGGTCGGCTCGCGTACCCACAGGTCCAGGGTCAGTTCGTCCTGCCGCCAGCAGGTGTACCGCCCCTTGGTCGGCTGCTCGGGGCAGCGGGTGACCTTCCACCGGCGCCAGCCCGCCTCGGTCAGCGCCCGCTCGTACACCCGGGCGGTCTCCTCCGGTGCCCGCTGCGACTGTACGGTCCGTTCCCGCAGCCGGCAGTCCAGCAGGCACCACCGGCTGCCCGACACGGCGTCCTCGGTCTCCGTCGCGGCCCAGGCGGGCACGTCCAGCGCGTCGAGGGAGTCGAAGACCGGGTCCCGGCTCAGCGCCCGGAGACCGAAGAACAGTGGTACCGCGCCGAGCAGGATCACGCTGACCAGGGCCAGGACGCCCATCCGCAGCCGGCGCCGCTCCCGCATCTGCCGGCGCAGCTCGGACCGGGCGACCTGGAAGGCACCACCGGTCGCCGGGCGCGGGGGGGCATCGGGTTCCCAGTCCGGGTCGTCGCTGGCCGCCCGGCGTAGTGGCCCGCCGGCCGCCGTCGGGCCGGCCGGTCCGCCGGCCTTCGCCGGGGGTACGACGACAGCGGCGCGCACCGGCAACGGGCCGCTGGTGGTCGGGTCGTCCGGGGTACCGGCACGCGCCCCCGGTCGGGGTGGGGTGCCGGGGCCGACGGGCCGGACCGGCTCGTCGGTGGGGACCTGGGG
>NZ_WVUH01000205.1 GCF_017614955.1 Micromonospora echinofusca
CCCGGCCGCGAAGTCCTCCAACTGCGCCCGCACCCGAACGAGTTCCCGCTCATCCACGCATCGCACCCAAACACCACCACGACCCGCATACAAGCGACACGCCACAACGACCTAACAAAGCACTACTAGTGCTCGTGCAAGAGTTCCTGCCTGGCAGCATCTGGAAGGACCTGCTGATGCGGGGTGAGGTCAACCTCGACACGGCCCGCGCCCTTGGTCGGACCCTTGCCCGGATCCACGCCGCCAACCCGTCTGGGTTGGAGGGCAGGGAGCGGCTGCGCTCTTTACGGCTGGCCCCGTACTTCGAGGCCGCAGCGGCGGCCCGCCCTGAGTTCGCCGGGCCGCTCAAGGAGATCGTCGAGCGGCTCGACGCGCCAGGGGACCGGCTCGTACACGGCGACTTCTCGCCGAAGAACCTGCTCATCGACGACACCGGGACCGGCGTGCGGGTCATCGACTGGGAAGTGGTGCACGCAGGCGACCCCGCATTCGACCTCGCGTTCCTCGTGACGCACCTGGCAGGCAAGGCCATCCGGCGCCCCGACTGGGCAGACCGGTACGGCTGCGCCGCTACCGCCTTTGACCAGTCGTACGGCCCGTTTGACCGGCCATGGCGGGACCGGCTGGTCGGGGCGCTGCTGATCGCGCGGGCCGACGGCAAGTCGCCGCTGGAGTACTTGGACAACGCCGGCCGGGCCCGGCTGCGCGAGATCGGATCCAACCTTCTGAAAGGGATGCAGACGTGGCCGTGGTGAGGCAACAGGTCGAGCCGGCGCGGGGCACCGCGCCGGTGGTCATTGGTGTGCGCGGGTGGGAGTGCCTGGACTCGCGCGGCAACCCAACGGTTGGTTGCGTGGTGTACCTGGAGGGTGGCGTCGAGGGCGTAGCGCTGGCGCCCGCCGGTGCCTCCACCGGCCGGTTCGAGCGTCCAGCGCTGCACGACGGCGGTGCCCGGTATGCCGGCTTCGGTGCTCGCGCGGCCCTCCACGTTCTCGACGATCGAGTCGCGCCCGCACTCGTGGGTCGCCCGGCGACCGATGTGGACGGCCTGCTGGACGGGCCATCGAACGTCACCGTCGCGGTGTCGCTGGCGGCGGCCCGGGCCCGGGCCGCGCACGCTGGGCTGCCGCTCTGGCAGTACCTGGCCGGGCCGACCGGCCACCGGCCCACGTTGCCCTGCCCGATGGTGAACATCTTCTCTGGCGGCCGGCACGCCGAGGGCGGCGGTGTCGTCCAAGACTACCTCGCTGTACCGCTCGCGGCGACGAGCTTCGCCGAAGCGATCGAGCAGGTGTGGGACGTGCGTCGGAACGCTGCCGCCCTCGTCGAGCAGCGGGCGGGGCGGCTCGCCGCCGTGCTTGTCGCTGACGAGGGCGGCCTCGCCCTTAGCGGCGGCGACGACGAACTGCCGCTCCAACTGCTCACCGACGCGATCGAGCGCACCGGCCATAGTATGCGAATCGCAATCGATGTCGCCGCGACCCAGGTGGAGAAGCCGGCTGCGTTGCTCGACGAGGTGGTCGCGTGGTGCGACCGATACCCGGTGGTCTCTATCGAGGATCCGCTGTCCGACGACGACTGGGACGGTTGGGTCGATGCCACCCGCCGGCTTGCCGGCCGCCAGGTCGTCGGCGACGACCTGTTCGCTACCAGCGCCGAGCGGGTCCGCCGGGGCGCGGACACCGGTGCCGGCAACGCGGTGCTCGTCAAGCCCAATCAGGTGGGCACACTCAGCGGCGCGGCCGAGACGCTCGCTCTCGCTCGTAGTCTGGGCATGCGCACGATCGTTTCTGCCCGATCTGGTGACACCGAGGACGACGCGATCGCGGACCTCGCCGTGGGCTGGGCTGCCGGCCAGATCAAGGTCGGCTCGGTCACCCGGTCGGAGCGGCTTGCGAAGTACAACCGGCTGCTGCGCCTGGAGGAGATCGACCGGATTCCGTACGCCGGGTGGGACGCCTGATGAGCCGCCCAGTCGTCCTGATCACCGATGTCGCGTGGACCGATGTCGAGGTTGAGGCATCGGTGCTTGAGCCTGCGGGTTTCGAGGTACGGCTCGCCACCGCCGGCGACGAGGCCACTCTGGTGGCTGCGGCGGCCGAAGCCCGCGCCATCCTCACCTGCTTCGCGCCTGTGACCGAGCCGGTCATCGCCGCGGCGCCGGACCTGGCCGTGATCGCCCGGCTCGGCGCGGGTATCGACAACATCGACGTCGAGGCGGCCCGCCGGCGGGGGATCGCCGTGACCCGGGTGCCCGACTACTGCGTCGATGAGGTTGCCACACACACCGTCGCGCTGGCCCTCGCGCTGTGGCGGCGGCTGCCCCAGTACGATGCGGCGACGCGGGCCGGCCGCTGGGGTGTGGCGTCCGACCTGCCGATGCGCAGGCTCGCCGGCGCCCGCGCCATGGTCCTCGGTCGGGGCCGGATCGGGTCGGCGGTTGCAGACCGGCTCGGTGCCCTCGGGTTCGAAATCGCCAACGAGCCGGACGGCTGCCATCTGCTGACCGTCCACGTCCCCCTTACCGACCGCACCCGGAACCTTGTCGATGGGCCGCTACTGCACCGCCTGGCGCCCGGCGCGGTGCTGGTCAACACCAGCCGGGGTGCGGTCGTCGACCTACCGGCTGCAGTACGCGCCCTCGACGAGGGCCAGCTCACCGGACTGGGGCTCGACGTGTTCCCGCGAGAGCCGCTGTCCCTGGGCGACCCGCTGCTGGCCCGACCGGATGTGCTTTTGACCCCACACGTCGCCTTCTACACCGAGCAGTCGCTGGCCGAACTGCGCCGTCGGGCTGCCACCAGCGTCCTCGATCACGTCCGCCCGCAGCCCGAGCTGGCCTGAGAGGAGCACATCCTTATGCGTATCGGAAATCTGGCCGGCGTTCCGGTCTTTCTCGGCGACGCCGGGGCGTACGACCTGGCCACCGCGTCCGCGGGACGGTTCGCCGACGCCCGGTCCATCCTCGCCGGCTGGGACGAGTTCCTCGACTGGGCGGCGGGGCTGCGGCCGGAGTGGACGCCATACGACCCGGCGCTGCTCGGCCCGCCGGTTCCGGACCCCGGGCAGGTCTTCGGGGTCGGGCTCAACTACACCAGCCACGTCGCCGAGACCGGCCGCGACCACGGCACCCGGGCATTGCCGCAGGGTTTCACCAAGTTCCCGAGTTGCGTCAGCGGCCCATGCGACCCGATCGAGCTGCGCGGACACACCGTCGACTACGAGGTGGAGCTGGTGGCCGTCGTCGGCCGACACGCGGTTGACGTGCCGGTGGCGCGAGCGCTGGACCACGTCGCCGGGTACATGGTCGGTCAGGACCTCAGCGACCGGGCGGTGCAGCGCGCCGGCCAGCTCAGCCTCGGCAAGTCGTTCCGTACCTACGCGCCGACCGGCCCGTGGCTGGTCAGCCGAGACGAAATACCGGATCCGCAGGCGCTGGCGCTGCGCTGCTGGATCAACGACGAACCGGTCCAGGATGGCACGACCGCGGACATGGTGTACGGCGTAGCAGAGCTGATCGCGCTGCTGTCGGCCATCACCCCACTGCGTCCAGGCGACCTGATCTTCACCGGCACCCCCGCCGGCGTCGGCATCTTCCGCGACCCGCCCCGGTTCCTGCGCCCCGGCGACGAGGTACGTAGCGAGATCACCGGGCTCGGCACGCTGCGCAACGCCTGCGTTGCCGCCCCAGCCCCGGCCGACCCGCTCGGCCAGCGGTGGCGCGATCTCAAACTCGACCGTTCCTGACCCGATAGGAGGTAATCATGGCAACACTGACACCGCGTGCGGTGAACCACATCGCCACGCAGACATTTGACATGGAAGCCACGCACCGGTTCTGGACCGAAGTGATGGGCTGCCGGTACGCCGCAGGCCTGCGCTTCCCGGCCCGAACCGTCAGCACCGGCGAGGCGGTTCCGCCGTTCATCCACACCTTCTACGAACTCGCCGATGGCTCCTGCGTCGCGTTCTTCGAACTGGCGGTGTCGCACGAGCGGCGCGACGACGGCCTGCCCGACTGGACCCGCCACTACGCGCTTTCGGTGTCGTCACGCGCGGAACTTGCCGAGTGGAAGGAGCACTTCGAGGCACACGGAGTGCCCGTCGACGGCGAGATCGACCACGATGGCCTGTTCTACTCGATCTACGTCAAGGACCCCAACGGGCTGCGGATCGAGCTGACGTACCTGACCCGGACACTCGGCCCGGACGACCACAAGGAAGGCCTCGCCGAACTGCGGTCGTGGGTCTCCGACAAGGCCGCAGGGACGCTGTCGTGACCGCGGCAACACGGGCCCGGGTCCGCCGGCTTGCCGGCTCCGCCGCCGTTATCGCGCTGCTCCTCGCAGGCTGCTCGGCGAAGTCCACCGGGGCCGACGGCGGCACCGTTGCGGGTCAACTGCATGGACCGGGAGTCAGCGCCGACACGATCAGACTTGGCATCCTCACCGACCTGTCCGGCCCGTTCGCGCCGGTGGCGAAGCAAGAGCTGGCCGGTAGCCAGATCTACTGGAACCAGCGCAACGCCGCCGGGGGTGTGTGCGGCCGCAAGGTCGTACTGGAGGTGCGGGACCACAAGTTCAGCCCGCAAGACGCCGTGTCGCTGTATACCGCGATGCGAGAGGACATCGCCGGCATCCAGCAGAGCATCGGCAGCCCGACCACGGCGGCGATCCTGGACCAGGTCGAGCAGGACTCGATGCTTACCATGGCCAGCTCCTACGCCGGCAACCTGCTGACCAATCCGTACGTCGTGGTGCCCGGGACCCCGTACGACGTGGAGACGATCAACGGCGTCGACTACCTGACCCGGGCCCGTGGCCTGGCCAAGGGTGCGAAGCTCGGCGTCGTGTACTTCCCGGGCGAGTACGGGGAGGCGGTCCTCGCCGGCGCCCAGAAGGCCGCCGAGGCGTACGGACTCCAGCTCGTGGAGCAGCAAATCACGCCGCAGACCACCGACATGACCTCGGTGCTCGCCGGCCTACGGTCGGCGGCCGTGCACCACGTCGTCCTCGGCACCGCGAGCGCGCAGGTGGTATCGCTGGCGTCGCTGGCGAAGTCCACGACGTATGACCTCACCGTGCTCGTCACGAACATCCTCTCGCCGGGCGCGCTCCAAACCCCCGCCCGCCAGGCGCTTGAGTCAAACGTCGTGCTGTCGACGAACAGCGCCCCGTACGCGACACCGTCTCCGGACGCGGAGAAGGTCCGCGCCGAGTACGAGAAGACCCACCCACAGGAGCAGCCAACCACGTTCGTGAACCTCGGCTACGTGATGGGTGTCATCTACGACCGGACGCTGACCAAAGCGTGCGAGAACGACGATCTCAGTCGGGCCGGCATCGCCAACGCCTACCGCTCGCTCGGCAAGCTCGAATTCGGGGGTGTGCACGTCACGCTTGACTTCGGCAAGCAGGCCGAGCCGCCATCGCGGGAAACCTACATCGTCAAGCCGGACGGCGCGGCAAAGGGCGGCACCTCAGTCCTGGAGGGTCCATTCACCAGCCAGGCCGCCCGCGACTACCAGCCCAAGTACTGATCGGGACGAGAGACACATGCTGCTTCACGTCGACTCGCTCGCCGTAACCTACGGGGGCGCCGTGCAGGCACTGCGCGGCGCCTCGGTGGACGTGCCCGCCGCCGGGGTGGTGGCGCTGCTGGGCAACAACGGCGCCGGCAAGACCACCCTGCTGCGGGCGCTGTCCGGCACCCTGCCACTCCACGGGGGCCGGGTCGTCGTTGGCACCGTCAGCTTCGACGGCCGCTCGTCGGTGGGAATGTCCGCCGCGACGCTTGTCCGGGCCGGTATCAGCCACGTACCCGAGGGGCGCCGCGTGTTTCCGGGGATGACCGTGGAGGACAATCTGCGGGCTGGTGGCCTCGCCGCCCCAGGTCCCCGACAGCGAGCCCAAGCCCGTACCCGCGTGCTGGATCTGTTCCCGGTGCTGGCGGACCGGCGCCGGCAACCGGCCGGGCTGCTGTCCGGCGGGGAACAGCAAATGCTCGCCATCGGTCGGGCGCTGATGGCCTGCCCGAAGCTGCTGCTGCTCGACGAGCCCTCGCTGGGCTTGGCACCGCTGATGGTGCAGCGGGTCGCCCAGGCGATCCGCGACATCAACGCGTCGGGCACCGCCATTGCCCTCGTCGAGCAGAACGCCCAGATGGCCCTGTCGCTGGCGCAGAAGGTCGTCGTGCTTGATGTGGGGCAAACCGTGCTGACCGGACTCGCAGCGGAGGTGGCCGCAGGCGGGATGCTGGAGGAGCTGCTCCTCGGGCGACCCGTCGACCCGACCACGCCGAAGGCTGCGTCGTGACCGCCGCCGGTCTCGAGGTCCGAGCCATCACGATGACCTTCGGCGGGGTGCACGCCCTCGACAACGTGTCGTTCAGCATTACGCCCGGCAGCGTGCACGCGTTGATCGGGCCCAATGGCGCAGGCAAGTCGACCTGCTTCAACGTTATCACCGGCGTGTACACGGCGGCCGCAGGCCAGGTACTGCTGGACGGTATGGACATCACCCGGGACCGGCCACACCGCCGCTGCCGGCACGGCATGGCCAGGACCTTCCAGAACATCGTGCTAGCGCGCGACATGACCGTTCGGGACAACCTGCTCGTCGCGCGTCACCATCTGGGCCGTGCGGGCATACCCGCTACCGCGCTGGGCCTGCCGGCGGCGCGTCGAGAGCGCCGGCGCGATTTAGCCCGAGTCACCGAGGTGGCTGATTTCATCGGCATCACCGGGGCGCTCGACGATCTCGTCCGGACGCTGCCATACGGCACCCAGAAGCAGGTCGAGGTGGCCCGGGCGTTGTGTACCGATCCCCGGATTCTGCTGCTCGACGAGCCGGTGGCCGGCATGAACGATGGCGAGACGGAGCAGATGGCGGGACTCGTCAGCCGGGTCCGCGACGAGTTGGGCTTGAGCGTTCTGCTCGTCGAGCATCACATGGGCCTGGTCATGCAGCTCGCGGACCGAATCACCGTACTGAGTTTCGGGCGGCGCATCGCCGACGGCACCGTCACCGAGGTACAGGCCGATCCTGCAGTGATCGAGGCGTACCTGGGGACCCCGGTGGCCGACACGACCGCGCCACAACCCAACCAAACGAGGGAGAAGCACGATGCCTCAACTAATTGAGGTCATCACCAGCGGGCTGTCGCTCGGTGTCGTCTACGCGTTGATCGCACTCGGCTTCGCCGTAATCTTCAAGGCGACCGGCGTGCTGAACTTCGCGCACGGCTCGCTGCTGCTGCTCGGCGCATACACAGTCGCCGAGGTCGCCGCAAAGGCTGGCTTCGTGATCGGCCTCGTCGTCGGCATAACCGTGGCCGCGTTCGCGGCGCTGGTCGCCGACCGGCTCGTGTTCCGCTTCGTCAGGGGTGGCGACCACGTCGTCCTGGCCATGATCACGCTGGGGCTGGATATCGTGCTGCTGGCCAGGCTGGTCAACCTACTGGGCACCCGGGTGCTGCCGATTCACGATCCATGGCGGGATGTCGTCGTCTCGATCGGCGCGGTGGCCCTGCCGCAAACCCGGATCGCCGCGTTCGTCACGGCGAGCATGCTGCTCGCCGTGTTCTTCGCGGCGCTGCGTTTCAGTAACTGGGGCGTGGCCATGCGGGCCACCACTCAGGACCGGGAGGCCGCCGCATTGATGGGCATCCGACCAGGCTTGATTTCGGCGTCGGCCTGGATGATCGGCGGCGGGCTGGCGACCGTGGCCGGTGTGTTCCTGTCCGTGTTCCCGACCCCAGGCCTGGAAACCGCGCTCTCGCTCACCGCGTTGAAGGCATTGCCCGCGGCGGTCCTCGGCGGGCTCGACTCGCTCGGCGGCGCGCTGGTCGGCGGTCTGACGATCGGACTCGCGGAGGCGCTGATCGCCGGATACGCCCAGCAGTTGTCGTTCCTCGGCACCGGCTTTGCCGATGTCATGCCGTATCTCGTCCTGTTCGTCGTGCTGCTGGTGCGTCCGACCGGGATGTTCGGGAGTAGGGAGCTGACTCGTGTCTAGGCGCACAATGCTCGTCGCCGGCGCGTGGCTCGTCGCGGTCGGTGCCGTCCCGTATTACCTCGGCGCGTTCTGGCTCCAGACCGGGCTGTTCGTGGCGGTCGCCGTGATCGCGGCGCTCGGCCTGTCGCTGCTGGTCGGTGTCGCCGGCCAACTGTCGCTAGCGCACGCGTTCTTCGTCGCCGTCGGCGCCTACACGTATACCTACCTGGCCACCCCCGGAGACGCCCGGACGCCGGGTCTCGGCATACCCAGCCTGCTGGCCGCCGGGCTCGCGGTCCTCGCAGCCGGGGCGTGCGGCGGACTGTTCAGCCCGGTATCGGCCCGGCTGCGCGGCCTGTACCTCGGCGTTGCGTCGGTCGGTCTGGTCTTCCTCGGGCAGTACCTGCTCACCACGCTCAGCGAAATCACCGGCGGATACAACGGTCGATCCGTCCCGCCGCTGCGCCTGTTTGGGCTGGAGTTCTCCGACCGCTCCGAAGTCCTCCTGGGCGGGGTGTTGTTCGGTCGGCTGGAACTGCTGTGGCTGCTCACCGCCACCCTGGCGACGGTCGCGTTCCTGGTGACCCGGCGCATCGTCGGCTGGCGGCCCGGGCTGGCGCTGCGGCTGATGCGGGAGAGCGAGGTAGCGGCGGCGTCCATGGGCATCAACGTCAACCGGCAGAAGGCCGTGGTCTTCATCGTGTCCTCGATGTACGCCGGGCTCGCTGGCGTGCTGTTCGCCGTCTGTATCCAGCGCGTGGTGCCAGAAAGCTTCGGCCTCCAGCTGTCGGTCAGCTACCTCGCGGCGATCGTCATCGGCGGGATGCGCACTCCGGTCGGCGCGGTGGTCGGAGCAGTGTTCGTGACGTCGTTGCCGCTGCTGCTCCAGCACTACGGCAGTGAGCTACCGTTCCTAGCCCCACCCGGCAGCGGGGACGGTCTCGGCGCGGCGGAGTTGTCCGCCTACGTGTACGGGGCGCTGGTTGTGCTGGTTCTCGTACTGTGGCCCGGCGGACTGGTCGGACTCGCCAGCCGGCTCGCCGGACGTTCACTCCACCGCGCCCTGCCGACGCGGACCGGCGCCCCCCCGGTCTCCCCGATGGAGGCCCCAGTCGATGCCGCCGTTACAAAACCCGAGCTGCAAGGAGGGAAGAGGCGGTGACCGAACTCGACACTGCGTTGTTGGTGCTGCGTGTGGGAGTGGGGATCCTCGCGGCGGGCCACGGTGCACAGAAGCTGTTCGGCTGGTTCCACGGCCCCGGCCTGGCCGGCGCGGGCCGGTTCTTCGAGGGCGTCGGATACCTGCCCGGCCGACTACTCGCTGCCGCCGCCGGTCTGTCTGAGATCGTCGGCGGCCTACTGATGGCGCTGGGGTTGGTCACCTCGCTCGGCGCGACGATACTGCTCGGTACGATGTTGGTCGCCATCTCGGCGCACTGGGCGAACGGGCTGTGGAACACCGACCGGGGCTTCGAACTGCCCGGCCTGTACGCGCTGGCCGCCGCGGCGATGCTGCTGGCCGGGCCGGGCCGGGCTTCGTTCGACTATGCCCTCGACCTACCGATGAACCAGCCCTGGTTCGCTCCCGCGGGGCTTATCGCCGCCACCACGGGCGCCGCAGCGATAATCGCGCGCCGCGCGTGGGGTCGGGACAGGCCTGAGCAGGGGCCCACGCGCGGAGCCGTGCGGTGACCACCGAGCGGCTGCGCCGCCTCCGGCCTGGGACACTGGACGCCGCGCAGCGCCGGCTGTACGACGCGATAGTGGCCGGCCCTCGGGCCCAGACCGCGGCCGTGCTCCCCGTCACCGACGCCGACGGCGGCCTGGAGGGGCCGTTCAACCCCCTGCTGTACAGCCCAGAACTGGGCATGGCCGTGCAGCGCGTCGGTGCCCAGATTCGCGCCGGCCTGTCCCTCACCAACCGTGAGCGCGAGCTGGTTACACTGCGGTGCGCGGTGCTGTGCCACTCGCGGTACGAGATCGAGGCACACAGCCGGCTCGCGGTCGCCTCGGGCGTCACGCCCGCCGAGCTGGAGGCGCTGATCGGTAGCCGGTTGCCGGAACCCCTCGTGGACAGAGACCGGCTGCTGCTCGCCCTGGGCTCTGCCGTGGTCACCGGCGGTGGACTTGACGATCACCTGTATACCCAGGCGGTTCGCGCGCTGGGGGAGCGAGCGGTGGTCGAGATCGTGCTGCTCGCCGGCTACTACGTGATGCTGGCGGCGCTCCTCGACGCGTTCCGGGTCGCGCCACCGGCTTCCAGCGATCGGATCGTGGGATCTGAACCGGCGGCCCCGGACCCGGGGGACTGATGGGACGAGGAGGTCTGATGGGGCACGAGATGGAGGGCGGCCTGCTGTGGCAGCCGTCGGACAGGATCCGCGAGCGGGCACGGCTCACCGGATATCTGCGCTGGCTGGAGCGGCGCGGCCGACGCTTCGCCGGCTATCCGGAACTGTGGCACTGGTCGGTGCAGAGTTCCGGGGAGTTCTGGGACTCGCTGTGGGAGTACTTCGGCATCCTCGGCGAGCGCGGCGCCGGGCCAGTAACCGATGGCGGCCCGATGCCCGGTGTCCGCTGGTTCCCCGGCGCGAGCCTCAACTACGCCCGCAACGCCCTACGGCACGCCGCCGATCCGGACCGGGCGGACACGTGCGCCGTCGTGTTTCGGTCCGAGGCCGGCGATACCCGACGGATCACGTACGCGCAACTCGCCGCCGAGGTCGCCCGCGTGCGTTCGGGCCTACGCGCGCTCGGTGTCAAACCCGGCGACCGGGTCGTGGGCTACCTGCCCAACATCCCCGAGGCGCTGGTCGCCTTCCTTGCCACGGCGAGTCTCGGCGCGATCTGGTCGGCCTGCCCACCCGACTTCGGCGTGACCAGCGTTGTCGATCGGTTCAGCCAGATCGAGCCGACCGTACTCATCGCGGTCGACGGCTACCACTACGGCGGCCGGGAGTACGACCGAACCCAGGAACTCGGCGCGTTGCGGGCGGCGTTGCCGACGCTGCGGGCGATCGTCCTCGTGCCGCGCCCGGCACGCACCCAAATGGCCGGCGATCTGCGCTGGGAAGAGTTCGGTGATCCAGAGGCCGCACTCGACTTCGTGGAGGTGCCGTTCGACCACCCATTGTGGGTGCTCTACTCGTCCGGCACCACCGGGCTGCCGAAGCCGATCGTGCACGGCCACGGGGGCATCGTCCTGGAACACCTCAAGGCGCTGGCGTTCCACGCGGATCTCGGCCCCGATGACGTGTTCCTGTGGTTCACCACCACCGGCTGGATGATGTGGAACTACCTGGCCGGCGGCCTGCTGGCTGGCGCGACCGTCGTGCTGTATGACGGCTCGCCAGGACACCCCGACCTCGATGCGCTGTGGCGGCTCGCGGCCGACGTCGGAGTCACCTTCTTCGGCACGTCCGCCCAATTCATCGCCGCGTGCGGAAAGGCCGGCCTCACCCCGGCAGCGAAACACGACCTGAGTCGGCTCCGGGCGGTCGGATCAACCGGTTCGCCGCTGCCCCCCGAGGGCTACCGCTGGGTGTACGACAAGGTCGGTCGGAATGTCCTGCTCGGCTCGATCTCAGGCGGCACCGACGTGTGCACCGCGTTCGTCGGGGCGACACCGCTGCATCCGGTACGCGCCGGTGTCATCGCCTGCCGGTGTCTTGGCGCGGCCGTCGAGTCATACGACGAGGCCGGTCAGCCAGTCACCGACATCGTCGGGGAACTGGTGGTCACCGCGCCGATGCCGTCGATGCCGGTGTCGTTCTGGAACGACCCGGACGGCCAGCGCTACCGGGAGAGCTACTTCGACATGTACCCGGATACCTGGCGCCACGGTGACTGGTTGAAGGTGCTGCCCGACGGCGGTTGCGTCATCTACGGCCGGTCCGATGCCACCCTCAACCGTGGCGGTGTCCGCATGGGCACCTCGGACTTCTACCGAATCGTGGAGGCGTTCGATGAAATCACGGACTCGCTCGTGGTGGAGACCGGGCTCCTCGGACGGGACGGCAGACTGCTGCTGTTCGTCGTCCTTGCCGATAACCGTGACCTCGACAACGACCTGGTGTGCCGGCTCAACGCCGCGATACGGATATATCTGTCGCCCCGTCACGTCCCAGACGAGGTCCGGGCGATACCCGATATTCCCCGCACCCTGTCCGGTAAGAAACTGGAGGTTCCGGTCCGCCGGATCCTGCTTGGCGCCCCGCCCGACGAGGTCGCCAACCGTGATGCGATGCTCAACCCAGAGGCTCTGAATTACTTTTTCCCCGAAACCTCGGTGCCGTCTACCAGGGGTCTACCCGTTCGCGAGGTCAGTGTTATCGCTATCGAACGGAGCAGGAATCAGTAGCCCGGTGAACGGGATGGTGTAGGAATTTGGTAATGTCGATCTATTTGCACGTTATTACTGCATAGCGATTATGCTCGTGGTGTGCTGACCTGCGTTAGCGCACTGCCCGCTGGGGTCACAGGTCCGATAGTCACACACAACAGCTATTTCAGGGTCGCGTGGCCGGGGGGTTTCACCCTCCGGCTCCCACAGAACCGCGTGTAACGATCTCTCGTTACACGGCTCTCGTCATCCCGGTCACCAGAACGTCGACGACGTCGGCGGTCAGTCTGGCGGTCAGCGCTGCGCCGGCCGGTGGCGCCTTCGATCGCCCAGGTCGCGTGCGGGCAGCGGCCGGCACGGGGAGGCTACGTAGCAATCACCCGCCGATTGTCTGTTGATTATCCCGGTTCGACACGATCTGAGCAGTGATGGCAGGCAGGATAGCCTCAGCACGAGCAGAACGGCTTGATCCATGGGGACTGATCAGCGCCTAACTTGATCTTTAACCTCGTCGTCGGGGTCGAGGCTTGGCTGTTGTTGCGTTCTTCTTCGATTTGTTCATGCTGGTTGCGGCCGTAACGATGTGGACGTCGTGGCGTGTGGTGGGTCGTTGGTTGGGTTGTCCGGCAGGGCGTCCGGGTCCTGGTCGGGTTGGTTTCGGTGCTGCTGCGGGGCAGGCGGTCTTCGTGCGTAGGTGCCGGAAGTCTCTGCGGACCCGGGCTGGGGTGAGCCGGTTAACTTGATCTTTAACCTGTGCGGCGTGGCCTCGGGTTATTCGAAGTCTTCGTTGTTTTCGTGCCGCCTTTACGCTTTGTGCTGGTGGCGGCGGTGACGATGTGGACGTCGTGGCGGGCTGCCGGCTGGC
>NZ_WVUH01000206.1 GCF_017614955.1 Micromonospora echinofusca
CCCTTCGTGTGTCCTGCCCGGCTGTCGTTTCTCCACCCGGAACCGGTCGGCCCGCTCGATTTCTCGGCCCGCTCGACCTGCCGACGCCGGGCGCCGACGCCCGCTCGATCCCTCGACCGGCCGGCCTGCCGACGCCGGGGCGCCGAGGCCCTCTCGATCAACTCCGTTTCCAGGAAGTCGGGCCATCGGGCGGCGCGGACACCCCGATTTCCAGAGAATCCCGTGGGGCGCAGGGCGGCCGGTCAGAGGTCCGCTGCGGTCGCGGGACCGGCGGCGGCCCGCCGCACGGCCCCGGGACACCGACCTGGCGTCAGTGCTCGGTGCCGACCAGTTCGCCGTTCGGACCGCCGACGGTGGGGGACTGTTTCCGGTCGTCCCCGGCGGTCTGCTCCGGAGCGGCCCGCTCCGCTGCGGCGTGGTCGGCCGCGATACGACGGCGGCGCAGCTCGGTGGGGAGTACGGCGAGCGCGACCAGCAGGCCGATCAGACCGGTCACCGCGAAACCCCAACCGGCCACGGTGTGGTCGATGACCGCGCCGGCCAGGGGCGCCCCGAGCGCGACCCCCACGGTGATCGCCGAGCCGTGCAGCCCCATCGCCTCACCCCGGGCCCCGACCGGCGCCAGCCGGCTCACCGTGTCGGCCGTCGCAGCGATGGTCGGCGCGCAGAGCAGACCGGCGGGTACCAGCGCGAGACAGAGCAGCCACCACGTCCCGCCGCCCAGACCGATCGGGATGGTGGTCAGGCTCAGCCCGGCCAGCAGTACCCACGGGGGGACCGGCCGGGTGAGCGCGCCGTAGGCGAAACCGCCCACCAGGGAGGCGACGGCCCAGACGGTGAGGACCAGCCCGGTCCAGCGGACCTCGCCGCCGTCGCGCAGGGCCGCCACGACCGACACGTCGGTGCCGCCGAGGACCAGGGTGCAGGCGGTACTGACGGCGAGGACACCGAAGAGCCGGGGGGTCAACCAGGCCCGCCGGCTCGGCGGCCCGACCGGACCCGTCGGCTCGTCACTGCCCCGGGTGGGCGGGTTCAGCAGGAAGAGCGTGATCCCGGAACCCACGATGCCGGCGCCCACGGCGTACAGGGTGAGGTGCGGCGAGAAACTGGTGGCCAGGGCGACCGCCAGAGCCGGCCCGATCATGAACGACAACTCGACCGACATGGAGTCCAGCGCGTACGCCGGCCGGCGCTGGTCGGGCGGGGCCATCGCGGCGATGGACTGCCGGATCACCGAGAACAGCGGCAGGTTCAGCAGACCACCGAGGAAGGCGGCGCCGACCAGCACCGGATAGGGCAGGACCGCGGCCGTGGACCAGAAGACCGCCTCGGCGACGGTGGTCAGGGCCAGCACCGGACGCAGCCCGTACCGGTCGACCAGCCGGCCCAGCAGCGGGGCGCCGAGCGCGGCACCCACCGTCATGGCCGCGCCGACCAGACCGGCCGCCCCGTACCCCCGCTCCAGTTCGAGCAGGACGTAGAAGGTCAACGCCAGGCTGGTGGCGGTGAACGGGATGCGGGCGAGCACCGACACCAGCAGCAGCGGGCGTAGTCCGGGCAGGGCGAGCGCCTGCCGGTAAGGCTTCAGGTTCACGTTGGTCCGTACCTCCGGTGCCATCCTGCCCCGGAGGTACGACCATCGGGCCAGTGATTCTGCTGATCAGGTGGGGCTGATCACCGGGGCGCCGGCCAGGGTGACCCCGGCACCCTCCATCGCCCGCAGCGCCACGTCGGTGGTGGGGGCGGCCACCGCGGCGGTCAACTCCAGCAGGACCGTGGTGTCGAAACCCTCCCGGGCGGCGTCCAGCGCGGTGGCCCGTACGCAGTGGTCGGTGGCGATGCCGACCAGCTCCACCCGGTCCACGTCGTGCCGGCGCAGCCAGTCCGCGAGGCACTCCCCACCGTCGGTGTGGCCCTCGAAGCCGGAGTACGCCGCCGCGCGCTCGCCCTTGTGGAAGACCGCCTCGATCCGGGTGGTGTCCAGTTCCGGGTGGAACTCCGAGCCGGACGTGCCGACCACGCAGTGCACCGGCCAGGAGTCGACGAAGTCCGGCGGGTTGCCGAAGTGCGGGCCCGGGTCGATGTGGTAGTCCTTGGTCGCCACCACGTGGTCCCACCGGTCCGGGTGGGTGGCCAGCAGCCGGGAGATCCCGGCGGCCACCCCGGCCCCGCCCGCCACGGCGAGGGAGCCACCCTCGCAGAAGTCGTTCTGCACGTCCACGATGATCAGGGCGCTGCCCATCGGGGTACTCCTCTCGGTCCGGAGGGCGGGTCAGCCCGCCGGTACGACGGTGACAGGGAGGGCGGGATCCCCGGCGGAGAGCTTCAACCCCTCCCACGGGATGGAGATCAGGCACTGCCGCAGGTGGTCCCGCGACTCGGCGAGGGTGGGCAGGTCCACCGGCTCGCCGGAGACCACGTACGACTGCTGGAGCAGCCGGTCGTTGGGCTGCCGGTCCGGTACGCCCTGCGGCACGATGACCTCCTCGGTCGCCGTACCGGTCGGCTTGTGCCGGCGGACCGCGACCTTGCGTCCGCCGATGGTGCCCTTGTTCTCCGACCGCTTGACCACCGGTCGCCCGTCGACCTCGACGAGCTTGTAGACCAGGCTGGCGGTGGGGGCACCGGAGCCGGTGACCACGGCGGTCCCGGCGCCGTACATGTCGACCGGCTCGGCGGCGAGCGCCGCGATGGCGTACTCGTCGAGGTCACCCGAGACGATGATCTTCGTCTCGGTGGCCCCGAGGGAGTCGAGCAGTTCGCGGGACTGCTGGGCGATCACCGCCAGGTCACCCGAGTCGATCCGGACCGCCCGCAGCTCCGGCCCGGCCACCTCGATGGCGGTGCGGATGCCCTGGCTGATGTCGTACGTGTCGACCAGCAGCGTGGTGTCCCGGCCCAGCGTGGCGACCTGCGAGGCGAACGCCGCCCGCTCGTCGTCGTGCAGCAGGGTGAACGCGTGCGCGGCGGTACCGGCGGTGGGGATGCCGTACCGCTGGCCGGCCGCCAGGTTGGAGGTGAACCCGAAACCGGCCAGGTAGGCCGCGCGGGCGGCGGCCACCGCGGCCTCCTCGTGGGCCCGCCGGGAGCCCATCTCGATCAGGGTGCGCCCGCGTGCCGCGGTCACCATCCGGGCCGCTGCCGCCGCCACCGCACAGTCGTGGTTGAGCACCGACAGCACCAGCGTCTCCAGCACCACGCACTCGGCGAAGGTGCCGGAGACGGTGAGGACCGGCGAACCGGGGAAGAACAGCTCCCCTTCGGCGTACCCGTCGATGTCGCCGGTGAAGCGGTAGTTGGTGAGCCACTCGGCGGCCTCGGCGTCCACCACCCCGGTCCGGCGCAGGAAGGCGATCTCGTCGGCGTCGAAACGGAACTCCCGGATCAGCTCCGTCAACCGGCCGGTGCCGGCCACCACGCCGTACCGGCGGCCGGTCGGCAGCCGGCGCGCGAACACCTCGAACACGCAACGCCGGTCGGCCGTGCCGTCCCGCAGGGCGGCGCTCACCATGGTCAGCTCGTAGTGGTCGGTCAGCAGCGCGGGGCGAAGGATGCTCACCAGCACAGCCTAGGGTTCACTCCGCGGTGGCGGCGTCGCGGTCCGGCATCGCCCGCAGGGCGGTCCGCAGTTCGTTACGACCGGTAACCCCGAGTTTGCTGTACACCCGTTGCAGGTGGTTCTCCACCGTCCGGGGCGAGAGGAAGAGCTGCTCCGCGATGGTGCGGCTGGCGGTGCCGTCCGCCGCGAGCCGGGCGATCTGCTGCTCCCGGGCGGTCAGCGCGGGCTGCCCGGTGGCGAGCGCCGGGGTACGCAGCCCGTCGGTGGCGCCGAGCAGGTCGCCGAGGCGCTGCTGGGCCGCCGCCAGCGGCGGGCCACCGGCCCGGCGCAGCGCCGCCACGGCGGTCGCCGCCGCCTCGGCCGCCCAGACGTGCAGTCCGAGCCCGGCGAACCGGTCGGCGATGTCGAGCAGTTCCCCACCGGCGCCCTGCGCGACGGCCCGGGCATGCCGGGCCAGCAGGGGCGGCAGCATCCCGTCGACCGACCCGGCCAGCTCGGTCAGCCGCCGGGCCACGGTCCACCGGCTGTCCCCGGGCGGACCCACCGGGGCGTTCGGCCGGCCGTACCGGACCAGGTCGTGCAGGGCCAGCACCTCATGTCCGGCGAACCCGTCCGCCTGGAGCCGGTGCACCAGCGCGGTGAGGACCCGCGCCGCCCCGGCCAGGTCACCACCGGCCGCCAGGGTCGCGGCCCGGGCCTGGTCCCGCCACGGGTACAGCACCGCCATCCCGGGGGCCTGCGCCCGGTCGGACTCGGCCATCGCCTCCACCGCCTGGGCGGTGTCCCCGCGCAGCGCCGCGGCCTGTGCCCGTTCGGTGTGGGCCAGCCCGGCGTACACCCGGCTGGTGGCCAGTACGGCACAGGCACCGAGACTGGCCCGGAGCGCCTCGGCGGTCCGTCCCCGCATCCGGGCCGCGTACGCCCGCAGGATCGACAGGTAGCCGGAGCCGAGCCGGAAGTCACCGGCGTCGGCCAGGTCGGCGAACTCGGCGGCCACGATGCCGTCGATCCCGGCGAGGTCCCCGGCGAGCGCCAGCCGGGTACCCCGGGCCAGTTCCAGGGCGAGCTGGAGGTAGGGCATGTCCCCCCGCCACCGGGCGGCGCCCGCCTCCACGGCGGCGATGGCCCGACCGCTCGCGGTCAGCTCGCCCCGGGCGGCCTGGAGGTGGGCGATGGTGCACCGGGCCAGCTCGCGGGCGGCCACCGGGGCCGCCGGCCGGTCCAGCACCGCCCGGGACAGGCGCAGTGCGGTCGTGGTGTCCAGCCGGTGCAGTCGCATGATCGCCTCGAAGGCGCTGACCCGGGCGTGGTCGGCCGGGTCGGTCAGCTCCGCCGCGCTGGCCGCCATCTCCTCCACCGTGGACTCGCGGCTCAGTCCCCAGTAGCTGACCATGGCCCGGACGGTCAGCCACCGGCTGCGCCGCCGGTCGTTGCTGACCAGCCCGGCCACCCGGTCGAGGACGCGGATCGCCTCGTCGGGCTGGTCACCGAACATCAGGATGGTGGCGAGCAGTTCCGCCGCGTCGAAGCCGCCCTCGGCGTCGAGCGCCGCCCGCGCGAGCCGGGTGGCCAACGGCACGTCGTACCGGCCGAACGCCTGGGCGGCGGCGTTGACCAGCAGGGCCGGGTCCTGGGTGGTACCCGAGTCCAGCCGCCAGACCGCCACCCGCAGCAGGTCGTCCCGGCGGCGCTTGCCGGTCCCTTCCAGCAGGTCGGCGAGCTGCCCGGTCAGCCTCCGGCGGCGACTCACCGGGCACTGCCGGCGGACCACCTCGCCGTAGAGCGGATGGGCCAGCCGGACGTTGCTGCGCCGGTCGTTGCGGACCACGCTGATCAGCCCGCGCTCCTCGGCGGTCTCCACGGCCGTCTGGTCGGTCGCTTCGGACAGCAGGGTCAGGCCGACCGGTTCGCCGAACGCGACCAGCTCCACCACGGTCCTGACCTCCGGGGTGAGCTGACCGATCCGGGCGTCGATCAGGTCGGTGAGGCTGGGCGCCAGTTCCAGTCGGCCGGTCCACCGCCAGACCCCGTACCGGCGGGTCAGTTCCCCGCTGGCGTTGGCGGCCAGGACCAGTTCCCGGACCAGCAGCGGGTTGCCGCCGGAGAGCCGCCACAGCCGTTCCGCCGAGGGGTCGTCGACCGGGCCGCCCAGGATCGCGGCGAGCAGGTCGGCGGTGTCCGTGACGTCGAGCGGCGCGAGTTCGGTGTGGTCGACCAGGTCGTCGGTCCACAGGGCGCGGATCGGCAGCGGAAGCTGCTCACCGTTGCGTAGGGTACCCAGCACGGTCGCCTGTTCCGACCGGGCCAGGAGATAGACCAGCGCGGCCGAGGACGGGTCCAGCAGGTGCGCGTCGTCCACCGCGAGCACGATGGGCCGGCCGGCCGCCTGCTGGTGCAGGGCGTCCAGCGCCCAACGCAGGATGGCCGCCGGGGAGAGCCCCCGGGGCTGGTCGGCGGGGAGGACCTGGACGAGACCGCCGAAGGGCAGCCCGGCGGTGGCGATGTTGGCCGAGGCCAGCCAGACCGCGTACCGGTCGGTGGGCAACGCCTCGATCCCCTCCCGGAGCAGCCGGCTCTTGCCGATCCCGGCGGTGCCGCTGATGAAGAGCCCCCGGCCGGTCTCCCCGGTCGCGGCGGCGGTCAGCCGGTGTAGTTCAGCGGACCGCCCGACGAAGCTCCACGGGTTCACCGGCGCAGCATATCGACCGTACTCCCTGCGGCAGCACCCCGTCACGGAGAGAAGTTGAGTAAGCTTACCGTTACCGCTGAGTACCGGAGAGTGCCCGGATCGCGGTGAAGGGTCGTAATCTTCCGGCAGCCGGTCCCGTCAGACCGGAACTTTTCCACAGTCCGGCTCTCCCCGGCCGGGCTGCTGTCCCGCCAGGGAGGCCAGTGAGATGGACTCCGGTCCCCTCCGCCGGATCGTCGCTGCCAACTACCCGCTGCCCGGCCTCCGGCCGGGCCGGTCGGGCCCGGACGCCCCGGGCCCGGACGATCCGCTGGCGGTGGTGGCCGTCGGGCCGGCGGGCGCGCTCCGCCGGGAGCTGCTCGCCGGGCTGCTCGACACCGTCCCGGAGCTGCTGACCGTACCGGCGGGCAGCTACCTGGTGCTGCACCACGACCGGACCCCGACCCGGATGGCGTACGTGCCCGGCCTGCGACAGCCGCACCGGTTCACCGCCGACCCGTTCGGGGTCGGTCCGGTGCCGACCCGGCCACCACGCCGGGTGGAGCTGGCCAGCGCCGACCCGCTGCTCCGGCACTTCTCGCTCGTCGACGCGCCGGACACCGACCAGCTCGGCCCGGCGGCCGTCCGGGTCCTGCTGGACGTGGTGGACCGGGCCGGTGCCCTGCTCTGGGTGACCGCCGCCGACCAGACCTTCACCGCCGCCGAACTGCACCTGTTGGCCGAGGTCGCGGCCCGGCAGGTGGCGGTCTTCTTCGTGCTCACCCCGGCCGCCCCGGGCCGGTTCCCCGACCCGGGCGACGAGCCGGCGGAGAGCTATCTCGACCCGGTGGCGATCACCCTGCACGCCCACCGGGTGGCGCTGCTGTCGGCGGTGCCGGCCCTGGCCGGAGCCGCCTGGCTGGCGCCCGACGCCACGGATCTCGGCCCGCTGCGCCGCGCCCTGGTCGACTGGGCGGTCCAGGAGGGGCTGCGCCGGGCCAGCAGTCAGCCGCCGCCGGGCATCGGCGGCAACCGCCGGGTGCCGGTACGCCCCGGTGTCGAGCGGGACGACTGGGCCGACCGGCTGGAGCGGGAGGTCCGCGCTCACGTCCAGCGCATCCGGCAGGACCTCGCCCTGGAGTTGGCGAACATCCACCTGCGGGCGGTGCAGGAGATCGTGTTCGGGGTCGGCTGTGTCGGCCTGCCCCACCTGCTCGACCGGGAGCTGCACGCGTTGTCGCTCCAGGCCACCGCGGCGTGCGACCGGGCGGTGGACCGGATCCTCGACGACGCCTTCGTCCGGGTACTCGGTCGTCCGGCGGACGACGACGTCCGGCGGCGGGTGGTCACCGCGGTGCAGTTCGGGTTCACCGATCCGCCGACCGAGCACGGGCGGAACCGGGTGCTCCTGGTGACCAGCACCGCCGGTGTGGCGGCGCTCACCGGCCCCGGCGCGACCGACGCGCTGGCCGCGTTCGCCGGTCCCGGCCGGACCGCACTCCTGCCGCCCGTCGGGCTGGCCCTGTCCGGCAGCTGCTACCAGTACTGGCGCACCCCGGCGAACGACGACACCGGCCAGGCGCGGAGCTGGGTCCAGCGGGCGCTGCGGGAGATCGAGTTGGAGCTGCAACGGCAGGTGTCCGGGCGGTTCGAGGCGTTCCGGCTGTCGCTGACCACGGTGCTCAACGACGCCGTCGAGCACGGCATCCTGCTGGCGTAGGGAGGCAGTCCGTGCCCGAGGGCAGTACCGCCGGACCACTCCGGCCACCCGTGCGGACCGGGGCGGTTGCTGTCTCCGGACGGACCGGTACGGGCCTCCCCGGCGTTCCGGTTCATCACCGGCCCGGATCCGGTGGCACGATGGGAGGCATGGCGGCTCCGCAGGTTGCACCGGTCGGAACGCCGGCCACCGATGAGGTGCCGGCACCGGACCGGCCGTGGGTGACGATCGTCTGGGACGATCCGGTCAATCTGATGACGTACGTGACCTGGGTCTTCCAGAAGCTCTTCGGCTACAGCCGGGAGAAGGCCGAGGAGTTGATGCTCGACGTGCACCACAAGGGTCGGGCGGTGGTCTCCAGCGGCGCCCGGGAACGGATGGAACACGACGCGTCGCAGCTGCACGCGTACGGGCTCTGGGCGACGGTGGACCGGTTGTGACCGGTGGAGAGGTGACGGCGTGAGCATGTTCCGTCGGCAGGGTGACCGCTACGTGGTCTCCCTCGCCCCCGACGAGGTCCGGGTGCTGCGCAAGGTCGCCTCCGAGGTGGTCGGGTTGCTGACCGACGGCTTCGACCACACCGACCCGGTGGTCGGCCGGCTCTTCCCGGACATCTACCCGGAGGATCCGGCGAACTCGGCGGACTTCCGCCGCTACACCGAGGGTGACCTGAAGACCGCCAAGATCGACCAGGCCGGCGCGATCCTGGCCGCCCTGCCGGACGGTGCCGGTGGCGAGGTCCGCCTGGACGCCGAGGCGGCCGAGGCGTGGCTGCGGGCGCTCAACGACGCGCGGCTGGCGATGGGGGTACGCCTGGAGATCCGGGACGGCACCGACCTCGGCGCCGAGCTGGACGAGGCGATGCTGGTCGATCCCGGGTCCAGCCGGGTGTTCCAGCTCTCCGTCTACGCGTATCTCGGCTACCTCCAGGAGTCCCTGCTGAACGTCATGCTCGACTAGTTGAGCCCGGCGGCGGGCCGGGGTGGCTGCCCGGCGGGCGCGCCGGCCGTCCGGCGGCGGGCCGGGGTGGCCGTCCGGCGGATTCGTGACACCGGCCACGTCGGCTCCGGGCCGGTCAGGCGGTACGCTGTCAGGCGTGCTGAGTATCGACCGGTCGATCGTCGACGCGATTGTCGCGCACGCGCGTCGTGACCACCCGGACGAGGCGTGCGGCGTGGTCGCGGGACCCGCTGGCAGTGACACCCCCACCCGGCACATCCCGATGGTCAACGCCGCCCGGTCGATGACGTTCTACGAGTTCGACTCGATGGAGCAGCTGCGGGTGTGGCGGGAGATGGACGACTGCGACGAGGAGCCGGTGGTCATCTACCACTCGCACACCGCGACCCAGGCGTACCCGTCGCGTACCGACGTCGCCTTCGCCGGTGAGCCGGGTGCGCACTACCTGCTCGTCTCGACGCGTGACCCCGACACCGAGGAGATCCGCTCGTACCGCATCGTGGACGGCGTGATCACCGAGGAGCCGGTACGGATCGTGGATGCCACCGTGGACCCGCACGCCGTCCAGTCCTACATGTTCGGGCAGAGCCCGGCCGAGGTCGACTACGAGTGTTCCGGTAACTGATCCGTCAGTTGACCCGGCACCACCGTTCCCTCTTCCGGCACGTTCTCTTCCCGATTAGGAGTCAGCATCATGGCCATCGAGGTTCGCGTTCCCACCATCCTGCGCAGCTACACCGGCGGCGCCAAGGTCGTCGAGGGTGCCGGTGACACCCTGGGTGACCTGCTCACCGACCTGGACGCCCGGTTCTCCGGGCTGCGTGGCCGGCTGGTCACCGAGACCGGCACGCTGCACCGCTTCGTCAACGTCTACGTCAACGACGAGGACGTCCGTTTCCTGGGCGCGTTGGACGCCAAGCTCGCCGACGGCGACACGGTGACCATCCTGCCGGCCGTGGCGGGTGGCGCGTTCGGTTTCGCGGCGGCTGCGGCGATCATCGGGCACCGCGCCGCCGCCGCGGCGACCGTCGGCCGTGCCCTGGGCACGGCGGGCGCCGTCCGCTGAGGCGGCCGGCGTGACGCGGTACGACAGCCTGCTCGACGCCTGCGGGGGGACCCCTCTGGTGGGGTTGCCCCGGCTCTCACCGACGGTGCCCGAGGGGGCACCGCCGGTGCGGCTCTGGGCGAAGCTGGAGGATCGCAACCCGACCGGGAGCATCAAGGACCGGCCGGCGCTGTTCATGGTCCGTGAGGCCGAACGCACCGGCCGGCTCCGGCCCGGCGACACCATCCTGGAGCCCACCAGCGGCAACACCGGCATCTCCCTGGCCATGGTGGCCAAGCTGCGGGGTTACCGGTTGGTGTGTGTCATGCCGGAGAACGTCTCCGCCGAGCGGGTCCAGCTGCTCCGGATGTACGGCGCGGAGATCATCTTCTCGCCGGCGGCCGGCGGGTCCAACCAGGCGGTCGCCACCGCGAAGCAGATCGCGGCGGAGCACCCGGACTGGGTGATGCTCTACCAGTACGGCAACGACGCCAACGCCCGCGCGCACTACCAGACCACCGGTCCGGAGCTGTTGCAGGACCTGCCGACGATCACGCACTTCGTGGCCGGGCTGGGCACCACCGGCACCCTGATGGGTACGGGGCGCTTCCTGCGCGAGAAGGTCGAGGGCATCGAGATCGTCGCCGCCGAGCCCCGGTACGGCGAGCTGGTCTACGGGCTGCGCAACATCGACGAGGGCTACGTGCCCGAGCTGTACGACGCCACCGTGCTGACCCGGCGCTTCTCGGTCGGTACCCGCGACGCGGTGCTGCGTACCCGGCAGCTGGTCGAGGTGGAGGGCATCTTCGCCGGCTTCTCCACCGGGGCCATCCTGCACGCGGCGTTGGCCGTGGCGCACGAGGCGGTCAGGGCCGGCCGCCGCGCCGACGTGGCCTTCGTGGTGTGCGACGGCGGTTGGAAGTACCTCTCCACCGGCGCGTACGGCGGCACCCTCGCCGACGCCGAGGAGGCCTTGGACGGTCAGCTCTGGGCGTGACGGCCGGGCGGGTTCGACGGGTGTCGGTGTCACCTTGGCGACAACTTGCTCCAGATCATTCTTGCCGGCACCCGGCCCGGCGTAGGCTGCGCAGCGTGGCGGATGCGTCGGTAATGATCATCGACGGGACGCGGATCGGTCCGGCCATTACCGCTGGTGAGTACAGGACGACCGGATGCGACTGACCGTGCTGGGCTGTGCCGGGAGCTTTCCCGGCCCGGAGTCGGCCTGCTCCGCCTATCTTGTCGAGGCGGACGGTTTCCGACTCCTGCTGGACTTCGGGTCCGGCTCCCTCTCCGCCCTCCAGCGGTACGCCGGACTGCACGCCGTCGACGCGATCCTGCTCAGTCACCTGCACTGCGACCACATCCTCGACGCCGTCTCGTACGTGGTGGTCCGGCGGTACGCCCCGGAGGGCGCGTACCCGCCGATCCCTGTCTATGCGCCCTCGGGTGCGCCGGACCGGCTCGCCGCCGCGTACGGCCAGGACGACGTCTCGGTCTCCGACGTGTACCAGTTCTACAGCCTGCAACCGGGGACCTTCCCGATCGGCCCGTTCGCCGTCACCGTCGACCGGGTCAACCACCCCGTCGAGACGTACGGGGTGCGACTGGAACACGAGGGCCGGGTGCTCTGCTACTCGTCGGACACCGCACCCTGCGACGCCCTGCTCCGCCTGGCCCACGGCGCGGACGTCTTCCTCTGCGAGGCCAGCTACCTCGACGGGATGGACAACCCACCGGATCTGCACCTGACCGGCCGGGAGGCCGGCGAGACGGCGACCAAGGCGGAGGTGGGTCGGCTGCTGCTGACCCACCTGGTGACCGCCTGGGGCAGCGAGGCGCAGACCACCGACGCCGCCGCCAGCACCTACGCCGGCCCGCTGGAGGTCGTCCGCCCCGGCTCCCGGTACGAGATCTGACCGTTCGGCGCCGTCGACCGATCGGACCGTCCCGGCTGCCGTGACCGGGGGCGACCGTTCCGTGGCCCAACGTTCGCCGGCCGGTCAACCGGTGGTCGCCTGCTGCTCCGGTACCACCCGCACGGTGTGGCCATGCGGATCGCCATCGTCACGGAGTCCTTCCCGCCGGATGTGAACGGTGTGGCGAACTCCGTCGTGCAGGTCGCCGGCCACCTCCTCCGCAGGGGCCACCAGCCGGTGGTGATCGCCCCCGCACCGTCGGGCACCCGTCGCGCCCACCTCGACGGCCAGCCGTACCCGGTGGTGCGCATCCCCAGCGTGCCGGTGCCCCGGTACCACGGTTTCCGGCTCGGGCTGCCCACCGGACGACTGACCGAGGCGCTGCTCGCCGCCGCCCCGGACGTCGTCCACCTGGCCAGTCCCTTCGTGCTCGGCGGCCGGGCGGCGTCGGTGGCGGCGCGGCACGGGCTGCCCACGGTGGCGGTCTACCAGACCGACGTCGCCGCGTACGCCCGCGCCTACCGGTTGGGCTGGGGCGAGGCCGCCGCGTGGCGCCGCGTCCGGGCGATCCACAACTCGGCCCGCCGTACCCTGGCGCCCTCGACCCGGGCCGCCGCGGACCTGATCGCCAACGGGGTCGAGCGGATCTGGTTGTGGGGTCGGGGCGTGGACGCCGAGCGGTTCCACCCCGACCGGCGTTGCGCGCAACTGCGCCGCCGGCTCGCCCCGGCGGGGGAGGTGCTGGTCGGCTACGTCGGCCGGCTGGCCCCGGAGAAACGGGTCGAACTGCTGGCCGGGACCTCCCGGCTGCCCGGGGTACGGGTGGTCGTGGTGGGGGACGGTCCGGCCCGGGGTGACCTGGTCCGGGCGCTGCCCGGGGTGACCTTCCTCGGCATGCGGCACGGCGACGAACTGGCCCGGATCTACGCCAGCCTGGACGTCTTCGTGCACCCCGGACCACATGAGACCTTCGGGCAGACCCTCCAGGAGGCGCTGGCCAGCGGGGTGCCGGTGGTGGCACCGGCCGCCGGTGGACCGGTGGACCTGGTCAGCGACGGGGTGACCGGGATCCTGGTGCCACCCGACGACGGGCCGGCACTGGCCCGCGCGGTGGGCGTCCTCGCCACCGACCCGGCGCGCCGCGCCGGGTACGGGGCAGCCGCCCGGGCCGCCGTGGGCCGGCGTAGCTGGTCCGTGGTGGGTGACGAGTTGATCGGCCACTACCGGGCGGTGCGGGCGGCGCCGACCGTCGTGCGGCGGTGGGCGACCGCCTGACCGGAGGCCCTACCATCTTGCCGTGGCCCACCCCGTTGCCGGACCGTCCGACCC
>NZ_WVUH01000207.1 GCF_017614955.1 Micromonospora echinofusca
GTGGCGTGTACGGCGGCGGTGGTGGTGGCTACAGCGGCGGTGGGTACGGCGGCGGCCGGTCCGGGCACGGTGGCCGGCGGCAGCCCGACGAGCAGCCGGGCTGGGGCGGCGCGGAACCGCCGCGCGGCCGGCGGTCGGGCTACGACGGTGAGTCGGGTGGCCGGTACGGCGAACCCCGGCACTACCGGGGATACCGGGACAACGGGTACGACCAGCGCTGACGGCCGCCGCCCGGGTTGCTGCGGCGGCCGGGCGGCGGGCACACCGGCTGGCGCTGACCCCCGGGCCGGGCGGGTCAGATCCGCCGCAGGACGGCCACCACCCGCCCCATGATGGTCGCGTCGTCACCGGGGATCGGGTCGAAGGCCGGGTTCTGCGGCATCAACCAGACGTGCCCGTCGCGTGGCCGGTAGGTCTTCACGGTTGCCTCGCCGTCCAGCATGGCCGCGACGATCTCGCCGGAGTTCGCCGTCGGCTGCTGCCGGACGACCACCCAGTCCCCGTCGCAGATCGCCGCGTCGAGCATCGAGTCGCCCTTGACCTGGAGCATGAAGACCTCGCCCTCGCCGACCAGTTCGCGGGGGAGCGGGAAGACGTCCTCGACGGACTGCTCGGCGAGGATCGGACCACCGGCCGCGATCCGGCCGAGCATCGGCACGTACGCCGGGGTGGGGCGCTGGGAGCGGCTCACCTCGTCGTCGACCATGTCGCTCGGCGGCCGGACGTCCACGGCCCGGGGACGGTTCGGGTCGCGCCGCAGGAAGCCCTTCCGCTCCAGCTCCTTCAGCTGGTAGGCGACGCTGGACGGGGAGACCAGGCCGACCGCCTCACCGATCTCCCGGACGCTCGGCGGGTAGCCGTGGCGTTCCACCCAGTCGCGGATGAACTCCAGGATGCGGCGCTGGCGCGCGGTCAGGTCCACCGTCGCCGGCTCGGGGAAGGCGCCCGTCATCGGGGTGACCGCCCGCAGGGCCGGCTCGCCCGTCCGGGCCCGGGGTCGGGCTGCGGGGCGGCGTCGGCCCGCCGGCGGACCGGCCTCGGCGCTCGGTGACTGCTGCTGCCGGCTGGTCCGGTCGTCGGTCGACACGTCCCGTCCTCCCTGGTCGACGCTGTGCCTCGGCGGCTCGTGGTGCGGCGCTGTCCGGTGGGGTCGGAAACCCGCCCGCCACCGGTTGTTCCCGACCGTATAGGTGAGATCGGTCTTATTCAAACATCTGTACGACGTTGTTCGGCGTGTCGGGATGGACATGCTCGACATCCGAACACCTGTTCTGATACGTCCAATGCTACGCGGGCTGCCCGGGTGGGGCCGACGTCGACCGTCGGTGGGCGGGTGGCCGTCGACACGTCCCGTCCGGTCGGGCTGCGCTCCGCCGGCCGGGCGGGTACGGTCGTCCGGCCGGTGGCCGCCACGGGCCGTGCGGCTCGCCCGGTGGGCGGGTCGGTCGACGGATCGCGGGCAGGTGGTAACCCCGGGTCGCCCGGCGCGGTTGGGCTGGTGGGCGACGCGCCCGCAACACGCCGGCCAACTTGACCACGGCCGGCCGGCGGCATACGGTCGACCCCTAGATGTAGTAGTGACAAGGGTGTAAGTCGCCTACAGGTTGGGTTCGACTACTCACCGCTCTCCGGATGGTCGTGACATCGGGGAGGCTGCCGTCCGGTGGTCTCGCCGCAGTTACGCGTGCCCGGAAGCGGTCGCCCGGTCGCGGTGGACGTGGAGGAGGAACGGCGATGCGGTGCCCCTACTGCCGGCATCCCGACTCCCGGGTGGTGGACTCCCGGGAGGCCGACGACGGCCAGCTGATCCGCCGTCGCCGTTCCTGCCCCGAGTGCGGCAAACGGTTCACCACCCACGAGGAGGCGGTCCTCGCCGTCGTCAAGCGGAGCGGGGTGACCGAGCCGTTCAGCCGGACGAAGATCATCGGCGGGGTGCGCAAGGCGTGCCAGGGCCGGCCGGTCGCCGAGGACGCGATCGCGCTGCTGGCCCAGCGGGTGGAGGAGACGGTCCGCGCCAAGGGCGCCGCCGAGGTACCCAGCCACGAGGTGGGCCTGGCCATCCTCGGCCCGCTGCGTGACCTCGACGAGGTGGCCTACCTGCGGTTCGCCAGTGTCTACCGGTCGTTCGAGTCGTTGGCCGACTTCGAGCGGGAGATCGAGTCGCTGCGGGCGGCGGCCCGGGAACGGGCCGGGCTGACCGACGACCGGCCGGCAGCGGAGCCGGCCGCCGGTCGTACCAGTTGAGTTTTGGTTTCTGACAGATCGACACGCGCGGCGGGTGACCGCGCGGGCAGAGGGGGCGGATGACATGGCGGGGGACGGTGTGACAGCAAGCAGGTCACGGACCCGGGCCGGCGCGGCGGCCGGGCTGAAGGTCGAGCGGGTCTGGACGACCGACGGGGTGCACCCCTACGACGAGGTCGTCTGGGAACGCCGCGACATCGTCATGACCAACTGGCGGGACGGCTCGATCAACTTCGAGCAGCGGGGGGTCGAGTTCCCCGCGTCCTGGAGCGTCAACGCGGCCAACATCGTGACCACCAAGTACTTCCGGGGGGCCGTCGGCACCGACGAGCGGGAGTGGTCGCTGCGGCAGCTCATCGACCGGGTGGTCAAGACCTACCGGGCCGCCGGTGAGCGGTACGGCTACTTCGCCGACCCGGCCGACGCGGAGATCTTCGAGCACGAGCTGACCTGGATGCTGCTGCACCAGGTGTTCAGCTTCAACTCGCCGGTCTGGTTCAACGTCGGCACCCCCTCCCCGCAGCAGGTCAGCGCCTGCTTCATCCTCGCCGTCGACGACTCGATGGACTCGATCCTGGACTGGTACAAGGAGGAGGGGCTGATCTTCAAGGGCGGCTCCGGCTCCGGGGTCAACCTCTCCCGGATCCGCTCCTCGCGGGAGCTGCTCTCCTCCGGCGGCACTGCCTCCGGCCCGGTCAGCTTCATGCGTGGTGCGGACGCCTCCGCCGGGACCATCAAGTCCGGCGGCGCCACCCGGCGGGCGGCCAAGATGGTCATCCTCGACGTGGACCACCCGGACATCGAGGAGTTCGTCGTCACCAAGGCGCGCGAGGAGGACAAGATCCGCGCGCTGCGCGACGCCGGGTTCGACATGGACCTCGGCGGTGCCGACATCGTCAGCGTGCAGTACCAGAACGCCAACAACTCGGTCCGGGTCTCCGACGAGTTCATGAAGGCGGTCGAGACCGGCGGCGAGTTCTCGCTGCGCGGCCGGCTCGACGGCGCGGTGATCGAGGACATCGACGCCCGGAAGCTGTTCCGGACCATCTCCCAGGCCGCCTGGGAGTGCGCCGACCCGGGCCTCCAGTACGACGACACCATCAACGACTGGCACACCTGCCCGGAGACCGGGCGGATCACCGCGTCGAACCCGTGCTCGGAGTACCTGCACCTGGACAACTCCTCGTGCAACCTGGCCTCGCTGAACCTGATGAAGTTCCTCCGCGCCGACGGTGGCTTCGAGGTGGAGAAGTTCGTCAGGTCGGTCGAGCTGGTCATCACCGCGATGGACATCTCGATTTGCTTCGCCGACTTCCCCACCGAGAAGATCGGCGAGACCACCCGCGCCTACCGGCAGCTCGGCATCGGGTACGCCAACCTGGGCGCCCTGCTGATGGCCTCCGGCCTGCCGTACGACTCGGAGCAGGGCCGCTCGGTCGCCGCCTCGATCACCTCGCTGATGACCGGCACGGCGTACCGCCGCTCGGCCGAGCTGGCCGGCGTCGTCGGCGCGTACGACGGGTACGCCCGTAACGCCGAGGCGCACCAGCGGGTCATGCGCAAGCACGCCGCGGCCAACGACGAGATCAAGCCGACCAGCACCGTGGCCACCGCCATCGTCCGGGAGGCCACCCGGCAGTGGACCCAGGGCAACAAGATCGGCGGCAAGAACGGCTGGCGCAACTCCCAGGCGTCCGTGCTCGCGCCCACCGGCACCATCGGCCTGATGATGGACTGCGACACCACCGGGGTCGAGCCCGACCTGGCGCTGGTCAAGTTCAAGAAGCTGGTCGGCGGCGGCAGCATGCAGATCGTCAACCAGACGGTGCCGCGCGCCCTGCGCAGCCTCGGGTACCCGGAGGAGCAGGTCGAGGCGATCGTCGAGCACATCGCCGACCACGGGCACGTGGTCGACGCCCCGGGCCTGAAGACCGAGCACTACCCGGTCTTCGACTGCGCCATGGGCGAGCGGTCGATCGCGCCGATGGGGCACGTCCGGATGATGGCCGCGGTGCAGCCGTTCATCTCCGGCGCCATCTCCAAGACGGTCAACATGCCCGAGGCGGCGACCGTCGAGGACGTCGAGAAGATCTACTTCGAGGGCTGGAAGCTCGGCCTGAAGGCGCTGGCGATCTACCGCGACAACTGCAAGGTCGGCCAGCCGCTGTCGGCGGCCAAGCCGAACAAGGCCACCGAGACGACCGCCGCCACGGCCCCGACCGGGTCGGCCACGTCGTCGACCCCGAGGGCGGAGGTCGAGAAGATCGTGGAAAAGGTCGTCGAGTACCGGCCGGTGCGCAAGCGGCTGCCGAAGAAGCGGCCCTCGCACACCGTCTCCTTCTCCGTCGGTGGGGCCGAGGGCTACCTGACCGCCTCGTCGTACCCGGACGACGGGCTGGGCGAGGTCTTCCTCAAGATGTCCAAGCAGGGCTCGACCCTGGCCGGGGTGATGGACGCCTTCTCGGTGGCCATCTCGATCGGCCTCCAGTACGGCGTGCCGCTGGAGACGTACGTCAGCAAGTTCACCAACATGCGGTTCGAGCCGGCCGGGATGACCGACGACCCGGACGTGCGGATGGCCGCCTCGGTGATGGACTACATCTTCCGGCGCCTGGCCCTGGACTTCCTGCCCTACGAGACCCGTGCCGAGTTGGGCATCTTCACCGCCGCCGAGCGGGCCGCCCAGCTGCGGGCCGAGGCGGAGGCGGAGAGCAACGGGGTCGACCTGACCGCGATGGCCTCCTCCGCGCCGGTGGAGACCAGGCCGGAACCGGCCGCCGAGGCGGCTGAGCCGGCGGCAGCCAGGTCGGCACCCCGGGTCGGTTCCTCGACCGAGCTGCTGGAGGCGGTTATCGGCAAGGCCGCCGACGCACCGCTCTGCTTCACCTGCGGGACGAAGATGCGCCCCGCCGGCAGCTGCTACGTCTGCGAGGGCTGCGGCTCCACCAGCGGCTGCAGCTGACCATCCGGCCGGCCGTCCAGCGGACCGGTTAACAGGGGCCCCTTCCTATGCGGAATGCGATAGGAAGGGGCCCTTCCTTACACTCGGGCGGTGGGTGAGGTCCGCAAGCCGCTGGCGCCGAGGGCGTTGACCGAGCCGCACCCGTGCCGACTGTCCCCGGACCATCCGGACCGGCCGGCCATCCTCGCCGCGCACACCGCCGCGCTGGTCGCCGGGGAGGCCGGGTACCGCGATCCCGCCACCGGGTTGTTCGTGCTCACCGCCGGGTTCCTGGCCCGCCGGGGTACCTGCTGCGGGCGCGGCTGCCGGCACTGCCCGTACGTCACCGACGAGTCGGCGGGTGAACAGGCGGTCAGCGGGTAACCTCGGCGACCATGACGCGGTACGTCGTGGTCGGTGCGGGGATCGTCGGACTGGCGGTCGCCCACCGGATCGTGCGGGACCGGCCGGATGCCCGGGTGACGGTGCTGGAGAAGGAGAACCGGCTGGCCGCGCACCAGACCGGGCACAACTCGGGGGTGATCCACGCCGGGGTCTACTACCGGCCGGGCAGCCTCAAGGCCGAGCTGTGCCGGGCCGGCAGCCGGTCCATGGTCGACTTCTGCGCCGCGCACGACGTTCCCGTCCAGGTCTGCGGCAAGCTGATCGTCGCCACGGACACTGTGGAACTGCCCCGGTTGCACGCGCTGTACGCCCGGGCGGTGGCGAACCGGCTTCCGGTACGACTGATCGACCCCGTCGAGGCCCGGGAGCACGAGCCGGCGGTGCGCTGTGTCGCCGCCCTGCACGTGGCCAGCACCGGCATCGTGGACTTCACCCGGGTCTGTGCGGTGCTCGCCCGACTCGCCGAGGAGGCCGGCGCCGAGATCCGGCTCGGTGCCCGGGTCACCGGGGTGCACCGGCGTGCCGACGGGCAGACGGTCGCCACCACGGCCGGGGACGTACCCGCCGACGTGCTGGTCAACTGTGCCGGCCTGTACGCCGACCGGCTGGCCCGGCTGGCCGGGGTCACCCCGCCGGCCCGGATCGTGCCGTTCCGGGGCGAGTACCACGAGCTGCGTCCCGAGCGGCGGCACCTGGTCCGGGGCCTGGTGTACCCGGTACCCGATCCGCGCTTCCCGTTCCTCGGGGTGCACCTGACCCGGATGATCGACGGTTCGGTGCACGCCGGCCCGAACGCGGTCCTGGCCCTGGCCCGGGAGGGCTACTCGTGGCGGCGGGTGGTACCCCGGGACGTGGTCGACCTGGCCAGCTATCCGGGGCTCTGGCGGCTGGCCGGCCGGCATTTCCGGTACGGGGTGGCCGAGGTGCACCGGTCGCTGTCCCGCCGACGGTTCGCCGCCAGCCTGGCCAGGCTGGTGCCGGCGGTGACCGAGGCGGACCTGCTGCCCAGCGCCGCCGGGGTACGCGCGCAGGCCATCGCCCCGGACGGCACCCTGGTCGACGACTTCCTCATCGCCACCGGGGACCGGCAGGTACACGTGCTCAACGCGCCGTCCCCGGCGGCGACCAGTTCCCTGGAGATCGCCCGGCACGTGGTCGCCCGGCTGCCCGGTTGAACGCCGTCCCGCCGGCCAGGCGGTGGACTGCCGCCCGGCCGGGCTGCCCGGTCGAGCGCCGTCCCGCCGGCCGCCCGGCACCGTTGAGCTGCGGGACTTTCGTCCGGCGGACGGAGGTCGTACGGTGTCCGACGGACCGGCCGGTGGACGGCGGGTCGGTGCGGGAGGTGGCTGTGCGCGGGCGGCTCTGCCTGGCGGGGTTCGGACTGCTGCTGGGTGGCTGCGCGCAGCCCGACGAGCAGATCGCGGTGCCCGCGCCCGTTCCGGTGCTCGTCGACGCGCCGGCCGGCTCGGCCGGTGGCGCCTGCCGGCTGCTGGACTTCGCGCTGGTCGAGGAGGCCACCGGGGTCCGGTTCGACGTGGCGGCGGCCAGCGAGCAGGGCGACACGCACAGTTGCGTGATCCGCGCGGAGCAGCAGGCCGTACCCGATCTCACCCTGTCGGTGAGCGAGACCAGCATCGACCTGGCCGCGTTCAAGGCCGACCTGATGCCGAAGGGCGCGCGGGCCGTGCCCGGCCTGGGCCGGGCGGCGTACCGGCTGACCGTGGCACCGGCCTCGAAACAGGGACCGGTGGCCGAGGTGGCCTGGCTCGCCGAGGACGGCCGGCTGGCCAGCCTCCGGTACACCCTGCCGGTCGGTCAGGTGCGTGCGGACGCCGAAGGGTTCACCCCGAAGCTGGTCACCCTGGCGAAGCAGGTGGACACCCGGGCACTGTGACCGGCGCCGGCCCCGGCGGTTGCCGGGGTCCGGCCGGGCCGGCTCACCGACCGGGGCCGGCGTGCCCGGTCACCGTCGAGGTCCGGCGCACCGCACCACCGTCGAGGTCCGGCGTACCGGACCACCACCCGGGTTCACTGGGCGGCGACGAACACCCGGGAGGCGACCTCACGCGGCAGCCGGATCGTGTCGCCGGACCGGTCGATGGTGACCCCGTCGCGTTCCTGCGCCACGGTCACCGTGGCCCCCGGGTCCACCCCGGCGGCGTGCAACTGCCGCAGCACGTCGCTGTCGGTCTGCACGCTCTCGCAGATCCGGCGTACCACGACGGTGCCGGTGAGCCCCGGGAAGGCGAGGTTACGTTCGGTGCCGACCGGTACCGGGGTCGGCTGGCCCGCGCTGCCCAGCGCCTCCAGCCCGGGGATCGGGTTGCCGTACGGCGAACGGGTCGGCCGGTTGAGCAGGTCGTAGACCTTCCGCTCGACCGCGTCGCTCATCACGTGCTCCCACCGGCAGGCCTCCTCGTGGGCCTCCTCGTAGGGCATCCCGATCACGTTGACCAGCAGCAACTCGGCCAGCCGGTGCTTGCGCATCACGGCGACCGCGTGGGCCCGGCCGGCATCGGTGAGCGCGAGATGGCGGTCGCCCTCCACGGTGAGCAGGCCGTCCCGCTCCATCCGGGCGACGGTCTGGCTGACGGTGGGGCCGCTCTGGTGCAGCCGTTCCGCGATCCGGGCCCGCAGCGGCGGCACCCCCTCCTCCTCAAGTTCGAGGATGGTGCGCAGATACATCTCGGTCGTGTCCACAAGGTCCGTTTTCGACACCTTCACCCCTTCCCGGCGATGGAGGTAACCAGACCCTCGGTCGTGTCGACCAGGTCATGCTTCACGTGAGCGGCCTCCCGGAGCACGATGCTACCTCGCAGCCCGCCCGGTCACCCTGATCGAACCGCCCGGTCCGGCACCTGATGGTGTTCACTGGTGGCCATGTCCGAAACGGTAGATCTCCTGGTCGAGGTGGCCGCGCTCCGCGCCGAGCTGGCCGGGGACGACCCACCTGCCCTGCTCGATGTCCGCTGGCGGTTGACCGGCCCGCCCGGCCGGGACGACTACCGGGCCGGCCACCTGCCCGGGGCGGTCTTCGTCGACCTGGACGCGGAACTGTGCGGTACCCCCGGCCCCCGGGGGCGGCACCCGTTGCCGGACCCGGGCGACCTGCAACGGGTACTGCGGGCGGCGGGCGTACGCGCCGGGCGCCCGGTGGTGGTCTACGACGGCGGGGACGGGATGGCCGCCGCGCGGGCCTGGTGGACCCTGCGGTGGGCCGGCCACGACGCGGTACGGGTACTGCACGGCGGTTTTCCGGCCTGGGTCGCCGCCGACGGGCCGGTGCGCACCGACGTACCCACCCCGTCCGCCGGGGACGTCACCGTCCGACCGGGTGCCCTGCCGGTCCTGGACGCCACCGCCGCTGCCGGGCTCGCCGGCTCCGGCACCCTGCTCGACGTGCGGGTCGCGCCGCGCTACCGGGGCGAGAGCGAGCCGGTCGACCCGGTCGCCGGGCACATTCCCGGTGCGGTCAACCTGCCGGCCGGCGGGTACGTCGGGCCGGACGGTCGTTTCCCCGCCGCCGACGCGCTCCGGTCCCGGTTCGCCGGGGCGGGGGTGACCGACGGGGTACCGGTCGGCGCGTACTGCGGATCGGGGGTGACCGCCGCGCAGGCCGTACTGGCGTTGCACCTGGCCGGTCGTCCGGACGCCGCACTGTACGTCGGCTCGTGGAGCGAATGGGTGGCCGATCCGTCCCGTCCGGTCGCCACCGGCGCCTGACCCGGCCACCGCGCTGCCCGCCACCGGCGGACAGTGCGGCCCCGTTGGCCGGGCGGCAGCCCACCGGCTCCCCCTCCACCGGCTGCGGTGGAGGGGGAGCCGGCGGGAAACACGCATGCGACGATGACGCAATGTCCGACGAGACGCTGGTGGTGTGGGACGAGTCGCTGCTCGCCTACGACATGGGGGATCACCCGCTGGACCCGGTCCGGGTGGAGCTGACCATGGCGCTCGCCCGCGAGCTGGGTGTCCTGGACCGGCCCGGCGTGCGCCTGGTGAAACCCGATCCGGCCGACGACGCCGCGTTGACCCGGGTGCACCGGCCCGACTACCTCGACGCGGTACGCGCCGCACCCGACGACCCGTTCTTCGCCGGCTACGGGCTCGGCACCTCGGACAATCCCATCTTCGACGGGATGCACGAGGCGAGCGCCCTGATCGCCGGGGCGAGCCTGGCCGCCGCCGAGGCGGTCTGGTCCGGGCGGGCCCGCCGCGCGGTCAACGTGGCCGGTGGCCTGCACCACGCCATGGCCGGCCGGGCAGCCGGGTTCTGCGTCTACAACGACCCGGCGGTGGCCATCGCCCGGCTGCTGGACCTCGGCGCGGCACGGATCGCCTATGTGGACATCGACGTGCACCACGGCGACGGGGTGCAGGCGATCTTCTACGACGACCCCCGGGTGCTCACCGTCAGCCTGCACGAGACCCCGCTGGCGCTCTTCCCGGGTACCGGTTTCCCGGACGAGACCGGGGGCCCCGGCGCACCGGGCAGCGCGGTCAACCTGCCGCTGCCACCCGGCATCACCGACGCCGGTTGGCTGCGCGCCTTCCACGCGGTGGTGCCGTCGGTGCTGCGGGCCTTCCGCCCGCAACTGCTGGTCACCCAGTGCGGCGCCGACAGCCACCGGCTCGACCCCCTCGCCGACCTCCGGTTGACCGTGGACGGGCAGCGCGCCGCGCACCTCGCGCTGCGGTCGCTCGCCGACGAGCTCTGCGAGGGCCGCTGGGTAGCCACCGGCGGCGGCGGGTACGCCCTGGTGGAGGTGGTGCCCCGGGCCTGGACGCACCTGCTCGCCACCGCCACCGGTGCCCCGCTCGACCCGGCCACCCTGACCCCGCCCGCCTGGCGCAAGCTGGCCCACCGTCGCCGACCCGACCGGGAGGTGCCGTTGCGGATGACCGACGACGTGGACCCGACGTACGAGCCGTGGCAGCCCACCGGGGAACCGGACGCCGTGGACCGGGCGGTGATGGCCACCCGCCGGGCCGCCTTCCCGCTGCTCGGGCTCGATCCGCACGACCCGCGCGACTGACCACGAGGGAGACCCAGTGACCACCGTGGACCAGCCGGTGGACGTACTGCTCACCGACGGTACGACCGTGCAGGTGCGGCAGATCCGGCCCGAGGACGCCCCGGCGATCGTGGCCATGCACTCCCGGTTCTCCGAACGCACCCGCTACCTGCGCTACTTCTCGCCGTACCCGCGCATCCCCGAGCGTGACCTGCGCCGGTTCGTCACCGTCGACCACCTCGACCGGGAGGCGTTCGTGGTGCTGACCGCCGGGCAGATGGTCGCCGTCGGCCGGTACGAGCGGCTCGGCCCGGGCGCACCGGACGCCGAGGTGGCCTTCGTGGTGGAGGACGCCCACCAGGGCCGGGGCATCGGGCCGGTGCTGCTGGAGTACCTGGCCGACGCGGCCCGGCGGGCCGGGATCAGCCGGTTCGTCGCCGAGGTGCTGCCGGCCAACGGGGCGATGCTGCGGGTCTTCGCCGACTTCGGCTACCAGGTCCAGCGCCAGTACGCCGACGGGGTGGTCCACCTCAGCTTCCCGATCGCCCCCACCGAGCAGACCCGCCAGGTGCAGTGGAGCCGCGAACACCGTACCGAGGCACGCTCGATCGCCCGGCTGCTCGCCCCGCGTGGGGTGGCCGTCTACGGGGCCAGCGCCACCGGCCACGGAGTGGGCGCCGCCCTGCTCGGTCACCTGCGCGACGGCGGGTTCACCGGCACCGTCGTGCCGGTCCACCCGACCGCGACCCGGGTGGCCGGGCTGCCGGCGTACCGCACGGCGACCGACGCGGGTGTACCCGTCGACCTGGCCGTGGTCGCGGTCGCCCCGGACGCGGTGCCGGGGGTGGTCGACGACGCGGCCCGGGCCGGCGTACACGGCCTGGTGGTGATCACCGCCGGGTTCGCCGAGGCCGGCCCGGCCGGCGTCGCCGCCCAGCAGGACCTGGTCCGTCGGGCACACGGCGCGGGCATGCGGGTGGTCGGCCCGAACTGCCTGGGCCTGGCCAACACCGACGACCGGGTACGCCTCAACGCCACCCTCGCCCCCCGGCTGCCGGCCGCCGGTCGGGTCGGCGTGTTCAGCCAGTCCGGAGCGTTCGGGGTGGCGCTGCTGGCCGAGGCGGACCGGCGTGGCCTGGGACTGTCCAGTTTCGTCTCGGCCGGCAACCGGGCCGACGTCTCCGGCAACGACCTGTTGCAGTACTGGGAGGACGATCCCGGTACCGACGCGATCCTGCTCTACCTGGAGACGTTCGGTAACCCGCGCAAGTTCGCCCGGCTGGCCCGCCGGATCGGTCGGGTCAAGCCGGTGGTGGCGCTCGCCTCACCGGTCCGCCCCCCGGGGCTGGGGCCGGTGGCGGGTCCGGACGCGGCGGCGGTCACCGCGCTCTTCGCCCGGTCCGGCGTCATCCGGGTGGACACCGTCGCCGAACTGCTCGACGTCGGTGTGCTGCTGGCCAACCAGCCGCTGCCCGCCGGGCGGCGGGTGGCCGTCGTCGGCAACTCCACGGCGCTGGTCGGGCTGGCCACCACGGCCTGCCGGGCGCAGGGGATCACCGTCGTCGACGGGTACCCACTCGACGTCGGGCCCGACGCGGGAGCGGCGGAACTGGCCGCCGCCCTCGCCGGGGCCGGCGCCGACGAGCAGGTCGACGCGCTGCTGGCGGTCGTGGCGCCACCGCTGCCCGGCCAACTCGTCGACACCGACGCCGACTTCGCCGCCGCGCTCGGTCCGGTGGTGGTGGGTGGGGACAAGCCGACGGTGGTGACGTTCCTGGCCGGCGGGTTGCCGGCCGGCGTGCCGGCGTACCCCTCGGTCGAGGAGGCGGTCCGGGCACTGGCCCGGGTCGGCGCGTACGCCGAATGGCTCCGCCAGCCGACCGGGACGCTGCCCGAACTCGCCGGCGTGGACCGGCCGGTCGGGGCGGCGGCGATCGACCTGGACGGCCCGGACCTGGCGCCCCGGCTGCTGGGCGCGTACGGCATCGAGGTGGTGGAGTCGACCACGGCGGGCACCGTCGACCAGGCGGTGGCGGCGGCGCAGCGGCTGGGCTTCCCGGTGGCGCTGAAGGCGGCCGGTCCCGCCCTGCGGCACCGGCTCGACCTCGGCGCGGTCCGGCTCGACCTGGACGATGCGGCGGCGGTACGCCGGGCCTACCAGGAGATGTCCCCACTGTTCGGTGCCGAGGTGCTGGTCCAGCGGATGGTCCCGCCCGGGGTGGCCTGCGTGGTGGAGCTGGTCGAGGACCCGGCGTTCGGCCCGGTGGTCGGCTTCGGCCTCGGCGGGGTGGCCACCGAACTGCTCGGCGACCGGGCCTGGCGGGCGGTACCCCTCACCGACACCGACGCGGCGGCGCTGATCGACGAGCCCCGGGCGGCCCCGCTGCTGCGCGGCTACCGGGGTGCCCAGCAGGTCGACCGGGAGGCGCTGGCGGACCTGCTGCTCCGGGTCGGCCGGCTGGCCGACGAACAGCCCCGGGTACGGTCGCTGCGGCTCAACCCGGTACTGGTCCGGCCGGACGGGCTCTCGGTCCTGCACGCCAGCGTCACCCTCGGCGCCGACACCACCCGCCCCGACAC
>NZ_WVUH01000208.1 GCF_017614955.1 Micromonospora echinofusca
AGATCACTGATCCGCAGTACTCGACGACGGCGTTCCTGACCGGTTTGAAGCAGGTCGAGGGTTGGCAGGAGATGCCGTTGACGGCGGCGGCGCAGACGGTGCAGGTGTCGGCGTTCCCGGATCACTATGCGCAGTGGGAGTTGCAGGCTGCTGACCTGGTCGCCGAGCACTGGACCACCAGCTGAACCCGATGACAGCGACGGAGCGTGCTGGCCGGGCCCCCGGACACGGGGACCCGGCCAGCGGCATGCCCAGGTCAGCGCCGGCGGAAGGCGCACCCATCCCGGCCGCGTTCGAGGTGCACCGGGCCGGTGATCAGGTCCGCGCCGGCGACGTAGAGTCGAGCGATGAGTGGTACGGAGTCGATGCCGGCGGACACCCGGCAGCCCGGTACGACGGTCGCCGAGCCGGCAAGCGTCCTGCTTCCCGGCCATGACGTGCCGTTGGGGCGCTACACCACCGTCCGGCGTCTGCTGCCGCAACGGCCCCGGCGCATGGTGGGCGCCTGGTGTTTCGTCGACCACTTCGGTCCGGACGACGTGGCGGACCGTCCGGGCATGCAGGTGCCACCGCACCCGCACACCGGTCTCCAGACCGTCACCTGGCTGGTGGAGGGCGAGATCCTGCACCGGGACGGCCTCGGCAACACCCAGCCGATCCGCCCCGGCGAACTCAACGTGATGACCTCCGGACACGGCATCGCCCACTCCGAGCAGTCCCCTCCGCAGCACCCGCCGGTGATGCACGGCGTGCAGCTCTGGGTGGCGCTGCCCGATCACGCCCGGCACGGGGCACCGGACTTCGCCCACCACGCCGCGCTGCCCTCCTGGCAGGACGGGGACCTCACCGCGACCGTGCTCGTCGGCGAGTTCGGTGGGGTCCGCTCACCGGCTGTCGTGCACACGCCCCTGCTCGGGGTCGAGCTCCGGGGACACGGCCCGGCGCGCACCCGCCTGGCGCTGAACCCCCGGTTCGAGCACGGTGTGCTGGTGATGAGCGGCGCTGCCGAGGTGGCGGACGCCCACCTCACCCCGGGTACCCTGCTCTACCTCGAGCCGGGTCGACCGGAGCTGACGGTACGGGCCGGCGAGGACGTCCGCCTGCTGCTGCTCGGTGGGGAGCCCTTCGACGAACCCCTGGTGATGTGGTGGAACTTCGTGGGGCGCAGCCACGAGGAGATCGCCCAGGCCCGGGAGGACTGGATGGCGGGCCGCCGGTTCGCGCCGGTCCTGGACGATCCGGCGGCGCCACTGCCGGCCCCCGACATGCCGACCACCCGGCTCAAGGCACGGGACCGGCACGGTCGCACCTCCGGCTGACGGCGCGGGACCGCGACGGCCGTACCTCCGGCTGACGGCCCGCCGGCCGCCCGGAGCGCGGGGCGTGATGCCGGGCTTTCCGGGTAGTCGCACCCCATGACGGGCAGTGTGCGTCCCAGCGTCGAGGACCGGAAACGTCTCATCCGTCGGCTCGTCGCCGGTGGTCGGGGCTTCGCGGAGCAGTACGGCATCCGGGTGACGAACAACCCGTCCAGCCTGTTCCAGGTGCTGTGTCTGTCCGTGCTGCTGCGCCGGCCGGGCGATTTCCAGCGCGCCGTGGGGACCACCCGGGCGTTCGCCGAGGCGGGCTGGGACAGTGCCGCCCGGATGGCGGCCTCCCTGCACGCCGACCGGGTGCGAGTGCTGCGGAGCTGCGGTTGGCGGGGCGACGTCGACGCGCTCGCCACCACCCTGGGGGACCTGGCCCTGGTGATCGCCCAGCGGTACCGGGGGGACCTGCGGCGACTGCGGGCACCGGCCCGGTACGCCCCCGACCGGGAGCGGGCGCTGCTGACCGCGTTGCCCGGGGTCGACGACCAGGTCGCCGACCTGTTCCTGCGGGAGACCCAGGCGCTCTGGCCAGAGGTGGCGCCGGTGGCGGACCGGAAGGCGTTGGCCGCTGCCCGCAGACTCGGGCTCGGTCGCTCCGCCACGGAGCTGGCCGAGCTGGCCGGGGGCCGGGAGTCGGAGAAGCTCGCCTGGCTGGTCGGCGCACTGGCCCGGGTCGAGCTGGAGAACCGGTACGCCGAGATCGACGGTTGACCGTCGGGCTCGATGATCATCGTAGTGGGCTGCCCCACACTTGTCGCACAATTAGCCGTTCGGCTGAAGTTTGATCGTATGATTAGGCACGTGCTGCTGCTCGCCCGGTTCGGGCGGGTCGGTACCACTCGGTGATCGCGACCCGGTTCGGGCGTGGAATCATCGCCGGGGTTCTTCGGGGCCGGGTGGTCAGGGTCGTGGGTTCCGCGACCGACGACCAACCCGGCCCTTTCCCGTATCGTCGCCGCACGCGACGTCGGGGAAGGCGGGTCGTCAGCGGGCCAGGCCGGCGAGCAGGTTCACCGTCGCGGCGATGATGATCGCCCCGAACAGGTACGACAGCAGCAGGTGCCGCAGCACCGTGGTCCGCATCTCGTTGCAGGTCAACGCGGTGTCCGAGACCTGGAACGTGGCGCCGACGGTGAACGCCAGATAGGCGAAGTCCGAGTAGCGGGGCGGCTCCCGCTGGTTGAAGTCGACACCACCGTCCGGTCCGGTGTAGTAGATCCGGGCGTACCGGGTGGTGAAGACGGTGTGCACCACCGTCCAGGACAGCACCACGCTGACCGTCCCCAGCGCGATGTCCAGGTTGCGGTAGACCCCGTGCGCGGCGTGTGCGGTGGTCAGCACCACGCCGGTGGCCAGCAGGCTGGCCAGGCAGGCGGCCAGCAGCAGGACGTCCCGCAACGCGCGGTTCGGATCCTCCCGGACGGCCAGCCGGGCGGTTTCCGCCGCGTCCATCGGCCAGATGATCCGCCACACCCACACCAGGTAGATCAGCGCCGCCACGTCCCAGCCCAGCAGCGGGCCGATCACCGGATCGTTGAGGACGGCCAGCACGATGCCGGCGGTGAACCCGGCGGCACCCATCACCGCGAGCTGCCAGGAGGCGGCGACGGGTTCCCGGCGACCGGCCGGACTGCCCGGCCGCCCCCTGCGACGCGTCATCAGCGGGCCGGTGACACGGCGGAGGGGCTCAGATCCGGCGCAGGTGCTGCGCGACGCGGTGGTGCGGTTCCCGGGCCCGGGCCTGCCGGTCGCCCGCGTCCTGCTCCGGTGCCGGATCGATCCGCGCCGACCGGGCCACCTGGTTGCCGTTGGCGTAGTCGACCGGTGGCAGCGCCCGCAACGCCCGCAGCACGTCGTGCGGGGCGCCCTCACGTTCCGCCTCGCGGAGCACGTCGTCCTTGCTGGCCGGGTAGTCCAGGCCGGACAGGTACCGCAGCACCTGGGTGTCGCTGACCATCGCGGCGGCTCCCTCGTCAGTCGTCGGGATCAGGGCCTGCCGGGGTCGGTCGGGCCCGCCGCCGCTTACCCGCCCAGCCGCCGCTCACGCCCGCAGTTTCGGCCGCCGCGACCCGGGTACGCGGGGTACCCGTTGCCTGCCGCCGAATCCAGCCGCCGGCCCTGCCGGCCGGCCCGCCGTGAGGAGTGCGATGAACTACGACACCTTCATCGACCAGGTCGCCCGGCGTGCCCACGTCGCCTCGGCCCAGGCGGTCGACCTGACCCGGGGCGCCCTGGCCACCCTGGCCGAGCGGCTGACCGGCGGTGAGGCGCTGGACCTGGCCGCCCAACTGCCGCAGCCGTTGCAGTCGGTCGTGCGTCCACTGCCGGCCGCCGAGGCCGCCGACCGCTTCGACGCGGCCGAGTTCGTCCGCCGGGTCGCGGCCCGGGCGGGCGTCGACGACCAACAGGCGAGGGACGGGGTACGGGCCGTCTTCACCACCGTGCGGGAGGCGGTCACCGGTGGTGAGTTCGACGACCTGATGGCCCAGCTACCGAGGGACTACCGCGAGATGGTCGAACCGGCGTTGGCGCCCGGCGCCACCCGGCGGCACGGCTGAGCCCGCCGAGGACGCCGGTGCGGGACCGACCGGGCCGGCGGCGGACCGGAGACGGGCTGCGCCGGTCAGGCGACCGTGCCGGCGGTCCGGAGCTGCCGGATCCGGTCCGCGTCCACCCCCAGCTCGGCGAGGATCTCGTCGGTGTGCTCGCCGGGATGCGGCGGCGGGCGGCGGATCGCCCCGGGGGTCCGGCGGAAGCGGGGGGCCGGCGCGGGCTGGCGTACCCCGGCATGCTCGACGAAGACGCCGCGCGCCGCGAGGTGCGGATGCTCCGGGGCCTCCTGCCAGTCCAGCACCGGCGCGACACACGCGTCGGTACGCTCCAGCAGCCGGGCCCACTCGTCCCGGCTGCGGGTCCGGAACAACCGGGCCCACGACTCGCGCAGCGCCGGCCAGTTCCCCGGATCGGTCCGGTCCAGCGCCTCGTCCGGCGCCAACGGGAACCCGGTCAGCCGGACCAGCTCGTCGTAGAACTTCGGCTCCAACGCACCCACCGCCAGGTAACGGCCGTCGGCACACTCGTAGGTGTCGTAGAAGGGCGCCCCGCCGTCGAGCAGGTTCACCCCCCGGGGGTCCTGCCACATGCCCATCCGACGCAGGGCGTGGATCTGGGTGGTGAGCAGCGCGGCACCGTCGACGATCGCCGCGTCCACCACCTGCCCGGCGCCACCGGCCCGGACGGCGAACAGGGCGGCGACCACACCGAGGGCGAGCAGCGTGGCCCCACCACCGAAGTCGCCGAGCAGGTTCATCGGCGGTAGCGGCCGTTCCCCGGCCCGGCCGATGCCGTGCAGGGCGCCGGTCGGCGCCAGGTAGTCGATGTCGTGGCCGGCGTGCGGGGCGTTCGGCCCGTCCTGCCCCCAACCCGTCATCCGGCCGTAGACCAGGCGTGGATTGACCGCCTGGCAGTCGGCGGGGCCGAGCCCCAGCCGCTCGGTCACCCCGGGACGGAACCCCTCGACCAGGACATCCGCCCCACGTACCAGGTCGAGCACCACCTGTCGGCCCTCCGGCGACTTCAGGTCCACGGCGACGGAGCGGCGGCCCCGGTTGAGCAGGTCCGGATGCGGGGAACCGGGCGTGCCGGGCGCAACCTCCCCGGTGCGGTCCACGCGGATGACGTCCGCGCCCAGGTCGGCCAGGAGCATCACCGCGAACGGACCCGGCCCGATGCCGGCCAGTTCGACCACCCGGACACCGGTGAGCGGACCGCCGGTCGGGGCGGGGGCAGCGTCGGTCACCGCGCCACGATAAGCCATCCCGGTCGACCGTTTGGCCCCCTGCCGGCCGGGAACGCGCCTGCCGCGGTGACACCTCGGACGGGAGGACGGCGTGACCGGTGCGGAACCGATCCGGGTGGCGATGCTGCACGGGCCGGGCCGCCCGGAACACGACGGGGTGAGCGACTACGTCGCCCGCCTGATCGACGCCCTCGGCGGGGTGGACGTGGACGCGGTCGGGGTGCCGGTACGCCCCACCGGACCGCCCGTGCCGGGACGCTGGTGGCGGGCCACCGGGCGGGCGGCCCGCCAGGTCCGGCGGCTCCGGCCCGACCTGGTGCACGTGCAGTTCGCGCCCTCGGCGTACCGGTTCTCCGGGGCGCCCGGACTGCTGCCGTTCCGGCTGCCCGGGGCGGTGCCGCTGGTCACCACGGTGCACGAGTACGGCTGGTGGGCGGTACCCCGCTGGCTGCCCGACCCGGTCTGGTCGGTGCTGGAGCGGTCCCGCCGCTGGGACCGGGAGACCGGGCGTCTGGTACCGGCCAGCGCCGCCGTGGTGGCGACCAACCCGGAACACGGCCGGGCGGTGCGGCAGCGGCTGGGCGTACCGGTGACCCGGGTGCCGATCGCCCCGAACGTCGACGTACGGCACACCGGGCCGGACAGCCGCCAGCGGACCCGCGCCGACCTCGGCCTGCCACCGGAGGCACCGGTGCTGGTCTTCTTCGGGTTCGTGCACCCGGTGAAGGGGGTCCGGCAACTGATCGAGGCATTGCCGGCGCTGCGTGCCGGGCACGGTGACCTGCGGCTGCTGGTGGTCGGCGGGTTCACCTCGCAGGCACTGCCGCCGTCGGAGGCCCGGGCATTCCACGCGGAGCTGGCCGGGCTGACCCGTCGGCACGCGGTCGAAGGGGTGGTGCACTTCACCGGACACCTACCGGCCGAACGGGTCTCCGCAGCCCTGCATGCCGCCGACGTGGCGGTGCTGCCGTTCACCGCCGGGGTCACCACCAAGAGCGGAGCCCTGCTGACCATGCTGGCGCACGGCCTGCCGACCGCGGTCACCGAACCCGACGGGGGAGACCCGGAACTCCGCGACAACGGCGCCGTCGCGCTGATCCCGGCCCGTCGGGACCCGGCGGCCATCGTCCGTACCGTCGACCGGCTCCTCCACGATCCCGGGCTGCGGGCCCGGCTGGCCGAACGGGGTCACCGGTTCGCGCGGGAGCGGTCCTGGCCGCAGGTGGCCGCGTCACACCGGCGGATCTACGAGCAGGTACTGGGGCGTGGCAGGTGACCGGCCGGTACCGGGACATCCTGGTCGTCGACCTGCTCGGCGGGATCGGTGACCTGATCATGCTGCTCCCGGCCGTGCACGCCCTGGCCCGGCGCAACCCGGGGGCGCGGCTGCGGGTGCTGACCCACGACCCGGGCGCCGAACTGCTGCACGCCGATCCAGCGGTGGACACCGTGCTCACCCCCGCGCACGGTCGGCCCGGTGCCGAACGGGAGGCGGTCCGCGAGGCGCTCGCCGCGCGCCGACCCGACCTGGTGGTCAGCACCACCCGGTACGACGGTATCCCCGACCTGCTCGCGGCCTCCGGTGCCCGGTGCGTCACCGACCTGTGGCGCCGGCCGCCGCCGGACGAACCGGTCGGTACCCGTTACCTGCGGATCCTGCGCGAGGAGGGGCTGCTCGGGGCCGCCGACGTCGGCGCCCGGCCCCGGGTGGCGCTCGCCCCGCCGGCCCTGACGGCCGGGGAGCAGATGGTGACCGCCCTGGTCGGCTCCGCCGGAGTGGCCCGACCGGACGGTACGACCCGGCCCGCAGGGGCACCGGTGGTGCTGGTCACCGACGCCGGTATGGCGGTCAAACGCTGGCCGGCGCAGTCGTGGCGGCGACTGGCCGCCGCCCTCCGCCGCCGGGGTCGCCCGGTACTCTCGGTCGGCCCCGGGCCGGTCTCCCCGGCGGTGTCGCCGCTGCCCGTCATGGACCTGCCGACGCTCGCCGGTTGCTTCACGGCGGTGGCCCGGCGGGGCGGAGTCGTGGTGGGACCGGACACCGGCCCGGTACGGCTGGCCGCCGCGGCCGGCGCGGCGACGGTGGCCCTCTTCGGGCCGACCTGGGCCCGCCGGTACGGCGTCGGCGCGGTGGACCTCCAGGGCCTGCCGGAGTGCGGACACCGGATGCCGACCGCGATCACCGAGCAGCCCTGCTGGTGGCAGGGTGACTGTCCGTTGTCCCCCGACGGGCCGGCGTGCATGGCGGACCTGCGGCCGGAACGGGTCCACGCGGCGGTCGCCGGCCTGCTGGGCCGGCACCGGGTACAGCCGTGCTGACCCTGGAACGCAGGCCGTGTGACCTGCCCGCCCCGCTTGGCGTTTCGGATCAGGCTGACCTAATCTGGGGGCGCGAGGGGAGTACTTCCCACGAACCACTCCGGTCAGTACGGCCGTCCCGGACGGCCTCGGATGGTTGCCCACCGCAGTCGGCGGCGGGTGAAGGAGACCTCGGACCCGTGTTGGTGTTCGAGGAGGCTCCGTGACCGAAACGCCCTATTTTGCTGCGTCCGAGTTGACGTCGGTGGGTTCGCCGACGCTCTGGGCGGTCACCATCGTCGGTGTGCTGGCGCTGCTGGTCCTCGACTTCCTGGTCACCCGCCGCCCGCACGAGGTGTCGATGCGGGAGGCGCTCGGCTGGTCCGCCTTCTACATAGCCCTGCCCCTGGCCTTCGGTGGCTACATCTGGGCCCGTTGGGGCTCCCAGCAGGGCGTGGAGTACCTGACCGGTTACCTGGTGGAGAAGTCCCTCTCCGTCGACAACCTCTTCGTGTTCATGCTGCTGCTCGCCGCGTTCGCCGTACCGGCGGTGCTGGCGCAGCGGGTCCTGCTCTACGGCATCGCCGGCGCACTCGTCCTGCGCGCGGTCTTCATCGCCCTCGGCGCCGCCGCCCTGCAGACCCTGGACTGGGCGTTCCTGCTCTTCGCCGCGATCCTCATCGCCACCGCCGTCAAACTGCTCCGGGACGCCCTGACCGGCCACGAGCAGGAGGTGGACATCTCGAAGATGCGCTCGGTCCGGCTGCTGCGCCGCTTCATGCCGGTCACCGACGACTACCAGGGCACGAAGATGGTCGTCCGGCAGAACGGCCGCCGGGCGCTCACCCCGCTCGCGTTGGTCGTGGTCGCCGTCCTCGCCACCGACGTGGTCTTCGCGGTCGACTCCGTACCGGCGGTCTACGGCATCACCGAGGACCCGTACCTGGTCTTCGCGACCAACGCCTTCGCGCTGCTCGGCCTGCGCGCCCTGTACTTCGTGCTGCACGCCGCGCTGTCCCGACTCGTGCACCTCAGCTACGGGCTGGCCGTCATCCTCGCCTTCATCGGCGCCAAGCTCGCCCTGCACTGGGCGCACGGCGTCTGGACCTGGGTTCCGGAGATCCCGACCCTCGCTTCGCTGGGTGTCATCATCGGCGTACTCGTCATCGTCACCCTGACCAGCCTGCGGGCCACCCGCAAACTCCCCGCCAACACCTGAGGTGCAAGGAAGGGCCCCTTCCTAACGCATTCGGTAGAGGAAGGGGCCCCTGTTAACACCCGGCACCGGTGACCGCGGCCAGGAACCGGGCGGGGGAGATCGACGCCGGCCGGTCGCTGACCTGTCCGTCGCCGAGTTCGACCACCCGCCACCGGCCGTCGTCCCGGCGGACCAGGTCGACCGTGACGAAGTCGAGTCCGGTGCCGCCGACCAGATCAGCCAGACCGGTCAGCGCGGCCCCGTCGGGTTCCGGCAGGGGCGTACCGTCGTCGGTGTCCGGATGCGGGCCGACCAGCACGCACCGGCCGTGCCGCCACCAGGTCCGCACCTCGCGGCCGGCGAACCGTTCGAAACGCCGCACCACCAGTCCGCCGGTGAAGTCGTCGCCGCGCAGCTCCAGGAACCGGCGGGCCACCCGCCAGACCCCGGCGTGGTCGGCCACGTCCGGCAGGTACGCCGCCTCGTGCCAGTGGTGCTTCATCGACTTCGTGTAGTCGCGCAGCACCGCCGGGCCGCTGCCGAGCCGGTCGGCGGTCCGCAGGACGTCGTCCCGCTCCGCGCCCACCGTCCAGTACGACTCCGGGGTCGCCCCGGCCAGCGTGCCGTACCAGCCGGGCAGTTCGTGGGCCCGGCGGTACTCCGCCGCCCCGGTGACCAGGGTGACGTCCCGGTGGGCGAGGGCGTCGGCGAAGTCGGCGTACCGGTCGGCGGACAGCATCCACCCCCGGTAGCGGGCGGGCCCACCGGCCGGCACGCGGGCGGCCGCCCCGACCGCGCCGCCCGGCCGACCCAGCGCGTCGTGGTCGACCAGGCCGACCTGCCAGCCGGCGTCGCGGGCCGCTGCGGCCTCTGCCGCGAAGTGCGGGTCCGGCCGGCGCGGGTTGAGCGGATCATGAGGTACGAGGAACAGCACCGGATCATCGTGTCAGTGATGATCAACCTGCTGTGCGACCATGCCACCGCCGGGCTGAACCGGGGAGGTGCCCGGGGAGTACGACGGCGTGGGGGAGTCGGTGACGGTGCCGGACGGATGGACAGGCGACCACGACGGAGAATCGCGTCGGGCCGAGGACCCGGCCTGGCCCGCCGACGGACACCGGAGCGGGCCGCTCGCCGGGCTGAAGGTACTGGATCTGTCCCGGATCCTGGCCGGTCCGTTCGCGACCATGCACCTGGCCGACCTCGGCGCCGACGTGATCAAGGTGGAACTGCCCGGACGCGGTGACGAGACCCGGCACTGGGGACCGCCCTTCGCCGCCGACGGGACCGCCGCGTACTTCACCGTGGCCAACCGCAACAAGCGGGCGCTCACCCTCGATCTCGGGTCCGCGCCGGGCGCGGCCATCGCCCGGCGGCTCGCCACGGCAGCCGACGTGCTGGTCGACAACTTCCTACCGGGCCGGCTGGCCCGGTTCGGCCTCGACCCGGACGCCCTGCGTACCGCCAACCCCGGTCTGGTGACCTGCACGATCACCGGGTTCGGCAGTGACAGCGCCGCCGCTGGCCGCCCGAGTTTCGACTTCCTCGCCCAGGCCGCCGGGGGCCTGATGTCGATCACCGGCGCGGAGGACGGCGTACCGACGAAGGTGGGGGTCGCGATCGTCGACCTGGCGGCCGGGCTGTTCGCCACGACCGGGATCCTCGCCGCCCTGCGCCGGCGCGACCACACCGGGCAGGGCGCGCACGTGGAGGTGCCGCTGTTCGACGCGGTGGTCGGGCTGCTCGCCAACCAGGCGGCGAACTGGCTGGTCGGTGGGGTCGAACCGGTGCCGATGGGCAACGCCCATCCGAACATCGTCCCGTACGAGAGTTTCCCGACGGCCGACCGGCCGTTGGCGCTCGCGGTGGGTACCGACCGGCAGTTCGTCCGGCTCGTCGCCGTGCTCGGCGTACCGGAGTTGGCTGACGACGACCGGTTCCGGACGAACGCCGACCGGGTGCGGCACCGGGAGGCGTTACGGCCCGTGCTCATCGCGCGGTTGGCCACCGCGCCCCGGTCGCGGTGGCTGGAGCTGCTGGACGAGGCAGGGGTACCGGCCGCGCCGGTCAACACCGTCCCGGAGGTGTTCGCCGATCCACTGGTGGCGCAGCGGCTGCTGGTGGAGGTGGACGGTGGTGTGCAGGTCCGGTCGCCGGTACGCCTCGACGGCCGGCCGCTCCCGGTGACCGACGCGCCGCCGGCCCTGGGCCGGGACACCGACGCGATCCTGGCCGGGCTCGGGTTGGACGCCGGGGAGATCGGCCGACTCCGGTCGGCGGGCGTGGCCTGACCACTGCTGGCGGACGGTCAGTCGACACCGCACAGGTGTTAGGAAGGGGCCCTTCCTCTACCGAAAGCGTTAATAGGGGGCCCTTCCTTACACTGGGGCGGATGCCTGTCGTGGAAGCGGTGACCGAGGTGCCCGTACCGCCCGAGCTGGCCTTCGCGGTCTCCCAGACGCTGGCCCCGGTGCGGTACCGGTGGGATCCGTTCGTCCGGGAGCAGTACCTCACCGACGGTGCGACCCGGCCGGGCCGGGGGGTGCGGACCGTCACCCGGTCCCGGCACGGTCTGGTGATGGTCAGCGAGTACGTCTCCTTCGCCCCGCCCAGCCACGTCGGCATGAAAATGGTGCGCGGCCCCTGGTTCTTCGAGATGTTCGCCGGGGGCTGGCGGTTCGCTCCCGCCGGGGTGCCCGGCCGGACGGTGGTCACCTGGCGGTACAGCTTCCGCTGCCGTCCGGCGCTGCTGCGACCGGTCGCCGACCGGGTCGGCCGTTGGCTGCTCGGCCGGGACATCCGGCGGCGGATCGCCGGCTATGCCGCAGGGTGCGCCGATCCGGTGGTGCTCGCCGCCGCGCGACAGGCGTTGACCGACGGGGACCATCGCAGGAGCTGACCGAAGAGGATCGGTGCGGCGGCGGAGCCCGGTCGACCGGCCACCGGGTGCCGGGCCGTACCCGGGTACGACCCGGCGGTCCGGATCCGATCCGGCAGCCGGGGCCGGATCAGCTCAGCTGGAGCCGGATCAGATCCGGGAGCTGAAGGTGGACAGGAAGCCGTGCGGGGTGGGTACCCCGGCGTTGTCGAAGCAGAGCACGTCGACCTGCGCGTCCACGCCGACGAAGCTCCACGGGCCGGTCAGGTTGCAGTAGTACGACCCGCTGCCCTGCGCGGTGACCTGGGCGTGCGTCTCCTTCTGTGCGAGCTGCGGGTACGTGACGAGGTAGCGTCCGGCCGGGGCGACCGGGCCGACGCTGTTGACCCCGACCCCGACCGGGTGGTTGTAGTTGGTCGGGCCACCGGCGGCGGTGGCCAGGTAGCCGAAGTACTTCGGCGGGCCGAAGTCGCCGAACACCGCCCGCTGGCGGTGGTACGACAGGGTGAACTCGCTGTTGATCGGCGTGCCGGCCAGGTCGTGGCAGAAGACGTGGACGATCACGTCGGGTCCGCTGGCGTACCAGTGGTAGACCTTGCACCGGCGGGCCTGGGCGTTCGGCTGCACCGCGGTCACCTGCACGTTGCCGGCGAGCACTCCGGCCAGCCCGACACTGCCGAGCTTCACCTGGTACTGCCCGACACCACCCGGGGTGACGCTCACGCCGCCGCCGGTGGAGTTGTACGCCTGGACGATGCCACCGGCACCGTACTGGAGGTAGGCGTGGCTACCGACACCGGCCAGTAGGACACCGGAGCTGAGCGTCCACAGCACGGTGAACGGGCTGTCGTCCCAGCCGCCGCCGGGCTTGTGGCACTGCACGTCGACGATCTGGTCGGCGCCCGACTGGTACCAGCGGACGGCTTCGCAGTAGTGGCCGGTGCGGTTGACGGGGGTGACGTGCACGACGCCCCGGGAGCCGGTGCCGATCCCGGGGAACCGGACGAGGAACCGGCCGGGGGTGACCTTGATGCCGTCGGCCCAGGCGAGCGGGGCGGCGGCCTTCCAGCTGCCCCACTGTCGGGTGGTGTCGAGGGTGGTCCAGACCGGCACGGTCGGATCCTGGACGTAGGCGAAGCCCCACCGGTCGGCGGTGGCTGCCGAGGCCGGTGCGGTGGTGCCCACGAACGCGGCGGCCAGCAGGCTGAACAGCGCGGTGAGCAGGACGAGGGGACGGGTCCGCACGGATACCTCCTATAGAGGCAGATCGATGACATCCGTCAGGTTGCCGTACCGGACCGGAAAATACTGTCGGATCCCATCACGTGACCGTCCGAAACAGATCACGCCGCCCGGGTGCCGTCACGCGGTGACGTGACGACACCCGGGACCGGTCAGGCGGACCGGCGACGCAGCCGGAGGCTCAGCAGGAGGAGCAGGGTGCCCGTGCCGAGCAGCGCGCCCCCGGCGGCCAGCAGCGGACCGGTGTCCGTACCGGTCTTCGGCAGGTGCGGCGGTCCGGGCGGATGGGGTGGGCACGGGTCACCGGGATGCGGGTGTCCGGGACCGTGCGGGTCCTTGCCGTGCGGATCCCCGGTCGGGCAGTGGGTCGGCTTGCCGGTCGGCGAC
>NZ_WVUH01000209.1 GCF_017614955.1 Micromonospora echinofusca
GTGTCACCGACGCCGCCCGGCCTGCCGATCCCCCCGATGCCCGGGCGCCGGGCGCCGTTCAAAAAGATACGAAGGTAGGAGCAGCATGTCGGTTAGCCCTCGCCGGCTCCGCGCCGGAGCGCTCGCTCTGGCGGCGCTGGCCGCCGTCTCCAGCACCGCCGCGTGCAGCGCGGGCGGCAGCGGTGGAAACGCGGACGGCGGTACGTCGAAGACCCTCACCGTGGACACCTCGTTCGTGCTCAAGACCCTCGACCCGGGCCGGGTCTACGAGGCCACCGGCCTCACCGCCGTGCACGCCCTCTACGAGACCCTGCTGACCTTCGAGGGCTCGGACGTGAGCAAGCCGGTCCCCGCCCTGGCCGAGTCGTACCAGGCCTCGCCGGACGCCAAGACCTTCACCTTCACGCTCCGCCCCGGGGTGACCTTCTCCGACGGCACCCCGCTCACCGCCGACGACGTGGTCTTCTCGCTCAACCGGCTGAAGAACATCAAGGCCAGCCCGGCGGTCACGGTCAGCGGACTGACCATCGACAAGAAGGACGACCGGACCGTCGTGGTCACCTCGGCCACCCCGAACCCCAACGTGCCCGTCGTGCTCGCCATGCCGTCGACCGGGGTGGTCAACTCCAAGGTCGCCAAGGCCAACGGTGCCTCCGACGGCGCGGACGCCGCCCAGGGCGACACCGCCCAGCAGTACCTGGACACCAACTCCATCGGCAGCGGCCCCTACGTGCTCAAGGCGTACGACCCGTCGTCCCAGGTGGTGCTGGAGGCCAACCCGAAGTACTGGGGCACCAAGCCGCAGTTCGACCGGGTCGTGCTGCGCAACATGGACGTGCAGACCCAGAAGCTGACCATGCAGCGGGCCGGTGGCGCGGAGATCGCGCTGGACATCTCCGGCAAACTCCTCGACGGACTGCCGGACACCCTGCAGACCTCCGGCGTGCAGGACACCGTCTACTTCCTCTTCCTCAACGCCGACCCGGCCGTGTCGAAGGTGACCTCGAACCCCGCCTTCAACCAGGCACTGCGGGCCGCCATCGACTACCAGGGCATCGCCGCCCTCTACGGCAAGGGCGCCGCCCCGGGCGCCGGCCTGGTCGCCCCGGCCTTCCCCGGCGCGCTGCCGGCCGGCGAGGCGTCGCAGCGGGACGTGGCCAAGGCCAAGGCGCTGCTCGCCGGGGCCGGGCTGACCAACCCGACGGTGAAGTTCAACTACCCGGCGATCACCTACAAGGGCGTCGACCTGGGCACCGTCGCCACCAAGGTGCAGGGCGACGCCGCCGAGGCGGGCATCAAGCTGGAACTGAACCCCCAGCCGCTGACCACCTTCCTCGACGAGATGCGCGGCGGCAAGTCCCCGATGGGCTTCACCCCGCAGAGCCTGAACTACCCGGTCGCCGACTCGCTGATCAACAACATGGCCCCCGGGCAGGCCACCGCGCTGCGCTCCGGCTGGACCGTGGACCGCGCCGACCCGGCCGTGGTGGCCGCCGGTAAGAAGGTCACCGACACCCTCGACGTGGCCGCCCGGGCCACCGCCATGCAGGAGTGGCAGCGGGCCATGAACGCCTCGTCGCCGTACATCGTGCTGGCCAGCAACTCCTCGACCGTCGTGGCGACCAGCGACCTGACCGGCGTCGACTACACGCCGGCCGGTTGGCAGATCGACGTCGCCGCGGTCGGCCGCAAGTAGCAGGGACACCATGACGACAGTCAGGAACGACGCCGAGCCGGGCGCGGTCACCACGACCGCGTCCCGGCCCCGGCCGCGCCGCCACCACCCGCTGCTGGCCTTCCTGGTCAAGCGGGTGGCGATCACCGCCGGCCTGCTGCTGGGCGTCACCATCGTGACCTTCGGCCTGGTGAGCGTGGTACCCGGCGACCCGGTCACCGCGAACCTCTCCGACCAGGCGCTCAACGACCCGGAGGCGGTCGCGGCGTTCCGCGCCAAGTGGGGCCTGGACCAGCCGCTGTACGTCCAGTACCTGCACTACCTGGGCAACCTGGTGCAGGGCGACCTCGGGCTGTCCCAGCAGACCGGCCGGGCCGTGCTGGACGACCTGCTGCGCTACGTACCGGCGACCATGGAACTGGCCATCCCCACCATGGTGCTGGCCCTGCTCGTCGGGACCGGCATCGGCATGCTCGCCGCCGTCCGCAACGGCCGGATCACCGACCAGATCGTCCGGGTCGGCGCGCTGCTCGGCCTCTCCACCCCGCCGTTCTGGCTCTCCCTCGTGGTGCTCTACGTCTTCTTCTACCAACTCGGTCTGACCCCCAGCGGGGGCCGGCTCTCCACCCAGTTCAGCCCCCCACCGACCGTCACCGGCATGTACACCGTCGACGCCGCCCTCGCCGGACAGTGGGACGTCGCCTGGGACGCCGCCCAGCACCTCACCCTGCCGGTGCTCGTGCTCACCTCGCTGACCGTGGCGATCCTGGTCCGGTTCGTCCGCTCGTCGATGCTGGAGGTCCTGCAACAGGACTACATCCGGGCCGCGTACGCCAAGGGCCTGCCCACCCGCACGGTGCTGCGCCGGCACCTGCTCCGCGCCGGCCTGGTCCCGGTCATCACCGTCTCCGGACTGGCCTTCGCCTCGCTGCTCTCCGGCACCGTGCTGGTCGAGAACATCTTCGGCTGGCCCGGCCTCGGCCAGTACGCCTACCGCAGCGCGACCGCGCTGGACCTGCCCGCGATCCTCGGCGTGAGCCTCTTCGTGGCACTGGTCTACACGCTGGTCAACCTCACCGTCGACCTGCTGTACGGGCTCATCGACCCGAGGATCCGCCTGCAATGACCATCATCGCTCCCGACCCCGTGACCCCGGACCCGAAGGCGGTCAAGGCGCTGGCCCGACGCGGTTGGCTGGGCCGACTGCGCGGCGGGCGGGGCACCGGCCGGCCGATCTGGCGGCAGCCGATCGCCGTGGTGGCGCTGACCATCCTCGCCGGCTGGCTGGTGATCGCCCTGCTCGCCCCGGTCGTCGCCCCGTACGACCCGCTGGCGCAGAGCCCCGACGCCTACGCCCCGCCGTCCGGCACGCACTGGTTCGGCACCGACTCGCTCGGCCGGGACGTGTTCAGCCGGGTCGCGTACGGCGCCCGGTTGTCCATCCCGCTGGCCCTGGCCATCGTCTCGCTGGCCCTGCTGCTCGGCGGCCTGCTCGGGCTGGTCGCCGGCTACGTCGGCCGGTTCGTCGACGAGGCGCTGATGCGCCTGACCGACCTGGTGTTCGCGTTCCCGCAGATCATCCTGGCCATGGCGGTGACCGCCGCGTTCGGCCCGAGTACCCGCAACGCCGTCCTCGCCCTGGTCATCGTCTCCTGGCCGGTCTACGCCCGGGTGATCCGCAGTGCGGTGCTGACCATGCGCGGCGAGGACTACCTCAGCGCCGCCCGGCTGCTCGGGGTCGGCCCGCTGCGCGCCCTGCGCCGCGACGTGCTGCCCAACAGCGTCGGCCCGGCGATCGTGCTGGCCACCCTGGAACTCGGCAACGCGGTCCTGCTGCTCGCCGCGCTCTCCTTCCTCGGCCTCGGCCCCCGGCCGCCGGCCGCCGAGTGGGGCTCGATGGTGGCCCTCGGCTCGCAGGACCTGTCGATGTGGTGGGTGAGCGTCTTCCCCGGACTGGCGATCCTCACCGTGGTGCTGGCCTTCAACGTGCTCGGCGACACGCTGCGTGACCGGATCGACCCCCGCTACGCGAAGGGACGCTGACCATGGCCCTGCTGGACGTGGAGAACCTGGCCGTCGCCCTGCCCGGCCCGCGCGGCCCGCTGCCGATCCTGCACGGCGTCTCGCTCCGCGTCGACGAGGGGGAACTGGTCGGCATCGCCGGGGAGAGCGGCTGCGGCAAGAGCCTCACCGCGCAGAGCCTGCTCGGTCTGCTGCCCCCGGGCGCGAAGGTCACCGGGTCGGCCCGGTTCGCCGGTACCGAACTGCTCGGCCTGGACGCCCGGGGCTGGCAGCGGGTCCGGGGCGCGGGCATCGCGATGGTCTTCCAGGACCCCACCGCCGCGCTGCACCCGATGCTCACCGTGGGTCGCCAGCTCACCGAACACATGCGGGTCCACCTGCGGATGGACCGCCGGGCCGCGAACCGTCGGGCGGTCGAACTGCTCGACCAGGTACGCATCCCCGACCCGGAACGGGCCGTGCGGGCGTACCCGCACCAGTTCTCCGGCGGGATGCGCCAGCGGGTCGCCATCGCCATCGCGCTGGCCGCCCGACCCCGGCTGCTGATCGCCGACGAACCGACCACCGCCCTGGACGTCACCGTGCAGGCCGGCATCCTGGCCCTGCTGGACCGGCTGCGCGCCGAGACCGGGCTGGCCGTCGCGTTCATCACCCACGACCTCGGCGTACTCAGCTCGTTGACCACCCGGGGTTACGTCTTCTACGCCGGGCGGGTGGTGGAGACCGGCCCGACCGGCGCGCTGCTCACCGCGCCCCGGCACCCGTACACGGCCGCCCTGCTCGGCGCCCGGCCGCACGGCACCCAGGCGGTCGGCACCCTGCGACCCATCCCCGGCGGGCCACCGGCACCGGGGGAGGCCCCGCCCGGCTGCCCGTTCCAGCCCCGCTGCGGGTACGCCGAACCGTCCTGCGGCACCGCGCCGCCCCCGCTGGAGCCGGTCGGCCCGGACCGCTCGGCGGCCTGCGTGGTCCGCCCCCACCTGGAGGTGCTGGTGTGAGCACGCCGGAGACCCTGCTGCGGATCGACGACGTCGAGGTGGAGTACCGCGCCCGGGGACGTGGCGCGGTCCGGGCCGTCGCCGGGGTCAGCCTCGACGTGGCCCCCGGGCAGATCGTGGGGCTGGTCGGCGAGTCCGGCTGCGGCAAGTCGTCGCTGGCCCGGGTGGCGGTCGGCCTCGCCGCGCCGAGCGCCGGGACGATCCGCTTCGCCGGCCGGCCGGTCACCCCGCTCGGGTGGCGCCGCCGGGCCGACGACGAGGTCGGGTTGCAGATGGTCTTCCAGAACCCGTACGCCTCACTGAACCCCCGACGCACCATCGGTGACCAGCTCCTCGACGGCGTACCCGGCCAGCTCGGCGGGGCCGCCCGCCGGGGCCGGGTGGCCGACCTGCTGGACCGGGTCGGGATGCCGGCGACCGCCGCCGACCGGTACCCGCACCAGTTCTCCGGCGGGCAGCGGCAGCGGTTGGCCATCGCCCGGGCCCTGGCCCCGGAACCCCGCATGATCATCGCCGACGAGCCGGTCACCGCGCTGGACGCCTCCTCCCAGGCCCAGGTGGTCAACCTGCTGGTCGGGCTGGTCCGGGAACTCGACATGGGGATGCTGTTCATCTCGCACGACCTGGCCCTGGTGCACGAGATCGCCGACGTCACCGCCGTGATGTACCTCGGGAAGATCGTCGAGACCGCACCCACCCGGGAACTGTGGCGCGCACCCCGGCACCCGTACACCCGGGCGCTGATCGACGCGGTACCGCAGATCAGCGCCACGCCGACGCTGCCGAAACCGCTCGCCGGTGAGGTCCCCGACCCGTCGAACGCGCCGACCGGCTGCCGGTTCCGGCCGCGCTGCCCGCACGCCTTCGACCCGTGCGGCACCCAGCCGCCCACCGTCGACCTGGGCGGACGCAGCGCCGCCTGCTGGCTCACCGACCCCACCGTGGCACCGGCCACGGCGGCCGCATCCTGAGGACGCACCCATGCACACCGCCACCGAACAGGTCCTGGTCAACCTCGCCCTCTACGACGGGGTCCGGGACGAATCCCAACCGGACCGGGGCATCTGGGTCGGCGCCGACGGCCGGATCGCCGCCGTCGGTCAGGTCGACGACGTCCTCGCCGAGGCCGGCCCGGCCGCCCGGGTGGTCGACCTCGGCGGCGACCACGTCATGCCCGGCCTGACCAACATGCACGTGCACCTCTCCCTCGGCCTGCCCGGCCACCTCGGCGACGAGGTGCACCGGTCCAACCTGGCCGAACTGGTCCTGCTGATGGCCGACTCGGCCCGGCGGACCCTGCACTCCGGCGTCACCACCGCGCGGCTCGTCGGCGAGAGCCGCTACGCCGACTTCGCCCTGCGCCGGGGCATCGAGCGGGGCGCGGTCGACGGGCCCCGGATCTTCACCGCCGGGCACGCGCTCTGCTGCACGGGAGGCCACGGCTGGGAGGCCGACGCGCTGGAGGCCGACGGCGCGGACGGGTTCCGCCGGCTCACCCGCGAGCAGATCCGGGCCGGCGCCGACCTGATCAAGGTGTGCATCTCCGGCGGCATCGCCGGCCAGTTCGAGTCGATCGACACCCCGCAGCTCCTCGACGACGAGATGGCCGCCGTCATCCGGGTCGCGCACGACTGGGGACGCAAGGTCACCGCGCACGCCGGTCCGGCCGAGTCGGTACGCCGGGCGGTGGAACTCGGCCTGGACTGCGTCGAACACGGCTACGAGCTGACCGACGAGGTGACCCGGCTGATGGCCGACCGGGGTGTCTGGTACGTCCCGACCATCGTGGTGAGCCGGTGCGAGCAGTTCTTCCGCGACTCCGGGGTACCCGGCTGGCTGATGGACCGGGCGCTGGCCGCCGGCCCCCGGCACTGGGAGAGCCTCCAGCACGCCATCCGCAACGGGGTGCCGATCGCCCTCGGCAGCGACATGCCCCCGCACGCTGGGTACGACGAGACCACCGCCACCGTCCGTGAACTGGAGTTCATGGTGGACGCCGGGATGTCGGTCGCGGACGCGCTGAAGGCCGCCACGATCCGCCCCGCGCAGTGGCTCGGCGCCGACGACCGGCTCGGCAGTGTCGAGGTCGGCAAGCACGCCGACCTGCTGGTGCTGCGCGACGACCCGACCCGCTCGGTTTCCGCCCTGCGCACCCTGCACCTGGTGATGAAGGGCGGCGTCGTGTACCGCGACGACCACCGCCGGGCCGCCCGATGACCACCGTCACCGAGGTCGCCGACGGGTACCTCGACGCGCTCGCCGGGCTGGACCCGCAGGCCGCCGAGGCGGCCGGGCGGACCCCCGGCTCGCAGTTCGCGGACCTCTCCCCGGACGGCTTCGACGCCCGCGCGGAACTGGCCCGGCGGACCGCGGCGCGCGCCGCCACGGCGACCGCGTCCGGCCCGGCCGAACGGGCCCTGGCCGGTGCCCTGGTCGACCGGCTGGCCAGCGAGACCGACCTGTACGACGCCGGGTTCACCACCCGGCTGCTCGCCCCGCTGGCCACCCCGGTGCACCTGGTCCGGCAGGTCTTCGACAACCTGCCCCGCACCACGGAACAGGACTGGGCGGTCGTCGCCGCCCACCTGCACCGGGTACCCACCGCCCTCGACCAGTACGCCGACACGCTGCGCCGGTCGGCGCGGCAGGGCCACCTGGTCGCCCGCCGGCAGGTGCTGGCGGTCGCCGACCAGTGCACCGCCTGGACCACCGCCGACTTCTACCGGCGCCTCGTGGCCGGCTACCCGGGCGGTGCACTCGCCGGGCAGCTCGACGCCGGGGCGGAGCTGGCCACCACCGCCACCGCCCGGTTCGCCGCGTTCCTGCGGACCGAACTGGCCCCGGCCGCGTCCGAGGTGGACGGTGTCGGGCGGGACCTCTACACGGTCACCGCGCGCAGCTTCCTCGGCGCGACAGTCGACCTCGACGAACTGTACGCGTACGGCTGGGCGGAACTGGACCGTACCGCCGCCGAACTGCGTACCGTGGCCGCCGAACTCGGCCACCCGGACGTGCCGGCCGCGCGGGCGGCACTGGACGCCGACCCGGCCGGGCGGGTACCGGTCGGCCCCGCCCTGGAGGACTGGCTGCGGCAGCGGACCGCGCTGCTGACCGACGCGCTGGACGGGACGCACTTCGACATCCCGCCCGCCACCCGCCAGGTGGTGTGCCGGCTCAGTCCCGCCGCCTCCGGGGTCATGTACTACACCCCACCCGACCCGGGGCTGACCCGTCCCGGCGCGATCTGGTGGTCGGTACCGCCCGGCGCGTCGGACGTGCCCGTCTGGCGGCACGTCGGCACGCTCTGCCACGAGGGGCTGCCCGGCCACCACCTCCAGCACGCCGTCACCCTCACCACCGCCGACCTGCACCCCTGGCAGCGGGTGCTGTGCCAGGTGCACGGGTACGCCGAGGGCTGGGCGCACTACGCCGAACGGCTCGCCGACGAGATCGACCTGTACGCCGGCCCCGCCGAGCGGCTCGGCATGCTCGACGGCCAGATGTGGCGGGCCGCCCGCGTCGTCGTCGACCTCGGCCTGCACCTGGGCCTACCGGTCCCGGCCGGGAACGGGTTCACCGACGCCCCACGCTGGACCCCCGAGGTGGCCGTGGACCTGCTCACCCGGGTCGCCGGCCTGGATGCCGCGACCGCGCGGTTCGAGGTCGACCGGTACCTCGGCTGGCCGGCACAGGCCCTGGCCTTCAAGGTCGGGGCCCGGCTGTGGCAGCAGGCCCGCCGGGAGGCCGAACAGCGCGCGGGCGTCGCGTTCGACCGGAAGCGGTTCCACGCCACCGCGCTGCGGCTCGGCCCGATGGGGCTGGACCCGCTCCGCGCCGCGCTCGCCGAAGCGACCTGACCCACCGGCCGCCCCGGCGGCCGGCACTCCGACCATCGCCCGGAAACCGTCACCCCCAGCCCTGACCGTCGACCCGCAAACCGTCACCCCAGCCCCGACCGGAAGTGATCCCGTTGACCACTGACGACCTCACCGCCACCATCACCGACATGTACCGGTCGTTGGGCGACCGGGCCGCCTTCGACGCCCACCTGCACCCGGACCTGACGATCTGGGAGTCCGACGCGGACACCCTGCTGACCGGGCTGGCCGCCCTCGACGACCTGCGGGACCGCCGGGCGGCGCGGCCACCGGCAGCGTCCCCGGTGGCGGTGGCGCCGGAACAGCTCCGCGCCGTGGCGTGGGGCGACACCGGTCTGGTGCACTACGTGCTGCGGGCCCGCCACGACGGCGACCACCCGGACGAGTGTTTCCGGGTGACCGACGTGCTGCGCCGCGAGGGGGACACCTGGCGGATCGTGCACCACCATGCGGAGGCCGTCCGATGAGCGCTGACGAGCCGGTCACCGACCTGTACGACCTGCGGGTCGTGGTGGAGCGGATCGAGGGCCGCTCGGTGTGCGGGCTGCGCCCCGGCGACCACGTCGACCTGACCGGGTCCAGCCGCCTCAGCATCCCCGCCGGCCGGCACTTCTGCCTCTACGCCCTGGCCGCCTGCCTGCCCCTGCTCCCCGCCAAGCAGCGGGAACTGGCCGAGGGCGACTGGCTGGCCCGGGACTCCCACGTGGCCTGCCCGGATCCGGACGAGCGGGTCATCCTGCGCATCGAGCGGACCGCCCGCCGGCAGATCCCCACCGGGGAGCTGACGTGAGCACCGGGGAGCGCCTGCTCGGGATCGGCCTCCAGTCCGACAAGAGCGCCGACGAGTACGCCGACCTGGCCGAGCTGGCCGAACGGCACGGCTTCGACGTGCTGTCGGTCTTCGGTGACCTGATGTACCAGCCGCCGATCTTCCCGCTGCTGGTGGCCGCCCGGCACACCCGGCGGATCCGGCTCGGCGCGGCCTGCCTCAACCCGTTCACCCTGCACCCGGTGGAGATCGCCGGCCAGATCGCCGCACTGGACCTGGCCTCGCACGGCCGCGCCTACCTCGGGCTGGCCCGGGGTACCTGGCTCGACCGGGTCGGCGTACCGCAGGCCCGGCCGCTGCGCCGGATCGCCGAGACGGTCGAGGTGGTCCGGCTGCTGCTCGCCGGGGACGACGGCGGCTTCCAGGGGCGCGAGTTCACCGTGGCCCCGGGCACCCTGCTGCGGTACGCCCCGACCCGTCCCGACGTGCCGGTCCTGGTCGGCACCTGGGGGCAGCAGACCGCCCGGGCGGCTGCCGCCTTCGCCAGCGAGGTGAAGGTCGGCGGCTCGGCCAACCCGGCGATGGCCAAGACGATGCGGGCCTGGCTGGACGAGGCGGCACCGGCCGGACGGACCGGGGGGACCGGGGTGGTGCTCGGCGCGGTGACGGTCGTCGACGAGGACGGCGCGCTCGCCCGTCGGGTGGCCCGCACCGAGGTGGCGATGTACCTCGCCGTGGTGGCCTCCCTCGATCCCACCATCGACATCGACCCGGAACTGCTGGCCCGGATCCAGCGGCACGTCAACCGCCGGGAGGACGACCTCGCGGGCGCGTTGATCGGGGACGACCTGCTCGACCTCTTCGCCTTCTCCGGCAGCCCCGAGCAGGTCGCGGCCCAGGCCGCAGCGGTGTTCGACGCCGGGGCGAGCCGGGTCGAGTTCGGCACGCCGCACGGGCTGACCCCGTACGGCGGGATCGACCTGCTCGGCCGGCGGGTGCTGCCCCTGCTACGCGGCTGACCGGCTCCGCGGCTGACCTGCGGCGGCGCGACAGCACGACGGCCCCGGCGACGGCCGCCACCGGCAGGACTGCGCCCCCGACCGGGACCAGGAGGCCGGGGCCGCCGGTCCGGTGGCGGTCGGCTCCGCTGCCGCCGGACGCGCGGTGGCGGCGGGGTCGGCGACGGTGAACCGGTACGAGCCCTGCACGGGGGTGCCCGTCGGTGGAGACCACCCGGTGGGCGACCGTGTAGGTGCCGTTGGCCAACGTCTCGTCGACGGTCACCGTGCCCGTCGTACCGCTGACCGTCGGCTCGCCGGTGGCGACCTTCCGCCGGGCGGCGTCGGAGACGGCGATGGTGCTGAAGGCCGGGTCCAGCGATCTGTCTCTGCCCGTTGGTCGCTGCGACGTGGGGTTTGGTTCCGGTGGTCAGCTCGGCACCAGCAGCAGACCGGCGACCCCGACCGTGTAGAGCACCAGGACGGCGATCGAGTCCGGGCCCATCCGTAGCCACTGCCGTTGCGGTCGGAACACCAGCCCGACCAGGTAGACGATGGTGAGCAGGCCACCGAGGGCGGTGAGGTAGATGTCGGTCGGGTGCGCCCGGGGCAGCACCGCCTCCCCGGAGAGCACGGTGGCGAGCAGGAAGAGCACCGGCAGGAAGGCGTTCCCGCCCAGGATGTCGCTGACGGCCAGCCGGTAGTCACCGAGCCGGGTGGAGGCGAGCCCGGTGGTGACCTCGGGCAGGGCGGTCACCGCAGCGAGCACGGTCGCCCCGAAGACGACCCCGGACATGCCGAGCCGGCCGAAGAGTTCCTGCCCGGAGACGGCGGCGAGCACCCCGGCCGCCAGGGTCGCCGCCGCGCCGACGACGAAGATCAGTGCGGCCCGGCGGGTGCCCATCCGCGCCAGCCGGGCCCTCTTGGCGGGCGTACCCGCGTCGCCGTTGCCGTTGCCGGCGTCCGGCTGGCCGTCACCGCCACCGCCACCGTCACCGGCGTCCGGCTGGCCGGCGTCGGCGGCGCCGCCGCCCGGCCCGGGCAGGCCGCGTCGGGCCCGCCGGACCAGGAGCAGCCCGGCGATCCAGAGCAGCCCGATGAGCACCACGCCCGGGGTGAGCCGCGCGACGATCACCGACCCGGGTAGCTGGGCGGCCATCACCACCACCAGTAGCAGCGCCACCACCAGGGCACACTCGATCAGCAGGGTGGGGGAGGCCGCGAGCCGGGTCAGCGGCCTGCGGGGCCGTACGCCGACCGCGTCCAGCAGGGCGAGCACCGCGGTCTGGATGGCGATGCCACCGAGGATGTTGCCCACGGCGACGTCGACGTGGTGCGCCAGCGCGGCGCTCGTGGTGATCGCGATCTCGGGCAGGTTGGTGGCGACGGCCAGCAGGATGGCCCCACTGAGCGCCTGTCCGAGCCGCAGGCGGCGGCTCAGCACATCGGTGGCGTCCGACAGGACGACGCCCGCTCCCCAGATGACCCCGGCGGCGGCGAGGAAGATCACCAGCAGCAGCGCCGAGGAGAGCCCACCCACCGCGGTCCTCCCCTGTCCGGTGCCGGCCGTCGGCCGCAGTGGTCCACCCGGGACAGGTTACGGCGGCACAGGTTCGGTGGGTGACGGATTCGCGTAGTTCGACCAGCGTCCGGTCCCTCCGGCGGGGACCGGACGGGGCACGCCGGCTGCTCCGGCACCGGGGGACCGGGGGACCGGGTCAGTCGAGGCAGAACTCGTTGCCCTCGGGGTCGGTCAGCACGATGAAGCCGGCACTCATCGGGGGAGCCGGCTCGTGGCGGCGTACCCGCGTCGCTCCCCGGGCAACGAGCCGGTCGCACTCGGCCTCCAGCGCCGCCATCCGCTCCTCCCCGTGCAGTCCCGGGGCCGCCCGGACGTCGAGGTGGACGCGGTTCTTACCGGCCTTGTCCTCCGGCACCTGCTGGAAGAACAACCGGGGGCCGTGCCCGTCCGGATCCTCGATGGCCGAGGCCCGGTTGCGCTCCTCCGGCGGTACGCCGACCCGGACGAGGAAGTCGTCCCACGCGGCCAGCGGGTCGGCGCCCTCGGGCAGGTCCACCCCGGGCGGGCCGGGGTGGACGTAGCCCAGCACGTCGCACCAGAAGGACGACAGGGCCCGTGGGTCGTGGGCGTCGAAGGTGATCTGGACGTGCCGGCTCATCGGGAGACTCCGTTCGGGTCGAGGTCACCGACGAGCGCCTCCGGGGCGCGCATCCGCCAGGCGTCGGTGACGAGTTCGGTCAGCCGGGCGACGTCGACCTCCGCGAGCCGGAGCAGCACCAGCGGCAGCCCGTCGTAGGCGGGCGTGGTGAAGAAGGTCCCGGGTTCGCCGAGGAGCAGCGCCTGCTTCTCGGCCTCGTCGCCGACGTACAGCACCGCGATGTCCGTCCGGATGACCCTCGGCCGGCCCGGGTTGCGCTCCGGGTAGGACCAGACGAACCCCTTGTCACCGACCCGGAAGTCGAAGCCGTCGCTGTCGATCTCGGTCACCTGGGGCAGCGCCAGGGCCAGTCGCCGGACGTCGTCCGCGTCAGCCATCGAGGTTGCTCCCGGCTCCCGGCTCCTGCATGCGTTCAGGGTACCGGTGACCGGGCGGTGGGGC
>NZ_WVUH01000020.1 GCF_017614955.1 Micromonospora echinofusca
GAACCCGCCCCGGATACCCGGGTACGCATCATGCCGGTGGACCGGCCGAAGGTCTCCGACCCGGCGCCGGCCGTCGAGGAGAACGGGCAGGCTACGGCGGTCAGGCACCCGGGTACGAAGATCGGCCCGGCTAGGGGTCGGCCGGTGGTGGTGTGGCCGGTGGTGCTGCTGGCGCTGCCCGCGTTCGTGGCGGTGTGGTCCGGCTGGGTCGGGCTCGGTGGACTCACCGGGTTCGGGGTGGTCCGCCCGCTGCCCGGCATCGCGGACGGGTTCAGCATCGACACCGCGATCACCCTGCCGATCGGGGTGGAAACCTACGCCGCCTACGCCCTGTACGTGTGGCTGTCCGGTCGGGTACCCGAGCGGGCTCGCCGGTTCGCGAAGTGGTCCGCGATCACCTCGCTGATCGTCGGCGCGGCCGGTCAGGTCGCCTATCACCTGCTCGTGGCCGCCGGGATCACCTCGGCCCCGTGGTGGATCACCACCGCCGTTGCCTGCCTGCCCCCGGCCGTGCTCGGCATGGGCGCCGCCCTGGCCCACCTCGTGCGTGAGGAGCCGACCCGATGACCGCTCACGAACCGAAACGCACCCGACGCCAGTGGTCGACCAACCCGGACGTGTTCAAGCCTGCCGGTACGCACGGGTTCACCGGATCGGCGAAGAGCGGACGGACGTGGTCGGTCAGTAAGCACCGCCCGGCCGGTGACACCCGCCCCGGCACCCGCACCACCCGCAGGTAGTTCCGCCCGGCGGCACGGCCCCTGGCCTGGAAACCGTTGCTGTGCCGCCGGCCCCCTTGCCCTGATCCGAAGACTCGGGAAGGAATCCCCATGTTCGCATCTACCGACCTGGTAGCCGCGTTCGCCGCTGTGTTCATCGCCCTCTACGCCGCCCACCAGGTCGGCGACCACTGGATCCAAACTCAGCATCAGGCCACCTGCAAGGGCGCGCCGGGCAGGCGTGGCCGGGTGGCGTGTGCCGCCCATGTCGTCACCTACACCGCTACCGCTGTTGTCGCCCTGGCCGTCACCGCCGTGACCCTCGGCCTGGCTCTCGACCCAGGTCAGACGGTCGCCGGGCTGGCCGTGTCGGGTGTCTCCCACTACGTGATCGACCGGCGTCGGCCGCTGCGCCGCCTGGCCGACTGGCTCGGCAAAGACCCGGCCTGGCTGGAGCGTGGTGGTGGTCTGTACGCCCTGGACCAGTCCGCCCACGTCGGGTTCCTGTTCGCCGCCGCCCTGGTGGTGACCGCATGAACCCCGTTGATGGGCATCCGTTGGTGCGGATGCTGCGTGCCCTGGACCTACCCGCCCGCGATTTCGTGATCTTCGGGTCCGGTCCGCTGCTCGCCCACGGCCTCCGGCACGACCTGGGGGACCTGGACATCGTGGCCCGGGGCGCCGCCTGGCAACAGCTCACCACCCGGTGCCGCCCCGTGCCGGCCCCGTCCGGTCACGGGCAGGTCGTGCGGTTGCAGATCGAAGCCGTCGACCGGTGGCTACCCGGGTGGGACACCGACCACCTGATCGACACGGCCGAGTGGCGCCACGGCCTGCCCTGGGCGCCCCTGACCGAGGTCCGCCGATCGAAGCAGACCACCGCCCGCCCCAAAGACACCGCCGATCTCGCCCTGCTCAACACCATCCACCCCACCGCTGCCTGAACCGGAAAGGGAACAGATCTGATGACCAGCAACAACGATCCTGACGACCGGTTCGACTGGCACGCCGCCGAAGCGGATCTGACCACCCCGGATGCGGACGTGGTCGACCTGGACGCCGCTCGCGCCGCCCGCCACCACGACGACACCGACCCCACCACCGACACCGTCGACCTGGACGGTCCGGCCGGTCGGGTGTTGGTCGATTCCCCGGACGCGCAACGCTCCCCGCGGTTCGACCTGGGCAGCTTGCGGGCGGGTGAGCGTCGGCCGATCCTGCCCGCCTGGATCCGCTCCCGTGCCGAGCTGTGTGATGCGATGCGCTGGGCGGTGGGGCATCTGTTGCACACCACCGGCTATCACGCGGTGCGGGTGCCGAAGTACGCCGGCCGGTTGGCGTTGCGGTCGCCGGTGGGTGTGTGGCGGGTGCTCTCCGGTGGTCTGCGGTGGCTGTTCGACCTGGAGGGCGAACCGGTCCGGCAGGCCACCGTGCAACGCGCGAACGCCGAGGAGTATTTGAAGCTGTCGCGGCAGCGGGATCGGCGGGTGCGGTGGCGGGGCATCATCGCCACCACCGCACTCACCGCGACCATCGTCGGCAGTGTGTTGGTGGCGTTCGCGCCGGAGTGGGTGCGGTGGGCCAGCCTCGCCACCCTGGTCGGTCTGTTCGGCATTGTCGGCCGGCCCGCCGACAAGCCGCTGCTCGACACGGCGGTGGTGGTGCCCCGGGTGGCGAAGCTGACCTCCCACGTCGTGGTCAGCGCCCTGGCCGTGCTGGGTATCGCCGGCATCAACCAGGCGATCGCGAAGCAGGGGCAGAAGGCCATCGCGTTCACGTCACCGATCACGCGGGATGGTCCGGGGTGGCGGGCGGACATCGACCTTCCGGCGGGTGTGACGGCGGGGGATGTGATCGAGCGCCGTGACCGGCTCGCCGCCGGCCTCGCCCGGCCGCTGGGCTGTGTGTGGCCAGAGGGTCGGCCGGAGGTGCACCCGGGTCGGTTGGTGTTGTGGGTGGGGGATCAGGACATGGCCACCGCGAAGCAGCCCGCCTGGCCGTTGTTGAAGTCGGGGACGGTGGACCTGTTCCGGCCGATCCCGTTCGGCACCGACCCGCGCGGCCGTAACGTCCCGATGGACCTGATGTACACGAACCTGCTGATCGGGTCGATTCCCGGCGCCGGGAAGACGTTCTCCCTGCGGGTGCCGCTGCTGGCCGCTGCGTTGGACGCGCGGGCGGAGTTGCGGGTGTTCGAACTGAAGGGAACCGGCGACCTGGAACCGCTCGCCCTGGTCGCCACCCGCTACGCGTCCGGTCCCGACGACGACACCCTTGAAGAGGCCCTGGACGCGCTGCGGGAGCTGCGCAAGGAATGCCAACGTCGCGCGGCCGTGATCAAGGGTCTTCCCAAGAGTGTGTGTCCGGAGAACAAGGTCACCCCGGAACTGGCGTCCCGGAAGAACCTGGGCCTGCATCCGCTGGTCGTCGCCATCGACGAATGCCAGGAACTGTTCTCTCACCCGGAGTTCGGCAAGGAAGCCGGGGAGTTGGCGGAGAAGGTCATCAAGCTGGGCCGCGCCCTGGGCATTCACCTGATGTTGGCCACGCAGCGGCCGGACGCCCGGAGCCTGCCGACCGGGGTCAGCGCGAACGTGGGTACCCGGTTCTGTCTGCGGGTCATGGGCCAGGTCGAGAACGACATGGTCCTGGGCACGTCGTCGTACAAGAACGGGGTGCGGGCGACGATGTTCACCCGCCGGGACAAGGGCATGGGCTACCTTGTCGGCGCCGCCGACGACGCGCAGATCACCCGTACCTACTACGTCGACGGCCCCGCCGCCGAACGCGTCTGCCAACGAGGCCGGGCGTTGCGGGAAGCGGCCGGCACGCTGTCCGGGCACGCCGCCGGACAGCAGACGGCCAGCCCTGCGGCAGTACGCCGGGACAGCCTGCTGGACGACATCCTCACCGTCGTCCCCGCTGGGGAGCCCAAGGTGTGGGCCGAAACCCTCGTGGAACGGCTGGCCGAGCTGAACGGCGAGATCTACGGGGACCTCACCCGCGACCAGCTGACCGCCGCACTCAAGCCGTACGGGATCACCACCGGACAGGTCTGGGGCACCGACCCGACCACCGGCAAGGGCGCCAACCGGCGCGGCATCGAACGGCAGCACATCGCCGACGCGGTAGCCGAGCGTAACAAGCACCGGGGCGACAAAGCCGCCTAACCCGGACAGCCGCTGGGTGCTAGGTCTAGCAACCCCACCCGCTAGACCTAGCACCCCCGCTAGCACCCCATCCCATACCTGGCCAGCCCGCTAACACCTAGCCGGGCCAGCCCCTCACACCCACATTCCGGCCTGTGGAGGCGTTTTCGTGACCCCCATCGTCCTGCTCGCTAGCCTCACCGCCCTCGTATACGCAGCGTCATACCTGATCATGTGCCTGATAGCCCCCTGGGGACACTGCCGACGCTGCAAGGGCGTCGGCCACCGCCCCGCGCTGATCGGCCGCACCCGCCGGGAATGCACCCGCTGCGACGGCACCGGCCGCCGCGTCCGCATCGGCCGCCGGCTCATCGAGTACATCCGCACGGAGTACCGGGCAGGCACCCGATGACCGCCCGGCGCATCCAACGCCGCCGCACCGCCGGATGGCGCATGCCCACCGGGGCCGTCTACGTCGGCCGCCCCACCCGCTGGGGCAACCGCTTCGGCGCGGACAACACCCTTGGAAGCCGGGCCGGCGCGGTACGCCTGTTCCGGCTCTGGGTAGCCGCACACCCCGACTACGCCGACGCTGTCCGCGCCGAACTGGCCGGCAAGACGCTGGCCTGCTGGTGCCCCCTTGACCAGCCCTGCCACGCCGACGAACTCCTCCGCATCGCCAACGAGGCCACCCGATGACCCGCCGCCACACCGATTGGTGTGCGGGTGGGCACCGCTGCGACCTCGGCGAACACCGCTCCGAAGAGATCGTGGTCGACCTGCCCGGCCGCGCCCGCGCCGTCCTCAACCGCGTCGCCCGCGACACCGGCGGCCAGTACGCGGAACTACGGGTGCGCGTCGCCCTGGCCGACGTCGACCCCGCCGCCCGCCGCCAACTGCTCACCCTGCTCGACGGCGTGCGCGACCTGGTCACCCGGACCGCGCTTGCTGGTCGACCCGCACCCCACCCCCGGTAAGGAGGCAACCGTGATCCGCACTGTGGTCTGCGTCGAGATCCTCTGCGATGCCTGCGGCGACGGCTGGACCGGCGACGACACCGGCCCGCGCCACTTCGACAGTCCGGCCGCCGCGCGGGCTGGGGTGGTGTGGGAGCACGGCTGGACCGCCACCACCGCCGGCACCGTCTGCGCCGACTGCGCCACCCTCGCCGCGTGCCAGCAGGCGGGCGGACACCACTGGCCGTCCGGGGAGGAGTTCTGCACCCGCTGCGGCCACCCCGACTACGGCCACCAGGTCGACCCGAACGCCGACCGCATCGCTGCCGCGCTGCGCATCCTCACCGCCGCCTGAACCCGCCCCATCGTCTTTCGGGAGTCTGCTGTGACCCGACCACCCGCGTACGACCTGGCCGCCGAGCAGGCCGTGATCGGCGCCGCGCTACTCAACCCGGCGGTGGTGGGTGACCTGGCCGCCACCCTCGCGCCGGTCGACTTCCACCGCCCCGCCCACGGCCTGTTGTGGGAAACCCTGTGCGCCATGCACGCTGCTGGCGCCCCGGTCGACCCGATCGCGGTGGCTGCCCGGCTCGCCGAAACCGGCGACCTCGCCAAGGTGGGTGGCGCACCCTACCTGCACACCCTCATAGCGGCGGTGCCCACGACGGCGAACGCCGGGCATTACGCGCGGATCGTGGTCGACCACGCCCGCCGCCGCCAGGTCGCCGACCTCGGCGCCTACTTCGCCGACAAGGCCAACCAGGGCGCCGACGTGGCCGACATCCTCGCCACCGGCCGCGCCATGCTCGACCAGGCCGCCACCGCCACCTCCTGGTCCCCGATCATCCCCCTCGGTGACCGCCGGCACCTGCCCGACTTCCCCGCCTACGTCCTGCCCGACTGGGTTGCCGAGCAGGTCTACGCCGTCGCCGAGTTCACCCAAACCCCGGTAGACCTCGCCGGCTGCATCGGGTTGGCTGCCCTGTCGACTGCTGCCGGGGGCCGCGCCGAAGTCGAGGTACGCGGATCGTGGCGGGAACCGGTCAACCTGTTCACCGTCGTTGTCCTCCCACCCGGTTCCCGGAAGTCGGCCGTGTTCGCCGCCATGACCGGCCCGCTGCTGGTCGCCGAGAAGGCGTTGGTGGAGAAGACCCGCCCCGCGATCGTGGAAGCCGAGCTGGCCGCCCGCGTCGCCGGCAAGACAGCGGAGAAAGCCGCGATCGCCGCTGCGAACGCCGACGCATCCGGGCGGGACACGCTGCTGGCGGAAGCGACCGCCGCCGCGATGAACGCCGACGCCGTCACCGTCCCCACCCTGCCCCAACTCGTGGCCGACGATGTCACCAGCGAAGAGGCGGCATCTTTGCTGGCCGAGCAGGGCGGACGCCTGGCCGTGCTGTCCCCGGAAGGCGGGATCTTCGCCACCATCGCTGGCCGGTACTCCGGTACCCCGAACCTGGAAGTGTTCCTCAAAGGCCACGCGGGGGACATGCTGCGGGTCAACCGCCGCTCCCGCGCCCCCGAACACGTCGAACACCCCGCCCTGACGCTGGGTCTGGCCGTGCAGCCGGATGTGTTGCGGGAGATCGCCGACATGCCCGGCTTCCGGGGCAAAGGGTTGCTGGCGCGGATCCTGTTCGCCCTGCCGGAGAACACCGTTGGCCGCCGGAAGATCGGCGCTGACCCGGTACCGGAGCAGATTGCCGCCGCCTACACGGCCAACCTCGGCGCCATGGTCGCCACCCTCGCCGACTGGACCGACCCCGCCGTGCTTTGCCTCACCCCCGACGCCAACGAACGCGTACTCGACATCGAACGGGCCGTGGAACCCCGCCTCGCCCCCGGCGGCGCGTGGGGACACATCGTGGACTGGGGCAGCAAATACACCGGCGCCGTGGTCCGCCTCGCCGGACTCATCCACCTCGCCCAACACCTACGCGACGGCTGGGGAAAGCCGGTCACCGCCGACACCGTCGAGCAGGCCGCCATCCTCGGCGAGTACTACGCCGCCCACGCCCTGGCCGCCTTCGACGACATGGGCACCGACAAGACCACCCGCAATGCTCGGCACATCCTCGCCTGGATCGAACGCACCGGGTCGACCACCTTTACCAAGAGAGAAGTCTTCCGGGCGCTCAAGTCGGCCCAGTTGCCGACCGCTGGCGACTTCGACGGACCCCTTGCCACCCTTGAAGCGCACGGCTACCTACGGCAGCTTGAGGCGCCCGAGCGCCCCCGTACCGGCGGACGTCCACCATCCCCGGGATACCTCGTCCACCCTGACGTACACCGACTGCCCGCCCCCGTCCACGCGCTACCGGCCTCTTCAAGGTCGGCATAGCCTCCTGCCAGAACTGCCACAACCGCCAAAACCCCGGTGGCGCAGGGGTTTTGGCGGTTGTGGCAGTTCTGGCAGGGCGAACGACGGACGGCCATCCGTCACTGTCGTTTAGTCACGGAGCCTGAAGGGTCTACGCGACCGGCGGTGCGGCCATCGCTTGCCGCAGCGACAGCACACACGGCGCGTCCCCACAACTTCGCTCGGAAAATCTTCCTGAGCCAAGGGGCAATAATCTTTTTTCCGATTACTTTGGAGCATAGTGATTCCCTTCTAAAAAGAGTTTAGAAAAACTTCCAGAAAACCCGACAGACTGCACTCGTGAACGCCGACCGGGATCGACGACAACCGTACGCGAAATTGCGCAAGATATCAATACCCCTGATCAACTTGCGTCTACTGACGCGCATGACCATCCTGCCTGACCAGGCACAATCGCCTGAAATTGCCGCTACGACTCTCGCGCCTCCGCCCGTATGGGGGTACCGGTAATTCGCGCCAATAATTTCTGGAAGAGCTAGGGGTAAAAAAGTTGCAAGACTGGCAGCGGACGTAAAAGAAGCGGCTTTCTTGCTAGCAGTTGGCGCGAGTCAGCCCTCCCCACAACAGAACGCACCCACCACCGCACCCCGCCGACCAGAACGGCCCGCTGAGAACCCTCAGCCGGATCGGCGCATGCCTACACACCGGCCAGGTCGAGATCTTGGCTCTACGGCGCTCCCAGCGGGCCGTTCTGTCGCGTTCTGCGGTCATTCACCCCTGAAACACCGGAAGTGGTCACCTTCAACAGAAAGGCCGTCATCGTGCGAATCAGGCTGCACGGCACACCCGCTGAGACAGCCGCGATCCTCACCGCTCTCGCCCACGTCCTCACCATCCACCGCGCCAGCCGGCCCTACCCCGACCGGCCCCCGTCCACCCGGCACCGCATCTACCTCGACGCCACCCCGAGGAAGGACAGCCGCCAGTGACCAGCCGCCCGCAGCGCACCACCCCCACCGGCAACCTGCTCACCCTCGCCGAAGTCCTGGACGAACTCCGCGTACCCCGGTCGACCTTCTTCCGCTGGAAGGCCACCGGCCGCGCGCCCAAAACCATCAAGTACCCGAACGGCAGCCTGTACGTCCGCCGCCGCGACCTGGACGCCTGGCTCGATGACCACGAGGAAGAGGCAGCCGCTTGAGTAGCTACAACGTGCGGATTCACGCGATTCTGACCAACGATCTGTCCGGAAAGAAGAAGTCGTACACCGTCCGGTGGAAGGTCGCTGATAAGCCCTTCCGGGAAACGTTCGCTACCGGTGCGCTGGCGGAAAGCTTCCGTTCGAAACTGGTCGTGGCGCAGCGGGAAGGAACGGCGTTCGATGAAAAGACCGGGCTACCTGAGCCGATGGCCCGGGAACTCAACAGCCGGAGTTGGTACGACCTGGCCGTGTCGTTCGTAGACATGAAGTGGCCGCGTGCCGCCGCGACTCAGCGCAAGAGCATCGCCGACGCGCTCACCACCGTCACCCCTGCGCTGCTCGCCACGTCACGCGGCGCACCCGACGAAGCGGAAATTCGCCACGCCCTCTACACCTGGGTCTTCAACAAGCAGCAGCGAGACCGGGACAACAGCACGCCACCGGACGATCTCACGCAGGTTGTTCGATGGCTCAAGGCGAACACGCTTCCACTACCGGACGTAGCCAACCCGGCGACGGTACGGAAAGCCCTGGACCTGTTGACCACCAGGATTGACGGTGGGCCGGCCGCCGCCAACACAGTGGCGAGGAAGCGCGCAGTCTTCTACAGCGCCTTGAAATACGCCGTCGAGCTGCGGTATCTCGACGCGCATCCGATGGACTTCATTCAGTGGCGGGCGCCAAAGAACACCGATCAGGTCGACCGGAAGGTGGTGGTAAATCCCGAGCAAGCCCGGTCGCTGCTCGCGGCGGTACGGAAGCGGGACCCGCACTTGGAAGGCTTCTTCGCCTGCATGTACTTCGCCGCCCTACGCCCGTCCGAGGTGATCCACCTGCGCGCCGACGAGTGCGAGCTACCCGAAGAGGGATGGGGCTGGCTCCACCTCAGCGGGTCGACGCAGCAGGTTGGCATGGACTGGAGCGACAGCGGGACATCGTTGGAAGACCGGGAACTGAAGCACCGGGCGAAGAAGGCGACCCGCGACGTACCGGCCTGCCCGGAGCTGGTCGGCATCCTGCGGCAACACCTACGGGAGCACTGCCGGAGCGCCCACGGCCGGATGTTCAACGCCGCTGGTGCACGGGTGGCCCCGGTGTCGAAGAGCACCTACCTGCGCGCCTGGCGGCAGGCCCGAGAGACAGCGTTGTCACCCGCCCAGCAGTGGTCACCGCTGGCGCATCGGCCGTACGACCTGCGGCACGCGGCCGTGTCGCTCTGGCTCAACGCTGGTGTGCCAGCGACCCAGGTCGCGCAGTGGGCAGGGCACAGTGTGCACGTACTGCTGAAGGTCTACGCCTCGTGCATCGACGGCCAGGACGAGGCGGCCCGGAAGCGAATCGAGGGTGCGTTGGGCACCGAGGAAGCCGGGTAGCGCCGACACGGATACGACACGACCAGTGAGACCCGGCGGGTAGCAGCGGGACGAAGTGAGACCTATTCACAAATGACGAAACGCCCTCTGACCGGTGTTCGCACTGGTCAGAGGGCGTTTTTGCTGCGTGGGGAGCGGAGGGTGTGGGATTCGAACCCACGAAGAGGTTGCCCCCTTACCGGTTTTCAAGACCAGCGCCATCGGCCACTAGGCGAACCCTCCCGACGCGGTACCCCGCAGGGATCCGCGACGTGCCTAGTCTGCCATGCCCGGATCACCGATGCCGCTGTCGCCTGCGGGGGTGGGACGAGATTAGGGGTACCCGGTCGGCGGGCGGCGTACCGGCGCGGTGGGGTATGACTGGAGCATGTACGCGATCACCGTCGACGAGCCGGGTGGACCCGAGGCGCTGCGCTGGACCGAGGTGCCCGATCCGGAGCCCGGCCCGGGTGAGGTGATCGTGGACGTGCGGGCCAGTGCGGTGAACCGGGCCGACCTGTTGCAGCGGCAGGGGCACTATCCGCCACCGCCGGGCGCGCCCGCGTACCCGGGTCTGGAATGCTCCGGGGTGATCAGCGCCACCGGCTCCGATGTGGCCGACTGGCGGGTGGGCCAGGAGGTCTGTGCGCTGCTCGCCGGGGGTGGCTACGCCGAGCGGGTGGTGGTGCCGGCCGGGCAGTTGCTGCCGGTGCCGGCCGGGGTGGACCTGGTCGACGCGGCAGCGCTGCCCGAGGTGGCCTGCACCGTCTGGTCGAACGTCCGGCAGGTGGCCGGGCTGCGCCGGGGCGAGACGCTGCTGGTGCACGGAGGTGGCAGCGGCATCGGCACGTTCGCGATCCAGTTCGGTGCGGCGCTGGGCGCGACGGTGCTGGTGACCGCGCGGTCCGGCAAGCATGATCGGCTCCGCGAGCTGGGCGCGGCCCACACGATCGACTACCGCGCCGAGGATTTCGTCGAGGTGACCCGGCGGGTGACCGACGGGCGGGGTGCCGACGTGATCCTGGACATCATGGGCGGGGCGTACCTGCCCCGGAACGTGGCGGCTCTGGCCACCAGTGGTCGGCTGGTGGTGATCGGTCTCCAGGGCGGCCGGAAGGGCGAGCTGGACCTGTCCGCGCTGCTGGCGAAGCGGGCGTCGGTGACCGCCACCGCGCTGCGGTCCCGGCCGGTCGCGGAGAAGGCCGCGATCGTGCGGGGGGTACGCGACGAGGTGTGGCCGCTGGTGGAGTCCGGCACGGTCCGGCCGGTCGTCGACCGGCGGCTGCCGATGGCCGAGGCCGCCGGGGCGCACCGGCTCGTCGAGTCGAGCGACCACCTGGGCAAGGTGCTGCTGGTCACCCCGTCGCGTTGAACGGCGGGCTCGACGTGGGCGACATGAGCCGGGCGGCGGCTCAGCAGGACGGCTCGACGTGGGCGACATGAGCCCGGCGGCGGCTCAGCGGGGCAGCATGAGCCGGGCACCGGGCCCTTCCGCGCCGAGGGCGTCCCCGGCGTTGTAGAGCGCACACTTCTGAAGGGAGAGGCAGCCGCAGCCGATGCAACCGGTGAGGTTGTCCCGCAGTTTCTCGATGAGCCGGATCCGCTCGTCCAGGCGGTTCCGCCAGGTCGCGGAGAGCTGCGCCCAGTCGGCGGCGGTCGGGGTACGGGATTCGGGTAACGAGTCGAGGGCCTCGCGGATCTCCTCCAGCGAGACTCCCACCTGCTGGGCGATCCGGATGAACGCCACCCGACGCAGTTCGGCGCGTTCGTAGCGGCGCTGGTTGCCGCCGGTGCGGCCGGCACGGATCAGGCCGAGCCGTTCGTAGTAGCGCAGGGCCGAGGCGGCCACCCCGCTGCGGGCGGCCAACTGGCCGATGGTCATCGTGCCGGTTGCCGCCGGTGCGCCGTCCGGCCAGACCGAAGCGTGCGTCATGTCACGTCGCCCTTGAGTTGAAGTGAACTTCAACTTGCAGGCTAGTCGTATGCGAACCACCACCGCCACGGACCGCAGGCGCATCGAGGCGCTGCTCCGCCGACTGACCGGCGACGAGAAACATGCCCCGAGCGCCCATTCCACCCTCGACGTGCTCCAGGTGCTCTACGAGCGGGTACTGGACGTCGACCCGGAGCATCCGGACGATCCGGACCGCGACCGGTTCCTGCTCTCCAAGGGACACGGCCCCGCCGCGTACTACGCGGTCCTCGCCGCCCGTGGCTTCTTCCCCGAGCACTGGCTGGACGACCTGGCCGGGCCGGACAGCCCGCTCGGTCACCACCCGGACCGGCTCCTGGTGCCGGGCGTCGAGATCGGTTCCGGCTCGCTCGGGCACGGCCTGGGTCTCGGCGTCGGCATCGCGCTCGGCCTGCGGGCGCAGGGACTGCTCCGGCCCCGGATCTTCGTCCTGCTCGGCGACGCGGAACTGGACGAGGGATCCAACCACGAGGCGGTCGCGTACGCCGGGGCGACCGGCCTGGCGAGCATCACCGCCATCGTCGTCGACAACCGGTCCGCGACGCACGGCTGGCCGGGTGGCCTGGCCAGCCGGTTCACCGTGAACGGCTGGACCGGGGTCACCGTCGACGGGCGCGACCAGGATGCCCTGGCTGCCGCGCTGACCGGGCACGACAACCGCCGGCCGCACGTGGTGGTCGCCGTCACCGAACCGAAGGAGTGACCGTGCGCGAGACCTTCATCGACACGACCTCGGCGATCCTCACCGAGGAGCCGCGTACCGCGCTGGTGCTCGCGGACATCTCCGCCGCCGCGTTCGCCCCGGCGGCCCGACGGCACCCGGACCGGGTACTCAACGTCGGGATCCGGGAGCAGCTCATGATCGGGGTGGCCGGTGGGCTGGCCCTGACCGGGCTGCGGCCGATCGTGCACTCGTACGCGACGTTCCTGGTCGACCGGGCGTACGAGCAGATCAAGCTGGACCTGGACCACCAGGGTGTGGGGGCGGTGCTGGTCAGCGTCGGGGCGTCGTACGACGGGGCGAGCATGGGGCGTACCCACATGTCCCCGCAGGACGTGGCGCTGCTGGACACGCTGGGCGGCTGGACGGTGCACGTACCCGGGCACGCCGGTGAGGTGACCGGTCCGCTGCGTACGGCGGTCGCCGGTGACGGGGCGGTGTACCTGCGGCTCTCCACGCAGACCAACGACCGGGCCCGACCGGGTGACGGGAGTCTGGCGGTGGTGCGCCCGGGTGGCGCCGGTGCCCCGCTGGTGGTCGCGGTCGGACCGGTGCTCGACGAGGTACTGGCGGCCGTGGCCGGGTTGGATGTGACGGTGGCCTACACCAACCGGCCCCGACCGTTCGACACCGTAGGGCTCCGGGCGCTCGCCGGCACCGAGGTCGTGCTGGTGGAGCCCTACCTGGCCGGTACGTCGAGCCGGCTGGTCGACGCGGCGCTCGCGGACCGTCCGCACCGGCTGCTGTCGTTGGGTGTCGGACGGGAGGATCTGCACCGGTACGGCAGCGCGGCCGACCACGCCCGGTGGCACGGGCTGGATGCGGCCGGGCTACGCCACTCGATCAGCGCCTTCCTGGATCCGGCCTGAGCCGTCGGATCAGGAGCTGACCTACGCGGCCTGGGGGCGACGGCGGGCCCGCTCCCGGCCCAGGATCCAGATCGCCTCCACCCCGTCCTTCCAGGTGATCTTCTTGCCCTCCTCGCGGCCCCGGGCGCGGTAGCTGATCGGCACCTCGTAGGGGCGGATCCGGCGGCGCAGGAGCTTGCCGGTGACCTCGGCCTCCATGCCGAAGCCCCGGGAGCGCACGTCCAGGGAGCGGTACAGCTCCACCGGCATCAGCTTGAAGCAGGTCTCCAGGTCACCGATGTACGAGTTGAACAGCACGTTGGCGGCCATCGTCACGCCCTTGTTACCCATCACGTACCAGAAGCTGTAGGCGCTGTGGCTGCCGAACGTGCGGTTGCCGTAGACCACGGTGGCCCGCCCGTCGAGCACCGGGTCGAGCAGCCGGGGGATGTCCTGCGGGTCGTACTCCAGGTCGGCGTCGAGGATGACCATGTAGTCGCCCTCGGCGCTGGCCACCGCGGTCTTGATGGCGGCGCCCTTGCCGGCGTTGCGGGGGTGGGTGATCACCCGAAGCCGGGCGTCGTCCACCCGGTCGAGGATCTCGCCGGTGCCGTCCCGGCTGCCGTCGTCGACCACGACCAGCTCGATCTCGCACGGGTAGTCGACCGCCAATGCCTGCTTCAGGGCATCCGCGATCCGTTCTTCCTCGTTGTAGACCGGCATCAGGATCGAGAGCTTCACAGGGATCTCCACGGTGCGACGATGAGTCGGGCCTAGCCTAACCCGACCTGCTCATGATGGGTACGAGCCGGCGTCGTGGCTCCGCGTACCCGGACTGTCGGCGGGCTGCTACCGACCGCCTGCTGGAACGGGTCTGCGCAGGTGGCGGGTGGTCCACCGGCTCCCCACAGTCACCCTACGACCGGCTGCCCGCCGGCATCATCCCGGGCCCTCCCGTCCGCATGTCGCGGCGTCGACACGTCTACCTCCCCGGGCGACGTCGTCCGCACGTCGCGGCATCGACACGTCCGCTCGCCGTCCGCATGTCGCGACGTCGGCACGTCCGCTCGCCGTCCGCACGTCGCGACGTCGGCACGTCCGCGCCCCGTGCCCGGGGCGGCAGGCCGTGCCGACGGAGGCCCTGCCGGCCGAAAAGCTTTCCGAGATGCATTCACATATCTCGACGGGAGGGCTACGGTCTGGAAACCGATCGACGTCCCCCGATCGACAGGAAAGGAGTGCGTCGATGCTTCGCTCCCCCGAAAAGCGGGAACGGCACGCTCCCCGGGCGCTACGACGGCGTACCGCCGTGGCGCTCGTCGCCGGACTCGTGCTCCCGATGCTCACCGCGCTGACCACCCCCGCCAGCGCCGCCGACCGCCCACCCGTCCAACCGCTGCCCGCCGCCCTGGAGAGCATCCGGGCCACCGAGGCGACCGCGCTCTACGGCAGCCCCGACATCCGACCGCTGGAGAACCGGAAGACCGCCCTGATCACCATGGGCGACAGCGAGATCTCCGGCGAGGGTGTCGGCAACTACGTCCCCGGTACCCACGAACCCGGCAACTGGTGCGACCGGTCGTACGACCAGGCGGTGTTCCGGACCGGCATCGCCTCCGACGTGCAGTACAACATCGCCTGCTCCGGGGCCACCCCGTGGAACCTGGTCGCCGGCGGACCCACCCAGCACAACGAACTGAACCAGGGCGACAACCTGGCGATCAAGGCACGCAACACCCGGATCAAACTGATCTGGATGGTGGTCGGCGCCAACGGCGACGGGACCATCCAGTTCGGACCGGTGGCCACCGACTGCACGCTCAAGCGGGTACTGCTCCAGGGTCCCTGCTACCCGACCTACACCGACCAGTGGGCGGTCCGCACCGACGGCAGCCGGCGGGCCGTCGAGGAGGCGATCAACTCGGTCCGCCGGACCATGACCGACGCCGGGTACCTGCGCACGGACTACGAACTGGTCTTCATGTCGTACCCGAGCCCGGCCAGCCCCGACGTCGAGGACAACCCGGACTTCCCCGGCTGGTACGCCGGTGGTTGCCTGATGTACCTGCACGACACGGCTTTCGCCCGGAACAAGGCGGTACCGATGTTCGAGACGGCGCTGCGCCGGGCGGCGCTGAACACCGGTACCCGGTACCTCGACGCGAGCCGACTCTTCCACGGCCACGAGGTCTGCACCGACAACACCTCGGTGCGCGGCCTCTACATCGAGCTGGGCATCTGGGACGAGAACGCGGCCCGGCAGTCGTTCCACCCGAACGCCCGTGGGCACGGCATGTTCGCCCAGTGCATCACCCAGTTCTACAACTCGGGTCAACCGCAGGCGACCTGTGTGGACCCGGCCAGCACCGGCAGCGGCGTGCTCTACCCGGGGCTCTTCGAGTTCCGGCAGTTGCGCAACGCGGCCACCGGGACCTGCGTCGACGGCAAGGGGTACGACTCCCGCAACAACACCGCGCAGCAGTCGTACGCCTGCCACGGTGGGCGTAACCAGGGATTCTGGTACGACCCCGGACGCCAGTCGCTGCACTCGGAGCTGTCCCACGACCGTTGCCTCGACGTCTCCGGCGGCTCGTTGACCTCCGGCACGGCGGTCAACGTGTACGACTGCCACGGCGGGCCGAACCAGCGGTTCGTCTTCGCCGGCAACCAGATCCGGCCGGCCGGCAACAGCTCGCTCTGCCTGGAGTTCGACAACCCCTGGTTCGGTACGCCCCGACTGCGGCTGGCCGGGTGCAGCACCAGCACCCGGCAGCAGTGGTCGTTCGAGTCCCGCTCGTTCGCCAACCCGGTCGGGTACGGCCACGACGACTTCATCGGGTCCCGGGTCTACTGACCGCTCCCGGCTCAGGTGTTAGAAAGGGCCCCTTCCTATACCGAAAACGATAGGAAGGGGCCCTTCCTTACTTCTTCAGCAGGATGAGGCGGGCCACGGCGGTGGTGCCGTCCTTGGTGCCGGCGACACCGATGGTCGCGCCGACCGCGACCGCGCTCGGCTGGATGGTGGTACGCCGCTCCACGACCCGCAGGTTCTCGCCGAAACTCCAGGTCATGGTGAACCCGTCGGAGGACTTCACGGTGACCGACTTCCCGTCGACCGCAGTTACCTCGCCGCGTTGCACGGCGACGGTCTTCGTGCCCTCCTTGGTCTGTACGACCACCTCGCCGTGCAGCGTGTTCTTCTTCCGCAGCAGTACGCGCGCCTGGTGCCGCTTGCGCCAGCCGTCGCCCCGCTCGCCCCGGGGCCCCCGCTCGGGCCCGGTCGAGGCGGAGGGTGCCGGCGCAGCGACCGGCTCGACGTCGAGGTCGGCCGCGTCGAAGCCCAGCGCGGCGAGCGCCTGCCCCTCGGCCCCCAGCGCGGCGACCACGTCGACCACGGGTCCGGCGGCGGACCCGGCACCGGGTCCACCCGTACCGCCACAACCGCTGACGCCCAGCGCCACCGCCGCCAGCAGCCCGGTGGTGACGACTCCCCAACGTGCCATCAGTTTCCCTGTTGTCCGCATGGGCCCAGCGTCGCGCCTGTGGACGAGCGCAGCGTCAGGCCGATGTTCGGATCAGGTAAAAGCGCCGGAAACGGGACCGGTGGGGTTGCGGCGTCTCCACCGTCCTACTGCCGGACGCTTCCAGGGACGGGCGGGGGCGGCAGCACCACGGTGAACCGGGCGCCGCCCTCCGGGGCGTGACCGGCGGTGACCGTCCCGCCGAGCCGGCGGACCAGTCCGGCGGCCAGCGCCAGGCCGAGGCCGCTGCCGACCTTGCGTACCCCCCGGTACCGCTGGTGCAGGGCGCCCCGCTCGAAGGCGACCGACAGGTCGTCGTCGGTGAAGCCGGGCCCGCCGTCGCGCACCTCGACGATGCCGCCGGCCGTCGGGCCGGGCCCGGCGGCGCGGACCGCGAGCACCACCGGCGCGTCCGGGGGTACCACCCGCAGCGCGTTCTCCAGCAGACCGTCGACCACCTGCCGGATCCGGCCCGGGTCGGTGTACGCGACGACCGGCCCGGCGGGCAGTTCGGCGCGGAAGTCCACCTGCACGGCGGCGCACCGCGCCTGCCAGGTCCGGGCGGCGTCGGCCGCCAACCGGCCCAGGTCGACCGGGACCGGTTCGAGGGGGAAGTCAGCGGCCTCCAGCCGGGCCAGCGCCAGCAGGTCGCTGACCAGCCGGTCCAGGTGTTCCGCCTCGGCGAGCATGGTCTGCCCGGTGCGTGCCGCCTGGTCCGGCCCGACCACCCCGTCGGCGAGTGCCTCCGCGTAGCCCCGGATCGCGGTCAACGGGGTACGCAGCTCGTGGGAGACCGACAGCAGGAACTCCCGCTGCCGGCCCTCGCTGGTGGCCAGGGCGGCGGCCAGCCCGTTCAGGGCGCGGGCCAGGTCGGCGACCTCCTCCGGTTCCTCGACCGGTACCCGGACCGCCCGGTCACCGGCGCCGAGCCGGACCGCTGCGGTCGCGGCGTTACGGATCGGTCGGGCCAGCCGCCGGGCCAGCAACAGCCCGGCCGCGATCCCGGCGGCGAGTCCGGCGAGCAGCGGCAGCCAGAGCGCGGTCAGCACCTGTCGCCAGAATCCGTCGTTGACCGGACTGGTGAGGACCACCCCGCTGCCGTTGCGCAGGGCCCGGGCCTCGACCAGCGCCGGCCGCCCGTCGACCAGGCGCCGGCCGGAGAAGTTGCGGCCCTGCCCCACCCGCTGCACGACCGGCGCGGGCAGCCCGGCCCGGTCGGGGGTGCCCTGCCGGATCAGGTACGCGTCGATGCCCTGGTTCCGGAGCTGCTGGATGAGCCGTTCCTCGTCGGCGGTACGTCCCCGGTCGAGGCGGAACCGCAGCACCTCGGCGGTGAGCCGGGCCTGCGCCGCGAGCGCGTCCTGGCTGCGCCGCTCCACGCCACGGGCCACCAGTGGTACCGCCACGATCGCGGTGACCAGCACGGACACCAGGGCCACCGCGCAGGTGACCCCGATCGCCCGGGCGGTCAGCCCGCGTCCCGGCCGGCGGGGCGGGGTGGTCGGTGTACCGGCCCCGAGCACCGGCAACGGGACGGTCAGGTGGTCGCCCCGGGCCGGGCCGGACCCCGACGGCTCAGCCATCGGCCGCGTACCCGACGCCCCGGTGGGTACGGATCACGTCGGCCGCCGGGCCGAGTTTGGCGCGTACCTGCGCGACGTGCACGTCGACGGTGCGGGTGCCGGCGTGTGCCGGGTACCCCCACACGGCGGCGAGGAGTTCCTCCCGGGTGAAGACCCGGCCGGGGCGGGCCATCAGGTGGGCGAGCAGGTCGAACTCGGTCGAGGTGAGCCGGATCGGCACCCCGGCGGCGGTGACCGTGCGCCGGGCCGGGTCGAGAGCGACCGGACCGACCTGCCGGGCCCGGTCGGCGGCGTCGGGCGTTCCAGCGGTACGGCGCAGCACGGCCCGGATCCGGGCGACCAGTTCCCGGGGGCTGAACGGTTTGGTGACGTAGTCGTCGGCACCGATCTCCAACCCGACGATCCGGTCGACCTCGTCGTCCCGGGCGGTGAGGAAGATGACCGGGGTCCAGTCGCCGGCCTCCCGGAGCCGGCGGCAGATCTCGGTACCGGCCAGCCCGGGCAGCGCGATGTCCAGCACGCAGGCCACCGGCCGGAGCCGGCGGGCGGCGTCGAGACCGGCTGTCCCGTCGCGTTCCACGTGCACCCCGAACCCGTCCCGGGTCAGGTAGAGCCGGACCAGGTCGGCGATGGCCGGCTCGTCCTCGACGACCAGGACGAGTCCCCGCTGCGGTGCGTCGACGGTCACCGGCCCATGATGGCCGACCGGCGGTGCCGGCGGGCGGTCGGGTGTGTTCGGGTCAGGTAAAGGACCGGCCGACCGGGCTCCCGCCGGTCGACGTGGTGTCCCCATGGGCCCGCGACGGTGTCCGGAACACCTGGGTGAGCAGGGCGTCGAGCTGCCAGACCTGCTGCGGGTGCCCGGCCCGGACGAGGAACCGTTCCCGGATCCCGTCGATCGCGGTGGCGGCCAGCTCGATGGCCGGCAGCCGGGGGTCCGGGTGCCAGGTGACGTCCCGCAGGTGACGCAGGTCGGTGTTGAGGTGCAGGCGGAGCCGGTGCAGCAGCCTGGTCTGCCGGGTCACCACCAGTCGCCGGTAGGTCAGCAGGAGGAGGTAATCGCCGTGGGCGGGGCGGTCCGGGCGGGTGCAGCGGGTGACCAGGAGGGTGGCGTCACCCGCGCCGACACAGCGGCGGAAGATCGGCATGTGCCGGCTGATCGTCTGGAGGGCGATCCCGTTCTCGGCGGCGGCGGGGAGGAACGTTCGAGCGAAGACGTCCATGCCAGGACCAACGACAGGTCGTCGGGAATCGATGTGGCGCAGGCATGGACGAAAGTGGAATTACAGAAGTTCCACGATGGTGGCGTTCGCCATGCCACCGCCCTCGCACATGGTCTGCAGGCCGTACCGGATGTCGTTGTCCCGCATGTGCTGGAGCATGGTGGTCATGATCCGGGCACCGGAGCCGCCGAGCGGGTGCCCCAGGGCGATCGCCCCACCCCGGGGGTTCAGCCGCTCCGGGTCGGCCTCGGTCTCGGCCAGCCAGGCGAGCGGGACCGGGGCGAACGCCTCGTTCACCTCGTACACCCCGATCTCCTCGATGCCCAGCCCGGCGCGACGCAACGCCTTCGCGGTGGCCGGGATGGGTGCGGTGAGCATGACCACCGGATCGTCGGCGGCGACCACCGCAGTGTGGATCCGGGCCAGCGGACGCAACCCGTGCCGGCGGGCCCACTCGGCGGTGGTGACGGCGAGCGCGGCGGCACCGTCGGAGATCTGCGACGCGGAGCCGGCGGTGACCACGCCGTCGGCCCGGAACGGGGTGGCCAGTTCGGCGAGCTTCGCCAGGGAGGTGTCGCGCCGGATGCCCTCGTCGGCGGTCAGCTTCCCGCCGTCGGCCAACGGCACGGGCGTGATCTCCACCTCGAAAGCCCCGGCGTCCTGCGCGGCGGCGGCCTTCTCGTGACTGGCCAGGGCGTACTCGTCGAGCTGGGTGCGGGACAACCGCCAGCGCTCGGCGATCAGTTCCGCGCCGACGCCCTGGTTGAACGGGACCGGCTGGTCGGCGGCGAAGCCCTCGACCCCCCGGTAGCGGTCCCGGACCTGGTCACCGTAGGGCAGGCCACCGGTACCGGCGGCCCCCATCGGCACCCGGGTCATCGACTCCACACCCCCGGCGACCACCAGGTCGGCCTGCCCGGCGAGCACCGTCGCCGCAGCGAAGTGCAGGGCCTGCTGGCTGGAGCCGCACTGCCGGTCCAGGGTCGTACCGGGGACCGTCTCGGGCCAGCCGGCGGCGAGCACGGCGTTGCGGGCGACGTTCCACGCCTGGTCGCCGACCTGGGAGACACAGCCCCAGACCACGTCGTCGACGGTGGCCGGGTCGATGCCGGTCCGTTCGGCGAGGGCGCGCAGCACGTGGGCGGAGAGGTCGACCGGGTGCACCCCGGCCAGCCCGCCCTTGCGCCGCCCCACCGGGGTCCGTACCGCGCCGACGATGACCGCGTCACTCATTCGTACTCCCCGGCAATCCGCGCCACCCGGCGAGGTCTACTCCCCGGTAACTTGAGCTTCCCCGATCCTACGTCGCGGTGGGCCGCAACGGGTGCCCGGACCCGACACCGGTCGATCCCGACTCCGATGGGCACTGCGGCACCGCGCTGTCATGCTGGTGCGGTGAACGAGCCGACCACCGAACCGTCGACGAGTTGGCGGGTACCGATCGGACTGCCGGTGCTCAAGCTGGCCGGTGGCGTACTGCTGGTGGCGGCCGGCCTGCTCCTCGCCGCCGGGGACCCGGTCCGGCCGGGGCTGGCCGTGCTGGTCGCCGCCGGGTTGGCCGGCTGGGCGGTCCGCGACCTGGTGGCACCGGTCCGGCTCGCGGTGGACCCGGGCGGGGTGACGGTGATCCGGGGCTTCGCCGGTCGCCGCCGGCTGACGTGGGCGGCGATCGAACGGATCACCGTGGACGCCCGGCCCCGGCGCGGACTGCGTACCGAGATCCTGGAGATCGACGCGGGTGACGCGCTGTACCTGTTCGGCCGGTACGACCTGGGGGCCGGTCCGGCCGAGGTCGCCGACACCCTGCGGGCGGTCCGGGACCGGTCAGCCGAGTAGCGCCGCCGAGCGGACCAGGACCAGCCCGGCCAACGCCACCACGATCAGTGCCCCACCGGCGAGCTGCACCAGCGACCGGTTGGCCCGGGGCGCGTACGCCAGGACCAGGGCCATCGCCGCGCCGGTGACCAGACCGCCGAGGTGCCCGGCGATGGAGATGCCCGGCACGGCGAAGGTGAAGACCAGGTTGACGACCAGGATCGGGATGACCTGCGAGGTGTCCCGGCCGAGCCGTCGCATGATCACGAAGAGCCCGGCGAACATCCCGAAGATCGCGGTGGAGGCACCGGCGGTCGCGGCGTTCGGGGCGCTGAAGACGTAGGCGGCGACGTTGCCGCCGAAGCCGGCGACGAGGTAGAGCCCGAGGAAGCGCGCCGGGCCGAGGGTGGCCTCCAGCGACCGGCCGAGCACCCACAGCGCCCACATGTTCAGCAGCAGGTGCACCACGCCGTAGTGCAGGAACATCGCGGTGAGCAGCCGGTACCACTCACCCTCGGCGACCCCGTGCACGGTGAAGTCCGGGAAGCGGGCCAGGCCGATGACGGCCCCCCACTCGGTCAGCGGGGTGCTGCCGCCCATCAGGCCGCCGAAACCGGAGCCACCGGCCGCCGAGTCGCCGCCCCGGTCCGAGGCGATGGAGAGCAGCATCGTCACCACGTTCAGGGCGATCAGCGCCGTGGTGACGTACCCCTGCCGGCCGACGGCACCGCCACCGAAGACGGTGCGCGTCGGCCGGACGGAGCGTCGTCCCTCGGCGACGCACTCGGGGCACTGGTGGCCGACCGAGGCGTCGCGCATGCAGTCCGGACAGATCGGCCGGTCGCAGCGGGTACACGTGACGTACGTCTCCCGGTCGGGGTGCCGGTAGCAGACCGGGGTGGTGGGCGGGGAATCGCTCACGCCGCCACCCCACGCTGCGGCTCCGACCGACCGGGACGCTCACTCATGCGAGCAAAGGTACCTCGCGGAACGGGTCAGCCCTGGGTGCGCTCGATCTCGACGCGCTCGATGACCACGTCCTGCAACGGCCGGTCGTTCGGGCCGGTCGGGGTGTTCGCGATGGAGTCCACGACCTTGGCCGAGTCCTCGTCGGCGACCTGACCGAAGATGGTGTGCCGGTTGTTCAGGTGCGGGGTCGGGCCGACGGTGATGAAGAACTGCGAGCCGTTGGTGCCCGGTCCGGCGTTCGCCATGGCCAGCAGGTACGGCCGGTCGAACCGCAGGTCGGGGTGGAACTCGTCACCGAACTGGTAGCCCGGGCCGCCCCGGCCGGTGCCGGTCGGGTCACCCATCTGGATCATGAAGCCGCTGATCACCCGGTGCGAGATCGTGCCGTCGTAGTACGGGCCCTTGCCCGGCTGGCCGGTCCGGGGGTCACGGTACTCGCGGGTCCCCTCGGCCAGTTCGACGAAGTTGCGGACCGTCTTCGGCGCGTGGTTCGGGAACAGCTCCAGCCGGATCGGTCCGGCGTTGGTGTGCAAGGTGGCGTAGACAGCCTCGGCCACGGGTACTCCTCAGTCGTTGGTCAGTTCCATGCGGATCCTCCCATGTGCCCGATCTGGCAGTGCGGAGGCATCCGAAGGTGGAGGATGACGAAGGAACGACACCCAGGAGGTGGGACCGTGTTCGGAATCGGGCGGCGCAAGTCGCAGGGCGCGCTCGTCAGGAGTGAGCTGGGTGAGAGCCTCGGCCACCTGAAGCGGGCGGCCAACCACGCCGCGTACGGGGTCGGCGCGACGGTGGGTCCACGGGTGCAGGCGGCCCGCGACTCCGTCTCGCCGACGGCGGCGCGGGTGCGCGACACCGCAACCACCGGCTGGTCGTCCACCATGGCGGCCCTGGCGCCGCTGGCCGTGGCTGCGGCGGGGGGGGCACGCCAGGCCGGCTCAGCAGCCAGGAAGGCGAAGGCGAAGAACATGATGATGCAGAACAGGAAGAAGCAGCAGGCCGCCCGGAAGCGTCGGTCGATGCTGCGTACCGGCCTGCTCGCGGCGGGTGCGGTCGCCGGGGTGGCCGGCGCGATGGCCGTCCGTCGCCGCCGGGACCAGCAGCAGTGGGAGGAGTACGACCCGTCGCGCTCGCTGGTCGGTGCGCGGGAGGAGACGGACACCATCGTGGTGGGTACCCCCGACGGACCGACGGTCGAGGGTGCTGGCCGGCAGGCGGCCGGGCAGGGCGGTGAGCCGGGCGCCGGGGCGGCGGTCGGCGGCGCGCAGACCGACACGATCGGCACCCCCTCGGGCAACCCCCGGCACTGACCGGCTCCCCCGACAGTCCGCTCGCCTGCGGCGCGGAGACGCTCCAGTCGTCCCGCGCCGCAGGCGTGTCCGGGGCTCCCGGGCCGTCGGGACGTCAGAGCCAGCCGTTGCGCCGGAACCAGCGGTAGAGCGCGAGCGAGATGGTGAGCATCAGCGCGAGGACGACCGGATAGCCGTACCGCATCTTCAGCTCGGGCATGACCTCGAAGTTCATCCCGTAGATGCCGGCGATGGCGGTCCAGACCGCTGCGATGGCCGCCCAGGCCGCGATCTTGCGCATGTCGTTGTTCTGGTCGACGGTGACCTGGGCGAGCCGGGCCTGGAGGATCGAGTTCAGCAGGTCGTCGTAGGAGTTGACCTGCTCGACGGTACGGGTCAGGTGGTCCTGCACGTCCCGGAAGTACCGGCGGACCTCCTTCGGTACGTCCCGGTTCAGCTGCGCGGTCAGCGTCATCAGCGGCCGTTGCAGCGGCACCACGGCCCGCTTGAACTCGACCAGTTCCCGCTTCATCTGGTAGATGCGCTGGATCCGGCCGTGGCTCTGCCGGTCGAAGACCTCGGTCTCCAGGACGTCGAGGTCGTCCTCGATCTTGTCGGCCACCTCCAGGTAGAGGTCGACCACGCGGTCGGTCACCGCGTACGCCACCGCCCAGGGGCCGTGCAGCAGCAGGTCCTGCTTGCTGCTCTCCAACTCGGCCCGGACCCGGGCGAGCTGGCAGGCGTCCCCGTGCCGCACGCTGATCACGAACTGCGGACCGATGAAGAGCATCACCTGCCCGGTCTCCACCACCTCGGAGTGCTCGGTCAGCTCCGCGTGCTCGCAGTACCGGGCGGTGCGCAGGGCGAGGAAGTTCACCTCGCCGAAGCGCTCCAACTTGGGGCGCTGCTGTGCCTTGACCGCGTCCTCGACGGCGAGTTCGTGCAGGCCGTAGCTCTGCGCGATGCCGGCCATCTGGGTCAGGGTGGGCTCGTGCAGGCCCAACCAGACGAAGCTGTGCGGGGTCGTCCGGGCCGCCCGCAGGGCCTCGGCGTACTCCCAGTCACCGGCCTGCCGGACACCGTCGACGTAGAGCGCACAGTCGACCACGCTGCTGCGTTCGTCGTCGGGGGTGGGGACACCCGGCTGCTGGCCGCCGTCGGTGTTGAGGATCCGGCTCATCGCCCGGACCGGTGCGGTCCAGGCCCGGGGGAGCGGGACCCGCCCCAGACCGTTCGGGGTACCGCGGCCCCGTTCCACCTGTCCGGTCATGGTGTCCCGCCTCCCTCCGCCGCCGTACGACCCGACCTCGCAGGTTACGCCCGCTGGATCCGGGTGGCCGGTCGAGACGGCCGGCGCCGGCTCCCCGGCGCCGTGGGTCGGCGCCGGGTGGACCGGCCGCGTCAGGGGGGTGAGGTGCGGGCGGCCCACCCGGCGCCTTTGGGGGCGGGGGGTGATGCTCTCGCGTCAGTCGGATCGGGCGGACACCGATGGTGGTCGACGCAGCCTGGACGGCTCCGACACGAGTGACGCTCGCAGCATTGTGGGCCGCTGGCCGGCCCGGTGTGAACCCCGGACCAGCCAACACCGCCTTCTGTCAGGTATCTGACAGAAATTACCGGCCCCGGACGGCCTCCACGGCCTCGGCCAGCCGCCGTACGCCCTCGTCCACCTGGTCCACGGTCACTGCGGAGAAGGCGAGCCGGATCGAGTGGTGACCGCCCTCCAGGAGGAAGTCGCTGCCCTTCACCACGGCCACCCCACGCTCTGCGGCGGCCGGGGCGAGCCGGTCGACGTGCACGTCCGACGGCAGCTCCACCCAGAGGAAGTAACCGCCGTCCGGCTCGACGAACCGGGCCTCCGGAATGTGCCGGCGCAGCGACTCGGCGAGCAGCCGGGCGCGCTCACCGAGCGCGGCCGAGACGGTACGGATCGACCGTTCGATGTCACCGGAGACGCAGAACTGGTGGACGATCGCCTCGGAGACCATGCCCGGGGAGATGTAGAGGTTCGTCGCCCGCTTGGCGATGTCGGCGATCAACTGCTCCGGCCCCACCAGGTAGCCGACCCGGACCCCGGGGCAGACGGTCTTGGTGAAGCTGGACGCGTGCACCACGACACCCCGGGTGTCCAGGGAGAGCATCGACGGCAGCGGCTCGCCCCGGAACCGGATGTCCGCGTACGGGTCGTCCTCGAAGATCGTGAAGCCGTACTCGGCGGCCAGGTCGAGCAGCTCGTGCCGCTTCTCCAGGGAGAGGGTGACCCCGGCCGGGTTCTGGTAGTTCGGAATGATGTGCGCCAGCTTGGGGCGTACCCCGGACTCCAGCAGCTTGCGCAGCTCGGCGGTGTCCAGACCGTCCGGCTGGATCGACACCGCGTGCAGCTCACTGCCCTGCCGTTGCAGGTTGAGCAGGGTCCGGTCGTACGTCGGGCGTTCCACCACCACCTGGTCACCGGCCGACACCAGGTGGTCGAAGAGGAACGCGTCGGCCTGCAACGACCCGTTCGTCACCAGCACCTGCTCCGGACGTACGCCGTGCTTCGCGGCGATCCACTCGCGGAGCGGCGGGTATCCGACGGAGGTGCCGTAGGCGGTCACACCGGCCGGGTCGGCGTCGAACGCGCGGACGGCGGCGGCCTTGAGCCCCTCGATGTCGACGATGTCCAGTGACGGCGCCCCACGGGCGAAGGAGATCAGCTGCGCGGCAGTCATGCCGAAGAGCCTAGGGCCTGCCCTGGCTGCTCAACCGGCCATCCACGCGATGTTCAACATGCGGGCATCGGCCGGTACGACAGAAAGCCGAACCGGACTCTGGTTGTCGGGTAGCGGACCGCACCCTAGTGTGGTCCGGTCAGTGATCGAAGGATTGCAGGCCGTTGCCGGCACAGTCGAGATGGTGAGGCGAAGTGGACGAGGACCGGACCGGGCAGCTGGACGACCAGGCCTTCGCGGAGTGGCTGGCCACCCGTGCGGGTGCGGCACTGACCGGGCTGCGGGCGAGCCAGGGCTTCGCCGACCCGGCAGCCCTGAAGAACGCCGGTGACAAGGCGTCCCACGACCTGATGGTCGCCGAGCTGGCCCGCTGGCGCCCCGAGGACGCGGTGCTCTCCGAGGAGCACGCCGACTCCCGGCAGGCCTGGTCCTCCGGCGAGCAGCCGCCCCGGTTGACCGCCGACCGGGTCTGGATCATCGACCCGCTCGACGGCACCCGGGAGTTCTCCGAGGAGGGCCGTACCGACTGGGCGGTGCACGTCGCACTCTGGGAGCGGACGGCCGGCCCGGACGGCGGCCTCACCGCCGGTGCGGTCGGCATGCCGGCGCGGACCGGGGCGGACGGCGCCCCGCTGGTGCTCGGCACCGGCCTGCCCACGCCCACCGGGGTCGACGGCCCGATCCGGATCGCGGTCAGCCGCACCCGTCCCCCGGCCTTCGTCAGCACCCTGATCGAGCAGATCGGCGGGCAGGCCGTGCCGATGGGCTCGGCCGGGGTCAAGGTCTGCGCGGTGGTCACCGGCGAGGTCGACGCGTACGTGCACGCCGGTGGGCAGTACGAGTGGGACTCGGCCGCCCCGGTCGCCGTCGCGCTGGGCGCCGGGATGCACGCCTCCCGGATCGACGGTTCCCCGCTGCGCTACAACCGGACCGACCCGCTCCTGCCCGACCTGCTGGTCTGCCGGCCCGAGCTGGCCGAGCAGCTGCTCGCCGCGATCGCCCGGTGCCAGTGACCGACCGGCCCGTCCGATGACCGCCGACCGGCCCCGGCGCCTGATGACCGCCGACCGACAGCCCGACCGGCCCCCGCAGCCGGAGCAGCCGGCCGGGCGGCGACGCCGGGCGCCGAGCCGGTGGTGGCTGGCGCCGGTGGTCGCCGGTGCCGTCGTCCTCGGTACCACGGTCGCCGTCGCCACCAGCCGCGACGACCCGACGGCCGCCCCGCCCGGCGCCGCCGCCACCGGCGGCGCCGCCCCGGGTGCCGGTGACGCGCACAGCGGGCTGGGCGGTCAACCCGGCGGGATCGCCGGCCTGGGCAGCGTCCCGACGCCCACCGCCAGCCCGTCCCCGTCGGCCCGCAACGGCGCCGGGGACACCACCTTCCCGACGAACCGGCGGACCCTGCCCGGGGCGAGCATCCACCTGCGCTCCGGGGAGAGCTTCGCCGCCGGGCTGGCCCGGTCCGACCGGACCTACGGTCCGCTGCGCATGGTCCGGGTCTTCTACCCCGGGTTGCCGCCGTCCTGGTCCGGCAGCCGGGCGGACGTGGCGAACCGGACCGTGGTGGTCTCCTTCAAGGCACCACCCACCGAGGTGATCGCCGGCCGACACGACAGCCGGCTGGCGGCCTGGTTCGCGTCGGTACCGCGCGACCACGACGTCTACTGGTCGTACTTCCACGAACCGGAGAACGACGTCGAGTCCGGCTCGTACACCACCAGCCAGTTCCGGTCCGCCTGGCGGCGGGTCGCCGGGCTCGCCGACCGGGCCGGCAACAGCCGGCTGAAGGCCACCCTGATCCTGATGTGCTGGACGCTGAACCCGCAGTCCAACCGCCGGTTCGAGGACTACTACCCGGGCGGCGACGTGGTCGACGTGCTCGGCTGGGACTGCTACAACAGCGGCGGGCGGTACGGCCGGTACACCGCCCCCGACAAGGTGTTCGAGCCGATGATCGCCAAATCCCGGGCCCTCGGCAAGCCGTGGGGCCTGGCCGAGACGGGCAGCGTACGGATCCCCGGGGACAGCGGGGCCGGCCGGGCCGCCTGGATCCGCGAGATGAGCGCCTACCTCAACACCCAACGGCCGCTCTGGGTGGCGTACTACGACTACGAGGTCAGCGGGGGCGACTTCCGGCTCCTCGACACCGCCAGCCAACAGGCGTGGCGGTCCTGGTGCGCCGCCCCCGCCTGACCAGGCCGGTGTCGGCGGGCCGGGCCAGCCGTACGACCCGACCGGGTCCCGGGACGGTCAGATGCCCCGGCCGCGTTTGTGCAGGGTACGCAGCACCCGGTCGGGGTGCACCGCGCGGGTCGCGACGGCCAGGGCAAGGTACGCCCTCGGCTCGCGCGGGTTGCGGGCCAGGGTCCGGCGGGCCCAGCGGACCGCGTCGCGCCGGTTGCCCATGGCCGCCTGGGCGAAGGCGATCTGACCGGCGACCCGGGCCTCCCCGTGCGGCACGGTGGCGAACTCCGGGTACCGGCCGAGCAGCCACTGCAACGCGGTCGAGATGGTCTCCCAGCGCTGCGCGAAGTAGGACCGCTTGTGCCAGCGGACCACGACGTACGGCACGGTCAGGTTGACCAGCGGGACCCGTCGGGCCGCCCGCAGCAGGAACTCGTAGTCCTCCGCGTAGCTGCCGGGGATCTCCTCGTCCACCAGGCCGATCCCGTCGACCAGTGGCCCGCGTCGGATCAGGAAGGTCGACGGGTGCAGCTCGGTGTGCCGGTCGCGCAGCAGCGCGGACAGCGGCACCCGGGTACGGGGCAGCACCCGGTCGACGTTGCGGTCGTCGTAGCTGACCCGGATGCCGCAGCTGACGAACTCGCCCTCCGGCTCGGCGGTCAACGCCGCCACCTGGGCGGCCAGCTTGCCCGGCAGCCATTCGTCGTCGTCGTCGCAGAACGCCACCAGGTCACCGGTGGCCGCCAGGATGCCGGTGTTGCGGGCACCGGCCAGACCCGGGGTACGGGTGTTGGTGATGACCCGTACGCCCCGCTCGGGGGTGTCCAGCTCCAGGGTCAGATCCGGCGTGGACTGGTCGTAGACGACCACCACGTCCACCCGGCCGGCGTACTCCTGGGACAGGATCGCGTCGAGCGCGGCGCGGAGCAGTTCCGGCCGGTCCCGGGTGGGCACCACGGCGGTGACGCTGGGCAGGTTGGTCACGGTCACGGTGCCTCTCGGGGGTCGGGGCGTCGCCGGCCGACATAGCCGTAACGCAGTCGCAGCGGCCACGTGGCGGCGCTGACCACCGCCCGGCTCTGCGGCGGGAGTGCCGCCTGCCAGGCGTTGTCCTGGCGTACCCGCAGCGGGCCGCTGCTGAACCGGAGCGGGTTGCCGGCGATGCTGTGGAAGGGTCGGGGTGGTACGGGCGGGTCGTCCAGGACCCGCAGCGCGTCGGGGGTGTCGTCGAGCCCGGCGAAGACCCGGACCCGACGGACCGTGCCGCGCGGGTCGGCGGTGAAGTCCTCGTAGCGCAGCCGGAGCACCGGCGCGCGACTGGCCAGCAGGTGGAAGGCGGCGTTCTGCGCGGTCCACAGCCCGCTCACGGTGAACGGGGAGAAGGTGGGCATGTACGCCTCGGTGTCCACCACCTCGGGCCGGCGGACCTGCTTGGCCCAGGAGTACGCGACCGCCCGGCTGTCCCGGACCAGGTGCACCACCCGCAGGTCGAGGTCCTCGGCCCAGCGCAGGGCGAACGCCAGCGAGGCGTGCTTGCTGGAGTCGACCACCAGGCTCGCCCCGGTGACCTCGGCCGCGGCCCGGTAGATCCGGGTGTACAGGTCGGCGTACCGGCGGACCGGCGCCAACTGCTCCTCCGGCAACCGGCCCCGGGCCAGCCGGGGTACGAACCGGGTCCGGTCGACCTGCGCCTTGAGCGCGAGCACCTCGTCCCGGTCGAGCGCGGACCAACCGCCGAAGGCGTGCTCACCGACCCGCTGCCAGAAGTCGCAGCCGGTGAAGCGCTCCCCGCAGCCGCACCGCTCGTCGCCACCGAGCGCACGTTCCCACAGGTGCACGACCTCACCGACGGCGCAGACGTCCGGGTGCTGGGCGAGGATCAGCTCCAGCAGGGTGGAGCCGCTGCGCCCGAGACCACCGACGAACAGGACCCGGGCCCGGGCACTCACCGCCACCACCGTCGACCGGCCCGCCGGGACCGCTGCTCGACCAGGTCCTCGACGATCCGGCCGACCGCCGCCACCGCCGCGATCCGGGGGTCCGGCGCGTCCGGGTCGGTGGAGAGGGTGAACGCGCCCGGGTCCGCCATGCCCTTGTCGAGCGCCTCGACCAGTTCGGCCTCGGACTCGCAGAGCCGGACCTTGCCGGCCGCACCCAGGCGGCGGGCGAAGAGCTGCTGGTGGTTGTCGACGTGCTCGTGGTGGGTCGGGTCACGCGGCACCACGATGGGCAGGTGGTTGGTCCGCCGGGCCTCGGTGATGGTGGCCGGTCCGCCGTGGCAGACCACCAGGGTGGCCTTGGCCATCGCGCGTTGCAGCTGGTCGTGGGCGAGGAAGGCGGTGGCCTCCGGGATCCGGGGGACGCGGCTGCTGCCGTACTGGAGGACGAGGCGGACCGGTTCGGCGCCGGCTTCCCGGGCGGCGTACCAGCGTTCCAGCCAGTCCACGAACCGGTCGAAGCGGTGCACGTCGGTGCCGACCAGGGCGAGCACCAGGGGCCGCGCGGGCTCGCCGGCACGCTGACGGGGGATCGGGCCGGTCACAGGAGGTTGCCCACGACGGTCGCCTTCGGGTACATCCGCAGCTGCTCGTCCCACTGCACGAGCATCGCGGAGAGGAACGGCCGGCAGAGCCGGGCACTGAGCGTGGCACTGTCGATCCGGTCGTACACCTCGATGTAGATGGTGGGGATCCGGAGCAGCCGGGCCACCGCCACGAACGGCACGGCCACCCCGGCGCCGGTGGTGACCACCGCGGCGACGTCCCGGCGCCGTAGCTGGCGCAGGGCCAGCCCGAAGTTGCGGACCAGGTTGCGGACGTTGCGGGTGGTGGGGTGGTACGCCCACACCACGTCCTCGCCGTCGAGCAGGGAGCGGGCGTCCGGGGTGTCGAAGGTCACCCACGACCGGGACCGGTTGCGGTACCACGGCTCCAGCGCCAGCAACTGGGCCAGATGCCCACCGCTGGATCCGACGAGCATCACCTCACCTGACCCCACGTCCGACCCGCCTCTCCCCACGCCCCCACGAAATTTCGCGCCCGGACTCGTCCACATCGGGACGGTTAACAGATCATCGAAGCGCCGGGGACAATCTAACGGGACCGGGGGTGACAACAGAAGTGGCTCTCACAATCGGACGCCCTCCCACCGGTCGGACCTTTCCGAGCATTCCGCCGATCGCCGTCGCTGGTACCGGATGCCTAGACTGCCGCTGACATCGCGCAGCACGAGGAGAATGCCGAATGGCCGGTCAGCATCCCCCCGCCGGGAACGATTCCCCGACAACCCGGCCGGACGCGACGCGGGAGCCGGTGACGGTGCTCTACGTGTGCGGGATGCCACGCAGCGGTTCGACCCTGCTCGACCTGATGCTCGGCCAGTTCGTCGGGCACTGTGACGTCGGCGAACTCTTCTACCTGTGGCAGTCCGGGGTCGAACGGAACTTCCGGTGCGCCTGCGGTGCGCACTTCGACCAGTGCCCGTTCTGGGCGGAGGTCGGCCAGCGGGCGTACGGGGGGTGGTCCAGCCTCGACGTCGCCGACATCCGGGCCCTCCAGCGCCGGGTGGACGCAACCGCCCGGCTGCCGTTGATCCTGAACCCGTCGATGTCCGCCGGGTTCCGGCGTGACCTGGCCAGCTACACCGACCTGCTCACCCGGCTGTACCGGGCGATCGCCGACGTGTCCGGGGCCCGGGTGGTGGTCGACTCCACCAAGCGCCCGTCGCTCGCCTACATCCTGGCCCAGGCACCGGAGATCGACCTGCGGATGGTGCACGTGCTGCGGGACCCGCGCGGGGTGGCGTACTCCTGGAGCCAGGTGGTGGAGCTGCCCGAGGGCACCTCGACGAAGGGCCGGATGAACCAGCGGTCGGCCCGGTTGACCGCCCGCCGCTGGGTCACCGTGAACACGATGATCTCGGCCCTGGCCCGGCGCGGGGTGCCCCGGGTGGTGGTCCGGTACGAGGACCTGGTCCGGGACCCGCGCGCCGAGCTGGGCCGGATCGCGGCGCTGACCGCCGACGTCACCGGCACGGTGGACCCGCTGGACTTCCTGCACGGCAACGAGTTCACCCAGGCCGGGTCGCACGCGGTGGCCGGCGGCCGGATCCGGATGCGCAGCGGCCCGATCACCCTGTCGCTGGACGAGAAGTGGCGGCGGGAGTACGCGCCGGCCCGGCAGCGGATGGTCGCCGCGCTGACCTGGCCGCTGCGTACCCGGTACGACTACCGCTGACCGGGCGCGTCCGGCCGGACGCGCCGGTGCTCACTCCTGCCGGGCGGCTGCCGCCAGGTGCGCGTCGAGCAGGTCCAGCAGCTCCGGGTGCCGCTCGTAGTCGAACTTGCGGGCGAAGTGCGCCCCACTGGCCAGCGCCCTCGGCAGGTCCTCGGCGGTGAGCGACTTCGGGTGGTTGAACTGGCTGCCCCGGAAGTCGAAGTAGCGCTTGCAGTCGGGTACCAGGTTGAACTGTCCGCTGCTGCACACGATGGTCTGGAAGACCGCCTCGACCGGGGAGAGGCAGCGCCGGAAGTAGGCCACCACGTCGGGCCGTCGGTCGAAGTACTCCCGCAGGTAGGCGACCACCGGCCAGCTCAGCGAAGCGAAGGCGGAGCCGCCGTGCAGGCGCAGGTCCGGCCCGAACGGGGTGCGGGCCCGACGGCCGACCGCCAGGCCGTAGGAGACGTGCAGCCGGACCAGCGGCTGCACCCGGTTCACCGCCTGGATCGGGCGGAGCATCCGCTTGGCCCGGGGGCTGAGCCCGACCAGCCGGCGGTGCTGGAAGTAGTAGCGCGACCGGACCCGGCTCCGCGGCCAGTGGCTCTGCGGGCCGAGGGCGTCCCAGTACTCCATGAATCCGTCCGCGCCGGAGTCGACCAATTCGGCCTCGGATTGATCCAACGGCCGGAGCGGATAGTCCTGACCGGTGATATTGACCAACCAGTCGACTGGTATTCCTTCGCCGTTCAGCCAATCAACGGCAGCCATGTAGCGATCCACATGGCTGAAATCGCCATATCCGCCTTCATGCAACTGCACCACCACGTTGGGTAGCGAACGCAGTTCGGCCATATCCAGAGCGGCGCCGTTCACGTCGTGACTCACGTGCACCAGGCTGTCCGGGCTGTACCTTTTGACGGCGTGAATGAGCCGGGTCAGTTGCTCCGGCGAACGGTGACTCTGGATGTGGTAGCAGAAGCGCACGTCCCGCATTATCTCCCCGGCCGCCACCTGCGGAGAATCGGTGACGACAGCGCCGGGGCCGGCGGACGTGAGGCGACTTCCCCTCTTCGCCCCGATCAGGGAGACTGGGGGTTCGGTCGGGGACGTGTGCGCCACCGGCTGGTCGGTTCGGTCGAAAGGGAGCGACACACCCTCATGCCCTCGCCTCACCTCGCCGATCTGCACGACTCAGACGGCCCCACCCTGATGACCTACCTCGATTGGCTGCGTCGCCGGTGGTGGATCCTGGCGTTGGCTGCCCTCCTCGGCGTGGGCGCCGGTCTGCTGGTGACCCAGTTGCAGACCCGCACCTACACCTCGACCACCTCGCTCCTGGTCCGCCAGCTCGGCCCGGACGCCAACCCGACCGCCAAGGTCAACCTGGACACCGAGGCCCAGGTGGTCCGCTCACTGGTGGTCGCCGAGCGGGCCCGCGCCCTGATCAAGACCGACATCCCCGCCGAGGATCTGGTCCGGACGCTGACCGTCACCGTCCCACCGAACAGCCAGGTCCTCCAGGTGACCTACTCGGCCGCCACCCCCGAGTCCGCCCAGGCCGGTTCGCACTCCTTCGCGCAGGCGTACCTCGACCTGCGGCTGGCCACCGCGACCAAGGCGCTGGAGGGCGAGACCACGGCGATCCAGCAGCAGATCGGCGAGGTCCAGAAGCAGCTCGCCACGGTCGCCGGTCGGATCGCGGCGGCGCCGGCCAACTCGGCCGAGCGGGCCCGGGCCGAGGCGGACCGCAGCGTACTGACCAACCAGCTCGCCACCCTCAACAGCCGGCTCAGCCCGCTGGTCACCTCGTCGCTCAACCCCGGCGAGATCATCTCCGACGCACCGCTGCCCCGGAAGCCCAGCTCGCCCAACCAGACGCTCAACCTGGCCAGCGGCATGGGCGCCGGCCTACTCCTCGGCATCGTGCTGGCCCTGGTCATCGACCGGCTCGACACCCGGGTCCGGCGCAGCCGGGACATCGCCGGCCGGCTCGGCCTGCCCGTCCTGCTGGAGCTGCCGGCCCGGACCCCGCCGAGGACCGTGCTGCCCCCGGCCCACCAGGTCTCCCGTGAGCTGGGGCGGCTGCGCAACGTGCTGCTCTCCACCCTGCCCGAGCCGCAGCCCGGGCGCGGCCGGCAACTGCTGCTCACCGGCGCCTCCGGCGGCCCGACGGCGGGCTTCGTCGCCGGCAACCTGGCCGCCGCGTTCGCCCGTACCGGTCAGCAGGTCGCCGTGGTGACCACCAAGGCCAACTCCCCGCTCGCCGCGATGCTGGGCGGTGTCAAGGCCCGGCACACCCTGGCCGACGTGCTCCGGCGGGACGTCAGCGCCCTCACCGCGCTGGTCCCGGCGCCAGGGCTCGGCCAGCTGCGGGTGCTCCTCCCCGGTGACCTGGACGCCGAGGCGGAACTGCCGGTCGCCGGGCTGCTGGAGGTTCTCGCCGAGCTGGCCGGGCGCTTCGACCACGTGCTGATCGAGACCGCACCGCCGACCGTCGCCGTGGAGGCCCAGGCCCTGGCCCGGCACGTGGACGCGGTGATCCTGGTGGTCGAGAGCGGCCGGACCCGCAGCAGCGAGATCACCGCCGCGCTCCGCCAGTTCGAGCAGGTGGACGCCCCGGTCCTGGGCGCGGTGCTGGCCCCCCGGCTCGCGGACAGCGGTCCGGGCGCCGCCGCCGAGTCCCGCCCGGCGGCACCC